>NZ_JAOYOD010000001.1:3600000-3912500 GCF_025833875.1 Reichenbachiella ulvae | reverse complement strand
GCTATACCCTACCTGATCCAGTGGGTGACGTGGCAAGTTGTATTCTTTGATATAATCAAAAATCATCTTGTTGGTCCACTCCAGCATGGGGTGAAAACGAACCGTATTCATCTTGGATGGCTCTTCGACGCGCATTTTGGCACGATTGGCATTCTGATCTTTTCGGATACCATTGATCCAGATGTCATAGTCAGACAGAAGTTTGTCCATGGGCTGCACCTTGTTGTAATAGCAGCACAGATCTGGATCGGAAGCGAAAAGCAATTTGCCTTCTGAGTCCTTTTGGATACTCTTGGGCACATCTGGTTTGATGTCCTTGATCGTAAGACCAAATTCGTCTGCTAGTTGATCTTTGTAAGCGATCGTTTCTGGAAATAAGTAGCCTGTGTTCAGACAGTAGACAGGTATATTGTTGTCTATTCGGCTCAACAAATGAAGCAGAACGATACTGTGTGTCTGAAAGGAGGAAGTGGTAAATAGTTTCTTGCCATCTTCCTGATACTTAATGATGCTACTTTTGATCTCTTCAAAATCCATATATTGCAGGACGATAATTCAACATCTTCGTGATAAACTCACGAAGCGTGAATAGGTAAAACAATTGTTCAATCGAGCTAAATCCCGTTGAAATAAACCCTCAACAGGGATTAAAAAACGAAGTTAGTACAATTAGCCAAATTGAGCTTATAAATGCCCTCTTACGTAGAATATTCTTATAGAGATGAACATAAGTTGAGTTTTTTCGTCTAAGTGTTGAGTGTAAAAGTTTAACAAGACTGGATTTAAAAGTTTTTTGTCAAACTTTGTGGAAAGAAAGAATAGGCGCAAGTCGTCTGAATAAGGAATAATTCATGAAAACAGCCGTCATAAGGGAAGAACATTTCAATGCTGCACATCGCTTGCACAATCCAAATTGGTCCGATGAAAAAAATGCCCAAGTGTTCGGAAAATGCAATAGCCCCAATTATCATGGACACAATTACGAACTGCACGTAAAGGTGACTGGAGAGATTGACCCGGAGACGGGATATGTCTATGATATCAAGGTGCTAAGTGATTTGATCAAAGAAAAAGTGATTGAACGCTTCGATCACAAAAATTTGAATTTGGATGTGGCAGAGTTTAAAGAACTGAACCCCACAGCAGAAAATATAGTAGTGGTCATCTATGATTTGTTGAGGAAGGAAATCGACGATAAGTATGACTTAAATATTCAATTGTATGAAACAAAAAGAAACTATGTCGAATACCCCGTCTGATTCCAACCTGGATGATTTAATGGATGAGCACTTTGCTTCTTCCTTTGATACCCCGCTTAGAGCAGATGCTTTCGAGATGGACGATGAGTTGAAGAAAGAACTGATCGCCAAGCATTTCAAAGAGATCATGCAGATTCTTGGTTTGGACTTGACTGACGACAGCCTCGCAGGTACCCCTCGTCGGGTGGCCAAGATGTATGTGGAGGAGGTGTTCAGCGGATTGAATCCAAAGAACAAGCCGAAGGCACGCCTATTCGAAAACAAATTTGGCTATGACCAAATGCTGGTAGAAAAGGACATCACTTTCTACTCTCACTGTGAGCACCACTTCGTGCCGATCTATGGCAAAGCGCATGTGGCCTATATCTCCAGTGGAGAGGTGATTGGTTTGTCAAAGATCAATCGTATCGTTCAATATTACTCGAAGCGTCCGCAGGTTCAGGAGCGACTGACTGTGCAGATTGCCAATGAGCTGAAGGATGTATTGAAGACAGAAGATGTAGGAGTGGTCATAGATGCCAATCACATGTGTGTTTCTTCCAGAGGAGTAGGAGACACGAACAGCAAGACAGGAACGGCACATTTTAGTGGCAAGTTTCTGGAAGAGAAATACAAAAATGAATTCCTGAATTATATCAATTCACCAGGATCAAACCAGATATAACATGAGTGGCATGCTGACGTCATTTGAGGCTTTATTTAATACAGATCTAGATCGACTCAAAACTGAACTAGAATCCTACGAAAGTGACGCTCAGCTCTGGAAGATAGAAGGTACCATTGGAAACTCTGGTGGTACTCTCATAGTTCATCTTTGTGGAAATCTTCAGCATTTTTTTGGGGCTGTGATGGGAGGCTCTGATTACCAAAGAGACAGAGATGGAGAATTTTCAAAGAAAGATGTTTCTAAATCCGAATTGCTTGAGGAAATAGAAAAATCCCGACAGGCAGTAAAAAATGGATTACAGGCTCTTTCTGAAGATATGCTTGAATCCAATTTCCCCCTCGAAGTTTTCGGGCATCCGATGACGTACGGATATTTTCTCATCCGACTGCAGGGACATCTCAATTATCATCTGGGGCAGATCAACTACCACCGTCGCTTGATCAAAGGATGAAGCGATAGGTATACTTGATCAGAAAAGTATTGGTGGATTCCAGACCTTTCAGGTTAGCGCTTAAGTCGCTGAATTCATTTTTTTCTGAGCGATCGAATTGCCCTCCATTATTCGACCAAACCAGAAATAGGGTAGAGCCTGGAATGTATTCCCATCGAGTCACGAGGTTCGATCGGAATTCTACAATGTTGAAGTCAGGATCGTCAAATTGTAATCCGTTGTAGCCATCTATGGTATAGTAAGATTGATCTTCATCATACACATATTGAGTGTTTAGGTCGAGGAAACGGTCTTCGAACTCTCCGGCATTAGTATCACTATCAAATTTGAATTTTTGATATTGACCACTGGCCATGAAGGGTTGTGCCCAAAGCTCAATGGTAAGATTAGGAGTGATGTTGTAGTTGGCGCGCAGAGACATGCTATAGGTTTGCTGCTGTACCTCTCCCATCAGATAGTGCATTTGTTCGGCATCTTCTATTTGATCGATGTATTGCAGGGCATTTCTTCTATGAGAAACTCTTGGGGACAAGGAGACCCTTAGGGCATCTGTGGGTTGGTAGTTGACAGAAAATCTAAAATTGACATTCTTCGAAAAGTCTTCATCTCCCCAGTAGTAGCTGTTGTTATAACTGAAACTTATTTTTTTTCTACTGTTGGTTTCAAACCAGTACCAGTAATTGAATCCTCCAGGATAGGTGATCGAAGGCCCCCCTCTCAGGTCAGCATTGGAAATTCTGCTGCCTTGTCTCCACAGTCCGGTGCCTGCGCTCCAGAGATTGTGAAAGTCCCAGTTCATATTGATTTCTCCACCTTTGTTGGTGGTGACACCTCCAAAATCCAGGTTGGATTCTATATATGCTCTGTATCGTTGACTTCTGAACAGCTTCGTTGGCTTGTTGATACGGTATTGGGTCCATGCCCAATTGTTAATGATATCGGTTTGGACCAGAAAACCCACATCATTCAGTTCCAGACCCGGCGATTTGTAGTTGCTGCCTATGGTCCAGCGCCAGTTGCCACTGCGCTTGCCAAATGCCAACGTACCTGCCGAACCATAAAGAGTGGTCAATGTGCTATCTACTGATCTGTGGTCGTTGTCTGGGCGCTGGTAATAGCGCTCAGCTGAGGTTTGTGTTTCGTATATCGCTTCTTCTGATCCATTGACTCTGCTGACCATGGCTTTGAACTCAAAACCATAGTTGCGGTTGGCAAAGTTGTGGTTGATGTCTACTCCTCCGGATTGTGCATCGTCGTGCAGCAGTTCCAGCCCATTTTCGTTGTTGTTGAAGCGGTTGACATTGCTGAAGTAGGCGCCGACTACCGTTTTGCCATCCCCATAGTCCTGCTGAGCACGCGCCACCAGATAGTTGCTGTAGGGAGCGATTTTTTCTTTTCTTCGATCTCCGAGGGTATCAATCACCTGAGCATATTCACGATTGGTAAAAGATTCCAAGATACCCCATGAAAAGCCTTTGGCATTTTTGCCGGTGATTTTGGCAGCCCCCAAAATTCTACTTTGGTTAGGCGCATCGATATAGGCTACATCATCAGCATCAGCATTGCCTTGAGGTTTGCCTCCTATGCGTCGCGAATAATACAGGTTGTTGATCCCACCGCTGGTTCGGAAACTCATGATATTGCTACCCTCCAGAAAGAAGGGGCGCTGCTCTCTGAAGAAAAGTCGAAAAGCACTGAGATTGACGGCAGAAGGATCGGACTCTACCTGTCCAAAATCAGGATTGACTGTTAAGTCCAAAGTTATGTCCGAGGTGATTCCGATTTTAGCATCCACACCTACATTGGCATTTAGCTCATAGCCGTCCTCTCGAAAAGGGTTTTCCTCTTCTTTTTTAAAGGTCTCAGCAGAGCCTACCACATAGGGCATGATTTCTAATTGCTTCTGAGGTTTTATTCCTTTTATGCCTCTTAATTCACCAAATAAGTGAACCCATCCAGGCGCATTTGGATCCACAGGTTGCCATGTGGAGCGTTCTTCTTTTCTGAACAAACGTCGGGTCAATTGCAGCCCCCAGACATGTTCTTCTTTGTCTGCAAATCGCAATTGGGAGAGTGGAATTTTGAACTCGGCGATCCAGCCTTCTTCGTCGATGCTTGTCTTCAGGTACCAAATGGGGTCCCAGGTGGAGTCCCAGTTGCTGCCGTTGTTGGAGACATATTCGTCCCCTTTCACTCCCGAAACCGAGGCAGAAAAGGAGAAGGCCGTGCGCTTGTCGTGGTAGCTGTCGATATTGATTTCTACAAAATCCCCTTCAAATCCATCTCTTCGAGACATTCGACGAGCGATTTTATCTGGCTCGGTATCAAAGGAGCGAACCCCTACATAGAGGTATTTGGCATCATAGAGGATTTTGAATTGCGTTTTTTGACTAGGAGCTACGTTGTATTCGGGTCTGTGGCCAATGAAGTCTCCTCCCCAATCTACCTGAGACCAGGCAGGATCGTCTAGTAACCCATCGATTACAATTTCTGACTGTAACTGAGCTGTGGTATAAACTTTCGTTTGAGTGGTGTCAGACTGGGCCCATACATTTCCCATTCCTATCAATAGAATCCAGCCTAAAATAACCTTGCGAATCATCCTCCTTTTTATTTCTTAGTATTATTGTCAGATAAAAGGCGGATTGTTTAACGGGATGCAAAGTTAAGTCTATTTGCAATAATTAGAAATCCAACCGTCTTTCATTGAACATAGTTGTTAATAGGAGGACGATAATTGAAGAGTGCGGGTTCTTAAATGCTGTATGAACGACCGATAGTACCATACCAACGGCAGCTATTTTCTACCAATGGTCGCTTAGGCGTCAAATGGTTATTTGAGCATGTTGTAATCGACGATGAAATCTAGCATTTCTATGGCTGCTTCATCGATAGGTTTGTAGTACACGCCGAGCTCGTGTCGACTTTTGGTGTTGTCGATTTTTAGCGTTTTCCCTACATTTTCCATTACGAATTTTCTGCTGAGTCCCTTCGTGAATCCAAAGAAGTAAAGCATACGATTGGAAAGCAGCTTGGTAGGGAATGGGAAGCTATCACCAAACTTTTTCCTCAGAATAGTGGCAACTTCCAGCATGGATTTGACTTCATGAGCCAAAATAAAGCGGCCCGTAGCGTATTCATCTTGCGCGGCAAAAATATGTGCATGTGCTACGTCTCGTACGTCTACCAATCCATATTGCAGATCAGGCACGCCGGCTTCATATGTCCCATCTGCTAGCTGACGGATAAAATCAAAACTTCTTGACATGCTATAGGTCGTAAGAGAGGGGCCGATACAAAGGGCTGGATTTAAGGTAGCCATTTTCCAGCGAGACTGTTCATCGTGGATTTTCCAGGCTTCCCGTTCTGCTACGGTTTTGGCAAATCCCAGCGGCTGATATTTGAGATTTGAACTTTTATTCCAATAAGCTTCAGTAAAGGCGTCTACTTCCAGACCCTTGATGTCGGTAGCATCTCCATAGATGGCTGAGATGGCACTGGTGAAAATCACCTTTCGTACCGAGTGTGCTTTATTGACAGCATTCAAGACATTTCGAGTACCTTCAAAAGAAGGATCGATCAATTCTTTTTGTGGATTTTTGATACCCTTCGTTTTGTAAGGGGAGGCTGTATGGAATACAATGTTGCAGCCGTTCATACAGTTTTTGAAAGCCTCGGGATCTAATAGATCTGCTTCGAATAGCTCCAAACTACCCTTAGACCTCTCTGCGATTTTCGTCAGATGTCGGTAGCGATCTTCATCGTCGAGTTTGCGAACTGTCACTCTCACCTTGTAGCCATCCTCGAGCAGGTACTTGACCAGCCAGGATGCCATGTAGCCCGCTCCTCCAGTAACCAATACCGGAAATTCCCTGCTAAGTATATGAGGGTTGGGTTCGTTAAGATCAGGGCTATTCATCATAGGTTTCTAAAAATAGCCAGTAATAATGGAAAAAAAAGTAAGGACGAGAAAAAGCTACAATATTTCAGGTATTCGCTGCGTTAGCTCACCGCAAAAAATGCGTACAATTCATAAATTGCAACATGAACAGAGTGATATATTTTCTGGTTGCCTCGGTTTTGGGGGCATGTTCCGCATTAGAGGGGGAGCAAAAGACCAATGTCAATGACATCATCAAGACGCATGAAATTCGACAGTTTACGGATGTAGAGGTGGTGATGGCTTCCGAAAAATATGGGGCGAATTTATATCTTCAAATTGATACACTCATGAGTCAGGGTGTGTTGGATTGCTCGACTATTTTGAAAGGAGAAAGTGAGTATCTGGATTCGCTGAATCAGAAAATCGGTGGGCAGATCAGTTTGGGCCTGGCTGCAACAGATTTTCGTACAAAGCAGGAAAAAGAACTCTTTGAGGCCTATGAGTACAATTACGAAAATGAAATGGATAGCAAGCCATCCATACAGCGCATGGATGACCAATATGTTTTGTACACCGTAGCAGTGGAATCGAAAGACCCAAGCTATGAAACTTGCCTGCCAGAAGATACGCCCATCGCCATGTGGAGCATGATCATTCCAGTAAAGACGGTGATTATCAGTCTGGATTGATAGAATTGTTAATGGTTAATAAGAAATTAGTGAATAGGATTTTTACAGATCTGTTATGAGGCAGATTCTCACCAAATGAAGCAACCAAACTTTTATATTTTAACTGCAAAAATCCCTGAACTAGCAAAGCACGATTTTGAGAGCATTGATGAACTTGTAGAGATTCTAGCGTTGAATAACAGAGTCCTTTGGCCAACGCTTAAATTTCTTATTTTAGAACATTTACGTAACTACTTCAAAACTCAAAAACTTCACTTTGAGGATACAGATAGTATATATGAAGAGAAGTTCCTTAGCTATTATTCAAGCTCTCATGAAAATAAAATTCGTGAACAACTTGACCTCACTCTTCCCAACAGAACTATATCGAAGACAAGCTTTTTTATCGTAATATTCTCAACACTTATTTGGTTGGCCTTTATGGCTTCATTGTTATTCTCAAACCCAGAATATCTACTTTTTGGATTCGACATAATTGCAATGAACATACTTCTTTTGATTGGTATTCCATACTTAATACTCAGGTTTGCCTTTCCAAGATTAATTACTCAGGAGAAAATCAAAGGAGTTGAAACTTTTGAGGATCTAGCTGAAGACATGTATGGCCTAAACCTTTGGCGATACAGAGAAAATAACTTTAACCGGCTTACTACCGAATTAACTGAACTAATTCAAAAAGCTTCATAACTTGGCTTATCTATCCATGGCATTATCCGCTAGATTGGACAGTTCTACTTTCTTCCTACATTCTGTACGAAACAAATTTAGACGTCAATATCATGGCTGATAGACGGGCCGTGAAAGTATCTGGCTACACAACTATTTTCTATTAACCATTTATTGATAGCTACTAGCTAATCAACTCTACTCCACCGAATAGCACGAGACCTTTTACAGTCAATACATTACCGAAGTATTCTGTGGGTTTGTGAGCACGTTTGTCTTTGTATCCACCGAAAACAGTAGTTGCTTCGTAGTTGACCACCCAGTCGTCAGGCACGAAAAGTTTGACTGCCCCGAAGGTTACAAAGCAATCGATCATCGCTTGGCCTTCCTCTAGAGAAGACTGTCTCAAATCCAACTCTACTCCACCGAAGATGGAAGTGATTTTACCTCCCGCAAATTTCTTGCTGTTGATGGTTTGGTTGGTGCCGCCGAGTACGGCGAGATGATCTATTTGGTCTGAGTCAGTGTTTTGGCGGAGTTTTCCGGTCCGACTTTTGAAAAAAAAACTGAGTCCGATCGCAATCAGGAAGACAGGCCAATACTGTCTAAAGCTGATGTCGAAATAGTCTGGAATCCAGAAAATAACACCCAATGATATCAAAATCACACCCCCTCTTTGGTTGCCCGTGGCAAACTGGAATATACCGATGACTACCAGTATCATCTGCCAGGTAAACAAGTAGCGCGGGATGGAAAAGTCTATGACGTGGAGATTGTCGAGCAAAAATAAGATCCCGATCACAATCATGATGATACCCAGGGATGCTCTGCGATTTGTATGGTTCATGGCGAATATTTAATAATTGAGCTAAGCTAATCAAAAGGCGGCTTTTATCCACAAGGGTAAATAAAAAACCCTGATGCACTGCATCAGGGTTGAGATGTTATTTTGGGTAGGTCTTTGATTATTGTATTATCACAGTTTGTTCATAAACTATATTACCATTCTGGCTGATTTTTAAAAAATAAAGTCCTTCAGGTAAATGACTCGTATTGATGTTGCTTTCTTTTTTGAAATTGCTTGGGTAAACTTTTTTCTGGGTAGAGTTGAACAACACTACTTTGTAGGAAGCCGATAGTTTAGTCGAGTTAGATTCTGCTTCTTTTTCTAGTTCGTTAGAATTTTCGGCATTATTGTCTATTAGTGTTCATGCACATACCCTTCGCGTTTGGATTGGTGCGGAACTTTGGCAAAACTGTCATCAGGTTTTGCCTTTAGGTATTTTTGGAAAAAGGCATTGGCAGATTCAGGTATGTCTTTCTCTGAACCCGAAAATTTAACAGAACTGATGGTGCCGCTATTTTTTCTGTGTATAGCAGGCTGCTCATTTTTATCCTGTGCCTGGCATAGAACGAAGCTGACAAATGTTATTAAGAAAATTAATAAACTTTTCATAGTGGTTTACTTTATGCGTTGATATATGTGAATAGGATTCATTGCAGGAAATTGAAGCTCCAGCTTTAATGTATTATAGTTCAAAAATTCATACCTGTACGGCAGATTAAACACGGTAGTATCATTATTATCATAGGCATCTATAAATTCAAAGCTTCGAATTAATAGTGAATCCTCAAACCAATACTTTTCATAATAAAAAGTTTCATCTTCATAGCTATAAGATATTCGCACGCTATCTGGCAGATATTCATCGTACCCCGAAGGACTAGTTACAGGTCCAAAAGTATTTTCGATGATTTCCCATTTACCAAGAATTGCCTGCTGAGGATCGGTGACTGTAGGCAGGTCTTCTTCACAGCTGGAGCTGGCGATGGCCAGGAGAAGTATGAGTGAGAAGATGGAAAGTGAATTTTTCAAGGTACATTTTATTTTTTGTTAAAAATCAATTCAAATTAGAAATGCTCAGGGCATTGCTTTTGTAGGCATTGTAATCATAGTATAATACTGAAATCAAGACTTTTCCTTCGTGCTGTCCTTTGAGCTGGCTCATCAGGTCGAAGAGGCTACCGGGTTCGTCCATTCCTGATAGCTGGCTGCCGATGTGCATGCTGTAGAGGGAAGAGTAGAGTTTGCGATAGTAGCGCATGTCCAGGACATTGTCTGTGCTCAGACTACCGTCCAGCATCTCTATATTCATGTAGCGCACGCCATATTCTTTTAGTAGACCTGTATTTACCTTGTTGGGGTCTACATGTTCAAAAACATTATTCATCCTTTCGGAATAGTCACCGTTCTACGCCTAGGAGTGTTAAATTGGTTTACGTTGAAAATCAAACCATTAGAGTAGATTAAAAGTAACGAATCCAGTTCTAAAAACATAAAATCAAGTACAACGCTTTTATCTTATGATTCCATGTTTTTAATGACAGATTGCACGATTCGAAAAACCTATGCGCAGAGAAAAAAATCTTATGCGCATAAGTCCAGAATCCCATAGGCATAAAAATAATTTCTATGCCTATAGGATTAACTTTTTATAAGCATAGAAAAAAATCCTATACTTATAAAACTGAGGACTAGGCCTTTTGGTACTCTAGCACCTTCTGCATCTCCTTGAGTCGCTTGCCAGGGGTGAAGAGTACCTTACTGCTTTTAATGGCATTGGCCGTTACTTCTTCTTCGGTGGGTAGACCCTCACTACTGATGGAGACACGCATGCTGCCCAGATCTCCCAGGCGCACGATATTGCCGCGACTCAGCTCCTCAGAGGCGACTTCTACCAGAGAGTAGAGCACGGCTCTTATGTCTGCTCCATTGACGGTGCTGGTTCTTTCGATAGATTTGGTCAGTTGGTCTATGTCCAGCTCGCCACTCATCTTGGCACTGGCATAGTACTTCTTTTGGCCACCTCCGGCCACTCCGGGTTGTCCCCGTTCGATTACATTAAATTTAATCGGCATGTTTTCAATTGATTAAAAAGTTAAAAAAATAAACTCGATACTCGACATGCTCTGAAGCCCTGGACATCGCTATGCCGTGGTATCTATTACCTATTTTTCTCTGAAACAACATGCATTTTCACTGAAGGGGATCGCTACTCCACTGTGCTATCGCTAGAAGGGTCTTCATAGCACCAAAGTCAGTTGGTTTATTTGTCGACAGTCACGATGATACGGAGTATTAAGTAAAAATTCAAGTGTTTTGATAAATAACTGTTTGGTGCGGGTCTGGCTGTTCGATATCTAAGGTCATAGGCTTAAACCCTCAAAGGGTTTTTAGTGTCGGGACAGAGAAATCTAAGGGAATAACCCTTGGAGGGATTATAGCTATAAAGAGGAAATGCGACCATTTAGTTTTTGAATTGAATTTTGAAATCAACAGGGAGATTATTGTATTTATTTTCTATTGCAATTGCATAGAATACAGAAGTAATAGCCTGACAATCTTGCTCAAGCAAATTAACATTGTAAGCAATTCGTCCATTGCAAATGGATACGCTCTGGCTGTCTAGCAGGGCACATTGATGATGCGTGTAACTGCCTGCCAAAATGAAATACTTATTAAAATCAATCTCAGGAAGCTGTTCATGGCATGTGAAGTATTTCTCCAAATCTGCCTGATTAGTTATGACAAGATTTACTTCTTTGTTATCGCTTTCGACACTCTGAAGTCCACAAGGGATACTTGCCAATTCTTCGGAATAGAAAACTTCAGGAAACTCTGCGTTGTCTCCTTCGCAATTCTGTGTTAGGCTTTCATTTTCGCATCCTGTTGTTAATACGGCGAGGAACAATAGGCTTAGCGTAATGGTCTTAAGAGTTTTCATAAGCCGTTTTTTTATAATCTTAAAGTCTAATGTCTTTTGATTTTAGATATTTCAATTTCGTCATACCCGAATTCTCTCCAACCACAATTCCAAGTCGATTCTAAAACATTATAACTTAAGATAACTTTAAGACTATCATGTTGAAAATCAGTATGTAAGTTCACTGGAGAATAAGAAGTATTTTCATGATGTATTAACCATCCACACCCGTCAACTGCAGGATCTCCCTCGAATAGAATAAGTGCAGGAACATCAGCTTCGGAAACCGAGTTAAGTGGAGATTGGTTTTCGCAACTCAAGGCACATAAGCCAATTAACAAAATCAATATGGTGACTTTCT
Source organism: Reichenbachiella ulvae (assembly GCF_025833875.1). Classification (NCBI taxonomy): domain Bacteria; kingdom Pseudomonadati; phylum Bacteroidota; class Cytophagia; order Cytophagales; family Reichenbachiellaceae; genus Reichenbachiella; species Reichenbachiella ulvae. The sequence continues at coordinate 3,900,760 of NZ_JAOYOD010000001.1, read as the reverse complement.
CTTTAAGCCATTCAAAAGATCTATTTTTCATTGTTCAAAGGACAGTTTGAGGTTGAATAATTGGTGATTGCTATTATTGGCACTCCAAGTGGAGCAATATGGGTTGGGCAAATAATATTAGTAAAATCTTCATCCTTATCTGGGTCAAAAAATTCATAATTGAAGTAAATAACAGAGTCTTGCAAAACTCCTCCAGGAAACTGGATAACCCTATCAAAATCCTTCTCTTTCAATTTAATGGATTCTCCCTTCAAATTGCCTGAAAGCACCTGAATCAAATTCACATTGTAGCAGGATTGATATCCAATCACTTTGCCTTTTACACATTCTGGTTGGTCCTGCTCCTCACAAGCAAAAGAGAAAACTCCCATTAGCAAAATCAATATGGCGGCTTTCCCTTTAAGCCATTCAAAAAGATCTATTTTTCTTTTCATCTCAAATGAGTTTTAGTTTCTAGCGTACGACCACTCTAAAGACACGATTAAACCTTAAACCGTTGGAGATGGGTGATGGAACTGGTCTAAAAGTAACGAATGATAACCGTTTGGTGTGGATCAGGCAGAGGCTAGCTAAGGTCATAGGCTTAAACCCTACAAAGGTTTTTAGTGTCGGGACAGAGAAATCTAAGGGAATAACCCTTGGAGGGATTATAGCTATAAAGAGGAAATGCGACCGATTTGTGCTGGCACACAAAAAACCCTGATGCGCTGCATCAGGGTTGAGATTTCATTTTGGGTAGGTCTTTGATTACTTGCTCGCTACTAGCGATACGATCAGCTTGAACTCGTCAGAGATTGCTTTGTCTCCCAGGTCGTCGAAAAAGCTGCTAGATCCGTATCTTACGTCGAATTTTGATCTGTCAAGCGTAATGGTAGCGTCGGCAGTTACCTTGTCACCAGATTCTGTAAGTGTAGCGGGGAAGGAAATAGTTTCTGTTTTTCCTTTGATGGTGATGTCGCCAGTTACCTCGTAGCTGCCATTGCCGGTTTTTTTCACTTTCGTGATTACGAATTTGGCAGTTGGGTTTTTCTCCACGCTGAAGAAATCGTCAGACTTCAGGTGACCATCTAATTTGTCTTTCCATTCTCCTTCTAGATCTGTACTGTTGATGGTAGTCATATCTACTACGAATGATCCACCTTTCAATTCAGACCCTTTCAATTTGAGATCGGCTTCTTTGAGAATGACGGTACCTTCATGTCCACCACCTACTACTTTAGTGGCTTCCCATTTGATCGTGCTCTCGGTTACTTTTACGTCTTTAGTATCGGCACTACCTAGAGTGAATACTGTGATGAGTGATAATAGTGTATTTAACATGATGCTATTAGTTTGAATATTTGATTTATCGTTTATTTGTTGTAACAACTTTATATGTTGCAACAAGCATTATTACGGTGCGCCTCTCTCAGGGTTCGAAAAAAAATGAAGTATTTTTCGAAATCCGCCTATGCGACTCTCCAGGGCGGATTTTTTCTGTTTTTTCCTGCGAAGAATAAAATGAGAGGGTTGCCATCCGGGTCTTTCAGCCTGGCTTCTCGCCAGAGCCAGCTCTGATCAGTAGGGGCCAGATCAAAGTTCACTTTTGCTTCTTTGAGTCTTTGGTATTCTTCGTCGAGCCTTTCTGTTTCGAAATAGAGGGTAGGCAATTCGCCTTGAGGCAATTTCTCCACCAGGTGGATAGAGAGGGTGCTTGCTCCGTCGGGACACTCCATCCGTGCGTAGCGCGGGAGGGCATCTACGATCAGTCTGAGACCTAGCAGCTGATAGAAGCGTACGGAGTTTTCCGGATCTATTGAGGGAAGAGTTACCTGATTGAGATTCATGTTTTATAAATGGGATACGTGTCTGCGCTGTTTTAGATCATTTTTCTTTCCAAGTGTAAGCATTTGTACTTCATGAGAACAAAATGGATGGTCCGGATTGATCTTGATTCTAAATGGCTATCTTTGCAGTTGCATTGCACAATGTATAAAAGCTAATAAGTATATGACAAATTCAATATTGGCATTTGGTATGCCAGGAGGCTGGGAATTGGTGATTATCGTTTTGGTCATCGTGTTGTTGTTTGGAGCCAAAAAAATTCCAGAACTGGCCAAAGGTCTGGGTCGAGGAATCAGAGAATTCAAGGACGCATCTAAAGAGATCAAAGACGAAATAGACAACGGAATCAAGGACGAGGACAAGAAATAAGTTTTGAAGAATTACCATTCACTGTCCCAGATCAAAACCGACCTGGACGCTGGGACGATCAATTGCACCGAACTCGTACAAGGCTACCTGTCCAACATCGAGCAAAAAAACCCTTCTCTCAATGCCCTCACAGAGGTATATGCAGAGGAGGCATTGGCTCAGGCTAAAGAGGTACAGGAAAAAATCAATCAGGGCAAAGCTGGACGCCTGGCAGGAATGGTAGTGACCATCAAGGACGTCTTTTGCCACAAGGACCACAGCCTGCAAAGCGGCAGTAAAATTCTCGAAGGTTTCAAATCGCAATTCACGGCCACTCCGATACAGCGCATGCTGGAGGAGGATGCCATCATCATCGGTAGAAACAACTGTGATGAATTTGCCATGGGGTCTTCTAATGAGAACTCCTATTTCGGTCCGGTCAAAAACGAAGCAGGAGAGAACAAAGTGCCAGGAGGGTCTTCTGGTGGATCTGCTGTAGCGGTTCAATCTGATATGTGTCTGGTATCGATGGGTTCTGATACAGGTGGATCGGTCAGGCAGCCTGCTGCTTTTTGTGGAGTGATTGGTTTCAAGCCGAGCTATGGCAGAATCTCAAGACATGGATTGACAGCCTATGCCAGTTCTTTCGACTGTGTGGGGATATTGTCCAAATCGGTAGATGATGCGGCGCTGGTATTAGAGGTAGTATCAGGAGCGGATGAGTACGATCATACCGCGAGCCAAAGCAAAGTGCCTGCATTTTCCAAGGCCCCAGAATGGTCCGAAAAATTCAAAGTTGTTTCCTTCGACAACATCAATTCGCACGAGGCTATCGATCCACAGATCAAATCGGCCGTAGATCAGGTGTTTGCTAAAGTGGAATCTGAAGGCAATACGGTCAACCGTATGGACTTCAACTTCCTCAAATATGTATTGCCGACCTATTATATCCTGACAACAGCGGAGGCGAGTGCTAACTTGTCACGTTTCGATGGAGTGAAGTATGGCTACCGATCTCAAAATGCCAGGGATCTCGAATCGATGTACAAAAAATCGAGAAGCGAAGGATTCGGTGAGGAGGTGATCAAAAGAATATTGCTGGGTACTTATGTATTGAGTGAAGGTTTTTATGACGCCTATTATACCAAGGCACAAAAGGTGAGACGTTTGATCAGAGATGAAATGAAGCAGCTCTTCGCTGACAATGATTTCATCATCATGCCTACGACACCTACTCCTGCATTTGATCTGAATAGCCACGATCGCGATCCACTTCAAATGTATTTAGAAGACATTTTCACAGTTCAGGCCTCTTTGGCGGGAATGCCGGCCATTTCTATCCCATGTGGGACGGATAAAGACGGTATGCCGATAGGCATTCAGGTTATTTGTAATTCTTTCGAAGAAGAGAAATTATTATCTTTCTCCAAATATTTACAAGATCACATTATATGACACATAAGCACGTACTTGCTATTCTTTCCTTACTATTGGTACTAAGCACTACATCCTGGGCTCAGACTGAGGTAGAAGAATTGCCGGATGTGAGTTATGAATTGGTGCAGGACAGGCTGTCTTGTTTAGAAAAGGATCTCCCGCTGGTCTTCAACGAAAGAGTCTTTTCTTTCATTGATTACTTTACTGTGAGGGATCGTGAATATACTCGTGAGGTGCTGGCCAGGAAGAATTTGTATTTCCCCATATTCGAACAAGTGCTGGCCGAAAAAGGCATGCCTGATGAGCTAAAATATTTGGCCATCATCGAATCAGGGTTGAATCCTAATGCCGTCTCCAGAGTAGGAGCCGGTGGTCTTTGGCAATTTATGCCTTACACCGGAAAGGCCTATAAGCTGGATCAGTCCTGGTACATCGACGAGCGCATGAACCCATGGAAATCCACTGAATCTGCCGCACGCTACCTCAAGGCGCTCTACAGCATGTTTGGCGATTGGGAGTTGGCATTGGCGGCCTACAATACTGGTCCGGGCAATGTACGAAAAGCCATCCGTCGATCTGGATACAAAAGAACTTTTTGGGACATCTATCCCTACCTGCCTAGAGAGACGCGATCTTATGTGCCACAGCTGGTGGCCATGATCTATGTGGTCAACTATGCGGATGAGCACAACCTGGTGGACCTACAGTCCGAGCAAAGAGCCATGATGGCTTATGACACCTTGCATGTGAGCAATTACATCCACATGGAGACGCTGGCCAATCAAATCAATGTATGTCTTGATGATATATTAACCCTAAATCCACAGATCATCAGAGGAGCTGTGCCTGATGGGGTTACAAATTATCCACTGAAAATGCCAGTGGATTTGATTGATTCCATCCGCGCGAAGAGAGTCGCTATTCTTGACTCAGCTTCCAAAGTGGGTAAAAAGGAACTAGAATATCTTGCCAGAAACATGCCTGGTTCAACTTACGGACGGGAAAGACAAGTGTACCGTGTCCAAAGTGGTGATGTCCTGGGCAGTATTGCGGAGCGCTATCATGTTCGGGTTTCGGACATCAAAAGATGGAATAACTTAAGCAGTAATATGATTCGTGTGGGTCAGCGACTCGATATCTGGGTGATGCCCTACTATAACCAGAGTACTAAGGATGTTTACACCGCTAAAACAACTCCAGCCCAAGCAGAACCAAAGACTGAAATCATAGCTGGAGGCAAATATCATTTGGTGCAATCTGGTGACTCTTTGTGGAGTATTTCGAAGCTGTACGGAGATGTATCCATCGAACAAATTAAAAAGCTTAACAACCTGACCTCATCTCGAATTAAACCCGGCCAAAAGTTATTAATCAACATGTAAAATGTTGAACTTAGGCACGGCTAAACATATTTCACTCAATCCACAAAAGTATGTCCAAGTTACTTGCATATCTGACGTTTTGCCTTTCATTCACTTTACTCATTTCCTGTTCGGATAAGAAAAAAGATACCGGCACAACCAAAAAAGAAGACAAAGCTTATTTACCAAACTCAGGAGGAGAACCCAATGCTATTTTAGTAGTGATGGATACCACAGCCTGGAGTGGCCCGATAGGTGATGCACTCAAGGAGGTGTATTCTCAGTATGTGCCAGCATTGCCACAGACCGAACCTTATTTCAAGCTTAGAAATATCAATCCGCTCAAGTTCAATAGCATCATTAAACGTGCTACCAACATCATCTTTGTCCATACCCTGGATTCAAGAGGAAGACAGGCGACTCAGATGGAAAAATATTACTCCAACGAGTCTCTGGAAAAGATCAAAGCGGATTCTTCGATTTTCATGCTGCCACAAAAAGACATTTATGCCAAGGATCAAACCGTCCTACACCTATTTGGTCAAACTAAGGATCAGTTGATCGATCATATTTCGGACAACAAGGAAATTCTTAAAAACTATTTCACGAAAGCCGAAGGAGACCGTATCGCTAGTAAATTGTTTAAAGTCCGAGAGAAAAATGTTGAAAAGCGACTGGGACAGGAATATGATTTTACGATGAAAATACCCTATGGATTTGAGGTAGCTAAGGGCCTGAAAGATTTTGTTTGGATTCGCCAGCTGGATCCAGAATGGGAAAAGGATGTTTTTGTACATTTTAGGCCTTTCGATAGCCAAGAGCCTTTCGAAGATGTACTGGCCTTCAGAGAAGAGATCACTTCGACCTATATGAGGGACATTCAGAAGCCGGAAATTTACATGACTCTTCAAGACACCATGGGAGTGGTCAGAGAGGTCAACTTCAATGGCATGTATGCCAAGGAGGCGCGGGGGCTTTGGAAGTTTAGCGACATATCAGCGGGAGGGCCTTTTGTGAGTTATGTTTTTGTAGACGAAAAGCAAAAAAGATTGTATTACCTGGAGGCGTTTGTGTTCAATCCAGGAGGTGACAAGCGTGTTTTCATGCAAGAGATGGAGCTGGTACTCCAATCATTCAAGTCTAGTCTCGAAGACTAGGTATCTGACGAAAGAAATTCATTACAATTACCCATTCATCAAATGAGCAAAATTAGAAAAAAGGATGCCCTGGACTTTCATGAAAAGCCAATACCGGGCAAGATAGAAGTGCGTCCTACCAAGACGCTTTCGACACAGCATGATTTGGCTTTAGCTTATTCTCCCGGAGTAGCAGAGCCATGTCTTGAAATTGCAGAAAATAAAGAAGACGTATATCGGTATACCTCTAAGGGTAATCTGGTGGGGGTTATTTCTAATGGAACAGCTGTTTTAGGATTAGGCAATATTGGGCCTGAAGCTTCCAAACCTGTAATGGAAGGAAAAGGGGTGCTCTTCAAAAAATTTGCAGGTATCGATGTGTTCGATATCGAAATCGACGAGATGGATCCAGACAAATTCATCGAGATTGTGAAGTCCCTTGAGCCAACTTTTGGAGGAATCAATCTGGAGGATATTAAAGCTCCTGAGAGTTTCAAAATAGAAACAGAACTCAAGGAGAAAATGAACATCCCCGTGATGCACGATGATCAGCATGGTACTGCGATTATTTCTAGTGCTGCATTGCTAAGTGCGCTAGAGGTAGTGGACAAGAAGATCGATGAGATCAAGATCGTGGTAAATGGAGCCGGTGGAGCTGCTATTGCCTGTACCGATCTATATGTCAAGATGGGAGCCAGGAAGGAAAACATCCTGATGCTGGATAGCAAAGGGGTGATCAAAAAAGACCGTCCAAACCTGGACCCGATGAAGGCTCAGTATGCAGTGGATTCAGATTTGACTACTTTGTCAGAAGCTGTCAAGGGTGCAGATATGTTTTTGGGTCTGTCTATGGGCGATGTGATGACTGCAGAAGATCTGCTATCGATGGCAGACAACCCGATAGTTTTCGCTCTGGCTAACCCTAATCCTGAAATCGCCTATGACCTGGCGATGAAGACCAGAGAAGATGTAGTAATGGCCACCGGTCGTTCGGATCATCCTAATCAAGTGAACAATGTTTTGGGCTTCCCATACATATTCCGTGGGGCGCTAGACGTGAGAGCCACTGCGATCAACGAAGAAATGAAACTGGCGGCTGTTCGTGCACTTGCAGAACTGACCAAATTGCCCGTACCGGATGCTGTGACCAAAGCCTATGGATCTGAAACCATTAGGTTTGGTAAGGACTATCTGATCCCGAAACCGCTGGACCCAAGACTGATTGCGAGTATTTCTTCTGCTGTGGCCAAAGCCGCAATAGATTCTGGCGTGGCTCGTACCACTATCAAGGATTGGGATGAGTACAAAATGAAACTGGAAGAAAGACTGGGAATGGGTCAACGCATCATTTCTAGATTGGCTTCCAGAGCGAAAAAAGATTTGCAGCGTCTGGTATTTGCAGAGGGAGATCGTTTGTCGATACTCAAAGCTGCACAGCTGGTGATGGACGAAGGTATCGCCATTCCTATCCTATTGGGTAACAAGGAGAAAATTCATGCTCTAATAGAAGAGAACGAGTTGGATCTGGATTGTGAGATCATCGATACCTATCACGAAAGAGAGAATCGAATGGCCTATGCAGATGTGTTGTTCGAAAAGCGTCAGAGAAAGGGCATGACCTTGAGAGAGGCCCAACGACTGATGATAGATCGTAATTATTATGGAGCCATGATGGTGGAGCGAGGACATGCAGATGCCTTGATCTCTGGTTTGTCTAATGATTATCCAAACACCATCCGTCCAGCACTTCAGATCATCGGTATGCAGCCAGGATTGAAGCGTGTGGCAGGAATGTACATCATCCGAAACCAATCGGGTACCTATTTCTTGGCGGATACTACTGTCAATGTGAATCCTGATAAAGAAGCCCTACTCAACATCATAGAATTGACGAATCGTGCGGTGAAGTTCTTCGATTTCGAACCAAGGATGGCCATGTTGTCTTATTCCAACTTTGGCTCAGCCAAGGGAGAAACACCAACAAAGGCGGCAGAAGCTGTAGCAGAAGCGAAAAAGAGATGGCCGGAAATGGTTATCGATGGCGAGATGCAGGCCAATGTGGCTTTGAATCCTGAGTTGATGGCGAAGAGCTATCCTTTCAGCAGTTTGAATGGAAAAGGAGTCAATACTTTGATCTTCCCAAATCTGGAATCAGGAAACATTGCCTATAAGCTACTGATGGAAATCGGCTCTAGTGAGGCGATTGGCCCAGTGCTGATGGGGATGAACAAACCTGTTCACGTGCTGCAGAGGGGAAGTTCAGTGAGAGAAATATTTAATATGGCGACCATTGCTGCGGTGGATGCCATAGAGTCTAAGGGCAGAACATGATATCGTATATAGAAGGTAAACTGGTGGAAATTGATCCCACCTATGTCATCATAGATAATGGAGGTATTGGCTATCATGTCAATATCTCCCTTTTAACTTATGGACAGATCAAAAACTTGCAAAATGCACACATCTTCACCCACTTTCATGTAAAAGAAGACGCGCAGACGCTGTATGGTTTTTTTGATCAGGATGAGAAAAAGCGATTTCAGCAGTTGATTTCTATATCAGGAGTGGGGCCTTCGACAGGCCTGATGATCCTCTCTTCTTTATCTCCACAAGAATTGCATTCGGCTATAGTCAATGCAGATGTGAAAACGATCAGTGGCGTGAAGGGAATCGGGCAAAAAACTGCCCAGAGAATTATCCTGGAACTGAAGGACAAAATGTCCAAAGAAGAACTTGAAAGTGGAGGACCTCTACTTTCACTCAAGAAGGAAAGCAGCGTAAAATCAGAGGCTTTGGCGGCTCTGGTTACCCTTGGAATCTCCAAAGCTGTGGCAGAGAAAACACTAGAGAAAATATTGAAAAATGCTGAAGAAGAATTAGGTCTGGAGGATTTAATTAAATTAGCGTTGAAAAGGTCCTAAACGCAATACTGAAAGACTTTGAATCGGGTCAGTCTCCACATATATTTTCTCGTGATTTTCATCGGTGTACTACTGATGAATCAGGCTGTTTTGGCCCAGCAAAACCCACCTCCAGATTCGACCCAACAGAGCCAAGGCTATGAACCGAGCTTTCGACCGACCTACCAGCAAAGAGACAGATACGGAGACCCATTTTCCAATTCTCAGAGTTCGTCCCCTTTATTGATGGATGGTCCATCCAACCTAGAATTAGAGGTAGAGATGGATTCAAGTATGAATTACACCATTCAGGAAAAGGTGGGGGCCTTGAATTATCGTCCCAGGTCCACCATGACCTTTGAGCAGTTTCAGGAGTATCAAGATGCCCAAATCAAGAAGCAGTATTGGAAAGACCGTTCGGCAGGACTGGATGGAGAAAGCCCGGTGAGTGGCAGGCGATTGATTCCCAAAATTTACATCAGCCCTGTTTTTGACCGAATCTTTGGTGGTAACTACGTAGATATTCAGCCCAATGGTTTTGTGAATATGGATTTTGGCGGTCGCTGGCAAACGATCGAGAATCCTGCAGTACCTGTCCGAAACCAGCGCACAGGAGGATTCAATTACAACCAGCAAATCTCCATGAATATCGTGGGTAAGGTAGGAGAGAAATTAGCTGTGACGGCCAACTTTGACAACAACAATTCCTTCGATTTTCAGAATAACATGAAAATTGAATACACAGGATATGAAGAGGATATCATCAAAAAAATTGAACTAGGTAATGTGAGTATGCCTATATCAAACTCCTTGATGACTGGCGGGCAGAGTTTGTTTGGAGTTAAAACTCAAATGCAGTTTGGTAAACTGTCGGTAACGGCCCTGGCTTCTCGTCAGCAGGGAAGTGCCCAAACCAAAAGCTTTCAGGATGGCTATGAAGTGGATGGAGATGGTGATGGAGATGGTGGTTTTACAATCCGTGCCTCGGAATATGATGAATATCGCCACTTCTTCTTAGGCCACTTTTTTCGTGACAACTATGAGAAATGGCTAAAGAATATACCAAGAGTGGTGTCGGGTGTGAAGGTCTCAAGACTGGAAGTGTATGTGGTCAAGCAGCAAACCGAAACTACCGGACTTAGGGGTATTTTGGCGCTATCTGATCTAGGGGAACCAAGGCGCATTGGAAATAGTACGGGTATAACGGCTGATCCCACCTCTCCAAACGACAATGAGGCAAACAATCTTTTTGCTGACCTGGTGGGGCAGGATCAAATCAGAGATATTTCCACGGCTGCTGATTATCTGGCCGCTCAGTTTGGTATGGAAGAAGGGCGCGACTATGAGGCTCGACCCAGTGTGAGGAAGCTGGATGCCACCGAGTACAAATTCAATGACCAGTTTGGTTATTTGACCTTGAATAGCAGGCTGAGACCTGGGGAAGTATTGGCGGTATCTTATGAATACACCTACAATGGTGCCCCTGAACCCTTTCAGGTAGGGGAGCTTTCGGAAAACTATCAGGGTCGACCAGATGAGGATTTGATTATTCTGAAGCTTTTGTTACCAGCAAAAAATACCCAGACGGATGTTCCACTTTGGGATCTGATGATGAGGAACATTTACAGTTTGGGAGGCTCTCGTATCAGTAAAGATGGCTTTGAACTGAAGGTGCATTATCGTGATGATATCAATAACTACAATGCCCCTAACCTAAATGAAGGGCAGAACACGAATAACATTCCTTTGATCGAAGTATTAAAATTGGATCAGCTGAATGTGAATGGTGACAATCAACCCGATGGTAATTTTGACTTTATACCTGATGTCACCTTTGATGAGGATTTCGGCAATGTGATTTTTCCAGTTCTAGAGCCTTTCGGTTCCCATTTAGAATCCGTCTTTACTGCCAGTGAACAGAATCTCAAGGACAAGTATGTTTATAGTGAGCTGTATGATCGAACGCAAACTTTGGCAGAGCAGGTATCCGCCAAAAACAAGTTTTTGCTCAAAGGTAAATTCGTAGCTGGTGGTGGAGGAGCTAGGGGTGGTCAGCAGGTGTATAACCTTAATGCATTCAACATAGCTGAAAATTCGATTACTGTAACAGCTGGTGGGACAGTGCTCACCGAAGGCCTTGATTATACTGTAAGCTATATTGGAGGTGGTTCAGTAACTATAATCAATCAAGGGGTAGTTAACTCTGGCAAAACGATCAACATTAGTTATGAGACGGACGATCTTTTCAGTTTCAGATCCAAATGGCTAACTGGAACACGCCTGGAGTATGAGTTTAGTGACAAAATCAATGTAGGGGCCACCTTGCTTCACCTAAGCGAACGTACTGGAGGGGTTTCACGATACAGCATGGGCAATGAACCCATCAAGAATACCAAATATGGATTTGATGTGAATTATCAGCAGGATTCGCGTTTGATTACCAAGATTGTAGATGCTGTACCACTGATCAGTACCAAAGAGAATTCAACTGTCACTTTCAATGGAGAATTTGCCCAATTAATTCCAGGCACTTCCAATGTGGTAAATGGTGAGAGTACGGCCTATGTTGATGATTTTGAAAGTGCTGCAACTCCTTTTAGTCTAATGGGTGGCAATCAGGGTTGGTATCTCGGTTCCGCTCCTGAGCAATTCAAAGAGACCGATCCGAATGGAACCACTTTAGGAGCCGGATTCAGGAGAGCCAAACTGGCATGGTATACCATAGATAATACGCTCTATACCAACGCTCGACCTGGAAATATTGAAGATGAAGATTTGGCCAACAACTATGTAAAGCCCGTATATGCGCAGGACATTTTTAAGCAGCAGGATCTGGGCATAAGGAATATTCCAGAAAGGACTTTTGACCTGGCCTTTTTTCCAAGGGAGCGGGGTCCTTATAATTATACCAGTGACTTGACTCAAGATGGTCTTCTGAGAAACCCTGAGAGAAACTTTGGAGCTATCACCCGACCGGTGCCTACTAATCAGGATTTCACAGCAAATAATGTAGAATACATCGAGTTCTGGTTAATGGATCCTTTTACAGATCACCCAATCGATGATGGCAATGGAAACCCACAGCCTAATCAAGATGGTGATGGAACAGGTAAGCTGATTATTCAATTGGGAGATGTTTCTGAAGATGTGCTGGAGGATGATATTAGATCTTTTGAAAACGGTTTAGCATCTGATGGTTCAGATCAAAACACCCAATATACAGACTGGGGAAGAATAACGACACAGCAGCCGTTGACTAATGCCTTTGATGCTTCTAGCTCTGCTAGAGAAAATCAAGATGTGGGTTTGGATGGTTTGGACTCCAATAGTGAGGATTATTTCACACAATTCATGGATCAAGGGGTGTTGAATAACTTGAATGCCTTGGGGCAGCAAAGAGTTTTAAATGATATTTCTGGAGATGATTTTGTTCATTATTTGGACAGATCCTATACAGAATCGGATGTACAGATACTGGCGAGATATAAAAAGTATAATGGGCATGAGGGGAACTCCCCTAGCTCATCTGGGAGCACTAGCGCTACGAACATCCCAGAGAGAGAGGATATCAATCTGGACAATGAACTGACTAGAACCGAAGGGTATTATGAATATGAAATAGATATCAACAATTCTGTTTTGGTCCCGGGGCAGGGTTATGTGATCGATGAGGTAAGAGATATCAGTGGGGAGGCAGATTGGTATCTTTTTAGAATACCGATAAGCAGTGGGACAGCGGTAGGAGAGGTAAACCTACAGGCCATGCGTCATGTACGAATGGTCATGACAGGATGGACTTCTCCTGTAGTCTTAAGGATGAATCGCTTTCAATTGGTGGCCAGCCAGTGGAGAAAATATGCGAATGATTTGGCAGAACCTGATCTTGGTGAAATTCCTGAAGTGAGTTCTTCTGATTTTGAGGTTTCAGTAGTGGGAGTAGAAGAAAACAGTTCGCCAGCAGGTGGTCGTCCTCCTTATCTGGTGCCTCCTGGTATCAATAGGGACCGTGACAATACACAGGGGATTAGTCGTCGAATCAATGAACAGTCGCTGAGAGTATGTGTAGAGGATCTGGAGGATGGAGATGCTCGAGCAGTCTACAAAACTTCGCTCAATCTAGACATGATCAATTATGGCAAGCTCAAGATGTTTTTCCATGCGGAGGCCAGTCAGGGTGAAATGATTTTGGATGATGAAGTGACTGGATTTTTGAGGCTTGGATTCGATCAAACTCAAAACTATTATGAAATTGAAGTTCCACTTAAGGTGACTCCAGACGGGCTTGGTACTTATACGGCACGAGATATTTGGCCAGAAGAAAACGAAATCAACTTGGCGCTCAATGAATTGTATACGGTAAAATCTGCTCGAAATGCGGATAACTATGATGTAACCAGACGATATACAAGAGAGTCGTTGAATGGAAAATATAAAATCTCCATCATAGGTAATCCGAAACTTAGTGGGGTGACAGATATGATGATAGGGGTAAGAAATCCTACTTCAAATGATGGGGATGATAAGTCGGTATGTATATGGGCGAATGAGTTGCGATTGACCGATTTTGATGATGAGAAAGGTTGGGCTGCTAATGCACAGCTTAATGTGAAACTGGCTGATTTTGCAACGGTCAATGCTTCTACCCGCTATACTTCGGTTGGGTTTGGAGGTATACAGCAGCGCATTTCTGAAAGAACCAGAGAAGAGACTTTCGACTATGACATGTCTGCCAATGTGAACATTGACAAATTGATTCCTGCAGAGACAGGTATTAAGATTCCGATGTTTGTGAGTACGTCAAAATCTACCTCCACACCGCGATATGATCCTCTAGATGATGATGTCCCGCTAGATGCATCGTTGGATAAATTTGATACTCAAAAAGAAAAGGATGAATACAGAGAAAAGGTGATTTCTCAAACCACCAATAAGAGTATCAATTTTAGCAATGTCCGGAAAGAGAAAGTGAAAAAGGACGCGAAGAGTCACATCTATGACATTGAGAATTTTACCTTCGATTATGCTTTTTCAGAACAAAAGTCCTCAAATGTTAACACTGCTGAGCGGATCAATAAACAATACTCTGGGGGATTGACTTATAACTATTCTACTAGTCTTCCCTCTATTGAGCCATTCAAAAATGTCAAGGCCTTTTCGAGTCCTTATTTGCAGCTGATCAAGGATATTAATTTCAACCTACTACCCAATAGTTTCTCTTTCAGAGCAGGAATGGACAGACGGTTCCAACGAACGCAGCTTCGCAATTCGGATCTAACAACCGATGGGATTAAGGCCAACTATGAGAAGTTTTTCACTTTTGACAGAAGCTATAATCTCAGGTGGAGTTTATTTAAGAATCTCAGTTTGAACTACAATGCCACTGCCCGGGCAATTATCGATGAGCCAGAAGGAGACATAAATACGGATGTCAAGCGAGATTCTATATGGAGTAATATCAAGAGATTCGGCCGTATCAAGAGCTATAATCAAAGCGTGGGTCTCAATTACCGTCTGCCTTTGGATAAGTTGCCATTGACCGACTGGATGAGTGCAGACTACAGATATTCGGTGGACTATACCTGGACGGGGGGCAACGTGGATCAGGTAGAGGAGTTTGGTAATATTCTGGAAAATCAGCGTACCCAGGATGTCACTGGAAAAATAGACATGCTGAAGCTCTACAATAAGTCAAAGTACCTCAGCAGCATCAATCGTCCGCCACGTCAATCACGAACGAGTCGATACGATACGGTAAGAACTACGGGTGGAGTAGACGCCTTCAAAGGTGTTTTGCGATTGATTATGGCGCTGAGGTCTATCAATGTGACCTATGGTGTCAGAGAAGCCACCACATTGCCAGGTATATTGCCGACCCCTTATATGGTTGGGATGGATAGAGATTTTGCTGCACCTGGATGGGATTTTATAATGGGTAGCCAGGACCCAGAGATTCGCCATCGTGCTGCTAGAAATGACTGGTTGGTCAAGAACGGTGAGTTTTCCGATTCCTTCGAACAAAGCAGGACTGAGGATCTGAATATTCGAGCTTCTATTGAGCCTTTCAAAGATTTTAGGATTCAAGTGGATGCCAAACGAAACAATAGGGCTGAATATTCAGAAATTCATAGATATGATGCTGATTCTGGTATTTTTAGATCTCTTTCACCTCTTAGGTCGGGAAGTTATACAGTAAGTTTTTTACCGATAAAAACCGCTTTTGATAAAGACAAAGGAGAAAACATTTCGTCAGTATTTCAGCAGTTTGAGGAGAACCGGGATATAATTAAAGCCAGACAGGATAATAGGAATCCCAATGGTGAATACTCCAGTAATTCTCAGGACGTGTTGATTCCCGCTTTTATAGCTGCGTATACTGATCAAAGTGCAGCTTCTGTAAATTTACTTCCGTTTCCCAAGATTCCAGTTCCCAACTGGCGAGTCGATTATGCAGGGCTAGGCAAGCTAAATGGTTTGAAGGATGTCTTTTCATATATCAATCTCACGCATGCCTATGTTTCTAGTTTTAGTATTTCTAACTATACCAATTCACTGAGGTATAGTGATGAGAATCTTTTGGACCTGACTAATAACCTACTGGACTATCCAATGGCTTCTGCCCAGGATGCTAATAATGGTAACAGCTTGGTTCCTGTTTATCAGATTAGCCAGGTAGACGTGGTAGAGCGATTTTCTCCCTTGATTGGGGTCAGTGTACGTACGAAGAGCATGTTTACTGCCAAGGTGGATTACGCCAAAGAAAGGACCTTGCGATTTGATTTGTCCAATACTCAGTTGACTGAGATGAAGAGCAACAACATTTCTTTCGATGTAGGTTTGACAAAGGACAACTGGAAATTCCCTTTCAAAATCAAAGGCCGAACCGTCACTGTCGAGAATCAAATCCAAGTGCGAATGACATTTACTGTTAGGGATACTAAAACTGTTCAACGTAAGATGGATGATGTGAATACCATCACAGATGGTAACCTGAACTATCAGGTAAGACCAACAATCAGTTATGTAGCGAGTCAGCGACTGAACCTGACGATGTATTTCGAGAAGAACATCAATGAACCAAGGATATCAAGTTCGTATAATAGGTCATCTTCTCAATTTGGAGTTCAGGTTCGATTCAGCCTGGCAGAGTAGTAGGGTATTATCTTTTGCAGGATGAAAAATTCTTGAAATTAAGCTCTATTTTTGGGCACTAAATTATTCTTTAAACAAAACAGAGTCAGAAATGAATATTCCCGATCATTTGAAATACACACCCGATCACGAATGGGTGAGCATCGAGGGAGATGTAGCAACAGTAGGTATTACAGATTTTGCTCAGGGTGAATTAGGTGATATTGTATATGTGGAGATCGAAACGGAAGGTGAAACGATAGAAAAAGGTGAGCTTTTTGGAACGATAGAGGCAGTGAAAACGGTTTCTGATTTGTTTATGCCTTTATCTGGTACTGTGGAGGAATTCAATGAGGAATTGGAAGGCGAACCAGAACTGGTTAATTCATCTCCATATGAAGATGGATGGATGATTAAAATCAAAGCATCAGACTTGAGCGAGGTAGATGATTTGCTTTCTGCCGAAGCATACAAAGAGTTAATTGGAAAGTAATTGAAGATATTTTCTAGAGGATATATAAGATTTGCATTAATAGGATGGACAGGTACCATCCTATTTTTGTTGCTGGGTAAATCAGATGGGTCAGAAAGCTGGATTCATTTGATTCCATATCATGATAAGATTGCACATTTCGGTATCTTCTTTATATGGGCGGCCCTTTTATTTTTGTCCATATTCAGTCTAGAAAGGGTCAAAAAAGCAATGCTGTCCAGTTTTGCAGCTATTGTGGCATTTGCAGCCCTGACTGAGATTCTGCAGCTCTTTGTAGAAGGGAGAAGTGCAGACCCTGCGGACTTTGCCGCTGATCTGGCAGGAGGCCTATCTGCAGTCTTTTTGACAAAGTTTTGGAAAATGAAACAATAAATATGGAAATGAATCCCAGTTTATTATATTTGACGTTACTTATTGTTAATTGAATTAGAGAAAATTTTAAATATAGGAGCATGGAGGTAAAGAAAAACCCGAAGATTGCCCTTGAGAGAAAAGCCGGTATGTTCTTCAACATCGGTTTGGCTATCAGCTTGCTTCTCGTTATTACTGCCTTCGAGTGGAGGTTTTATGACGAGGGTGATTTGGTGGACCTTGGGCAGGTAGAAGATGATTTTGAAGATATTATGGAGATTCCTCCTACGGAGCAACCCCCTCCACCACCACCAAAAATCGAGCTTCCTAAGATCATCGAGGTTCCAGATGAAGAGGAAATCGAAGAAGAGATTGAGGTAGAGCTTGACGTGGAGATTACGGAAGAAACGGTAATTGAAGATATCGTTTTTGAGGAAGAGCCAGAAGAAGAAGTTGCTGATGAAATTTTCGACATTGTTGAAGATCAACCAGCACCTCCAGGAGGTATGGGAGCTTTCTACAAGTATGTAGGTAAGTCAATGAAATACCCTAACCAAGCCAGAAGAATGGGTATCGAAGGTAGAGTATTCGTTCAGTTCGTTGTGGACAAAGACGGATCGATTACCGAGGTGAAAGCCATCAAAGGTATTGGAGCTGGGTGTGATGAAGAAGCAGTAAGAGTTCTACAAGGCGCTCCAAAATGGAAGCCTGGTAAGCAAAGAGGTAGAGCGGTGAAAGTAAGAATGATTCTTCCTATCACCTTCAAATTGAGCTAAGAAGAAGTTTAGGTTACAAATATTGATATGAAAAAACCCTGAAAGAATCCTTTCAGGGTTTTTTTGTGCCTTCGATTTTTTGTTGGCTTTAGATGATATTCAGCACTTGCTCCTTGATTTTCTCAAGCTCATCCTTCATTTCTACTACCAGCTTTTGAATATCTGAATTGTTGGCTTTTGAACCGATTGTGTTAATCTCTCTGCCCATTTCCTGACTGATGAATCCAAGCTTTTTTCCCTGTGATTCTGATTCCTCAAGTGTAGTATTAAAAAACTGCAAATGATTCTCTAATCGAACGATCTCTTCGGAGATATCTAATTTTTCGATATAGTAAATCAGTTCTTGCTCGAATCGATTAGGATCAGCCATTTCACTCGAGCTCAGCTCTTTTAGGCTTTCATTGATTCGGATTTTGAGTTGTTCGATGCGTTCAGGGTCCTTGGCTTTAATTTGCTCAAGGCTATTTTGGATATTTGTAGCGAAACTCCTCATGGCTTTGTCTACAGAGGCTCCCTCCTGCTGGCGAAATGCATCACACTTGTCAAGCGCTTGATTGACCAAAGACTCCATAGTGTCTTTGTCGATCAGATCTTTTTTATTCTGAGGTTGTTCGTAAATGTCGCTGGATTTCAAAATGCTATTCAGTATGTCTGCATCACTGAGTTGCATTCCTTCGGTAGCGGATAGAATTTCCTTTTTGTAATGCTCGAACAGTTCCCTATTGATTCTTAGGGCTTGATTGGTTCCAGATTTAACATGCAATTCTACGTTAAAGTTGACCTTTCCTCTTAGTAAGCGATCCGAGATGATTTTTCGGAGGTCATTTTCAATGGCTGAAATTTCTTTGGGAACCTTCGTATTGATATCAAGAAATTTAGAGTTCAGGGTTTTGATTTCTACCTGGATGGCCAATTCATCGTTTTCGAAATTGGCATTTCCATAACCTGTCATCGATTTTGTCATGTGCAAAAATCATGAATTATTGCCATTTAATTGATTCTTGCAACAATTAATTGTGATTATCAGAAATCGTATCCTAAAGACAGGTAGAATCTCATGTCGCCAATCGCATAATCCTCGATTGGTTTGGCCATATCAAATCTCAAGTAATACCCCATTAGTACCGTTCTCACGCCAGCTCCATAGCTCTGTAACCAGGGGTTTCTACTTGTTTTTATAATAGCTTCAAATGGAGAACCTTCTCTCTTAACGATTTTGGTGTCGACGGTGTTTTCTTCATTGAATGGAGAAACGCCCGTCCAGGCCGAACCTATATCGTAGAACCCTATGAACTGAAGGTTTCTGAGGAAATTAGATTTAATGGTTCCTCTCGTAAAGTATTTTACGATTGGAAATCGAAGCTCGACATTGCAGGCGAGTACATTTTCACCATAGAACCTGTTGTAATTGAAGCCTCGGAGGTTCACAAATTCAGTGAAGAGTATGTCTGTATTGTCTTTAAAGTTGCTGAAATAAAGGGGGGAGTTTACTTGTTCGCTATTGTCACTTTTGTTGAATATCCAATTGTCTAGTCCACCTAGCATGTAGGTTTTGGGTCGATTACCAAAAGAGGCTCCATAGTAAACTCTTGAGGCTAGAATAAGCTCTCGGTGGATTTTTTGATAGCGCCTCAAGTCTACCTTAAAATCGCTAAAACTTCTACTATTGTCATCTAAGGCTTGGTTGTGCTCAAAAGAAATTTTACCCCGCATACCCTCAAATAGGTTCAAGCCATTGACTAGCGTATTGTCAAACACCCAAGCGGCTTTGATTCCAGCAAATGTATGCTTGGCATCTGTAATAAATGGATCTGGTAAGCCACTGTCTTGTGCCAGCACATCCGGATTCACGTTGTAATAGTTGGTGAATCTCATGAAACCGTCTACCTCAAATCTGGAGGAAACAGATATCGGGAGAGCTGCTCCTACCGAAAAGGAATTCATTTTGTACTTCTGAAGTATTTCTTGATCAATTGCTTGATTGTTATTATTGAATCCCTCGTGGTGAATGACTTTTCGATCATATCTTGCTCTTAAGTCGATGGTGTTCTTGAGGTATTCGTATTGGGCAAAGAAATCGCCACTTTTGAAATCCATGATGGCCAGAAAACCACCATTGAACTTGTGGTTTTCGAGTGCATCCGTCATCTGAGTTTCTACTAAAAAGCCAAATCCTCTCAATTGATCAAAAACCATTGAGGTAACTAAGTTGTCAGCCGTAAAGCTAGTTTCATAAGGCAATGGACCCGTTACAGTAGGTTCTTTTTGTATTTTCTGATAGATGGAAAGGAAAGAAAAACGCTGTTCGTTTTCTTCCGGCTTTTCTTGTTGAGATGGTTCATCTTCAAATACATAATTGTCCGTATCGATAATTTTCTCATTGAGGTCAATGTTGCTGGTGTCAGGTTCAACTTTTTGAATGTTAGAAAGGCTGTCCTCTCTCATTTTTTCTTCTTCTAGTTCCTTTCTAACTCTTTCTTCTCTTTTCTTCCTGATGTATTCGACTTGTTGTACTTGATGACGCAAGGTGGGTGGAGTGAAGAGCCTTTGATCAATATTATACTCTTCATTTAGATAAATTCTGGTTTTACCATCATTGAGCATCAAAAATGTCAGGTCCTGTGTGTTTGGGTTTAAATCATATTCCTTTAAGCTCGTTCTATAATTGGAAACTTGATGGTAAAGGCTATCTCTAAAGTCATACTTGTAGAGGTTGTTTATACCTTTCAAATCACTTAAGAAATACACCTCATCTTTATTTAAAGGGACGGGGTAAATCTCATTGCTAATGGTATTGGTTAGACGGTAGAGTACATTTTCAGTAGTGTCTAGATCATAGGCAAACAGATTGAGAAGGCTTGGCATCTCGTTGATGTCTGGAGAGGTGATATTGAGTGTATCGGTATTTCGGTTAGAGCTGAAAACAAATGCATCTGTACCAGGGATGAATTTAGGATATAGATCGTCCCAGTTGTCTTTAGTTAATCTTTTCACTGCATTTCTCCTCATACTGATCAAATACAGATCTGTCTGACCATTTACATCGGCGCTAATGATGGCTAATTTTCCATTGTCATTAAAGTCAATCCCATTGATTTGATTGAATCGAGTCATCGATTTTCTCCTTTTGGATCGCGTAGGGATGTCGTAGGTCACGAGATAATTTCGCCCATACCAGGTCTGAACTACGCCTAGCTGTGAGTCGCTGATCCAGTCTATCAAAGGAAGTTTGTAGGACACTTCCTGATCTATCGAGTGGTAACCGCCTTTTAGGGCTACCTGTTCTTTTCCTTTGTTCAGGTCACGGATGATGACTTTGTATTTGCCTTTGTAGTTCTGAACGTAGGCCATCATCTGACCCGAGGGGCTCAGCTTTACATCGGTTAGTTTGGTCACTTTGCCAGTAACTCCTATTACTTTATCATTTTTCTCTGGTGCTATATAGCTATCGTTCAGTTCTTCGTTTGGAACGCCATAGTATTCTGCCCATTCATACATAAACTGCCTAAAGGACATGCCCAAAGTACTAGCGACACTATGTTCGGTATTTCTGATGATTCGAGTAAGATTCAGGATGTTGCTAAGGTTACTAGGGCCATATTTTACTGCCACATAGTTCCAGACAGACTGCCCTATAAGGGCGGCTTCTTCTCCTTCCAGTTTGGAGAATTTTCTAATCTTTTTTTCCTGCAAATAGTCCCTCACATAGTCGTCCATTTCCACATCCCATCCTTTGGATATGTAGTTGATGGCACCAGCTATAAACCATTCGGGTAGATTTAATAGATAGTTGCTTTGGAACATCTCTGTCAGGCTACCACCAAACATCATATCCTCTAGTAGCATTTTGGAGACTTTGTATTTCAGTTCCTTTTTGAAGTCGAGCATGTTGCCCGGATAGGCAATCTCTACCTGAAGCTTTACGAATTTGGTCTCTCCTGCTACAGTAAAAGTCGGCGACCCAACTCCAATGTTACTTTGCAGATAGTCTGTGTGAGAGTTGTAGATGAATATTTCACTTTTGGAAAAGGGAGCGTAACCGATGAGGTCGGTTATTTTTTCGAATTCCTCTTCCAGATAATCTAAAGCCAGCTCGGCATATTCTTCACCCTGACTATAGAAGTGTATGTCATAGTCTTCTGTGGAATAATAATACCAATCGAATTCCTTGTACTGCACACGGTTCTGCCCAAAGGTCTGAGGTTTGTACTGACCTAAAACCTGAGTGGCAAAAATTGTGAAGCATGCAAGTGCAAGAATCTTTCTCATTCAAATGGTGATTTACTGGCTATCATAGGAAGAGTAAAACCGGGATACGTTTACCTCATCCCACAGGGGTTGGTTCTCCTTTAAAAAGGCAGTGAATTGCTGAGCGAAATAAGGGATCAGCGAAACACCTTTGGATCCAAACCCATTGAAAACATAAATATGTTCATATTCGGGGTGTTTTCCAATGATTGGCCGACGGTCTTTTGTCGCAGGACGAACGCCTGCGACAGTATTAAGGATTTCATACTTGGCTCTACTCAACTTTTGCAATTTGTCTAGGATTTCCTGTTGCCCTTTTTTGGAGGGGAGCAAGTCTTCAAATTGGTTTTGGTAATTGGACCCAATGCGAGTGGTGTCATGATCTGTAGGCAAAATGAAAACCCCTCGATTCAAAATGGTCTCAGGCTGATGTGCTGTTTTGGCCTCCAAGACTTCTCCTTTTACTCCCTTCATGGGTAGCCAGCCAAAATGATCTGTTTGCAGCACCCTGAGTCCATTACAATAGATCACTGCCTTGTAGTCATTGCCCATGTAATTGAAGCCAGCATTAGTTTTTTCTAATTTGTCGGGATTAAAGTATGCTTCCTGGTAGCTGTTTTCTTGGACTAGGCTTTTTTTATTGGCTTCCAGCAGATCTGGAATTTTCACATACCCAGATTGGGCCAGCTGTAGGCCTCCATATTCATCATGGAGATCGTAAGATTCAATTCCCTTCTTATGGATTTTAGATATGAAGGGTTTATAACTTTCTTCGGACTGCTTCATGTCCCAATCATTTTGATCTTCATAGCTGAAGAAAGGACGGTAGATGCCAATCGGTCGAAGAAAGCTAGCACCCAACTGTGCTTCTAGTTTTTTATAGTAGGGCTCTAAGAATGGGAAGAGATGATCCGCTGCCCAGGTTTTGACCATTTTACGTCCGGTCACAGGATTGTAAAGACCTGCTGCGACTGATGAAGAATGGTTGTTTGAGGGTTGGTCTAGCACCTCTACTGTAAACCCCTGTTCCAATAAATTGTGAGACAAAATGGCGCCTGCCAGACCGTGACCGATGATAAGAAAATCTTTCAAATGTGCTAGATTTTTGCGTTTGACCAATATTAGGTCAAATTTGCAGAACTATAGTTAATTCTTATGATCCAGATACACAATTTCGTCTTCAATCCTTTTTATGAAAATACTTATGTGCTCTATGATGAGACCAAAGAAGCCATCATTATAGATCCGGGTTGCTATGAAGATACAGAGCGCAATGAGCTTTCAGATTTTATTGAGTCAGAAGGTCTGAAGGTGACGCATCTGATTAATACGCATTGTCATGTGGATCATGTATTGGGCAATGCCTATGTGATGAAAAAGTATGACGTGGGCCTTCAAACGCATCCAGAAGATGAGGCGACTTTGAGATCAGTCGAAGTGTATGCCCCTGCTTATGGATTTACAGATTATAGAACTACTTCTGCAACCAGTTTTATCAATGAGGGGGATAAAATTAGCTTCGGGAATACGGTGCTGGATGTGTATTTCACCCCTGGACATGCTCCAGGCCACATTGTTTTGGTCAACGAGGAGCAAAATATCTGTATAGGAGGAGATGTATTGTTTGATGGTAGCGTGGGAAGAACGGATTTACCAGGAGGAGATTTTGATATTCTGATGAAAAGCATCAAAGAAAAGCTATTTGTTTTCTCAGATGAAATGACGGTTTATCCAGGTCATGGGCCTTCTACAACTATAGGAAAGGAAAAAGCAACCAACCCATTCTGCGGAGAACAGTCATGAGTATTAGAAACTTCATTCCTAATGGGCTCACTTGCCTGAATCTACTTTTCGGTTGTGTGGCATTGATTGCCATTTTTGACGGTCGATATGACGAAGCGATCTATTATGTGATCTTATCTGGTGTAGCGGACTTTTTTGATGGTTTTGCAGCTCGCATGCTCAAGGCCACTTCTAACATTGGGAAAGATTTAGATTCATTGGCTGACTTGGTTTCGTTTGGTGTGGTTCCGGCCTTTGTTATGTTTAAGATGATAGAGGCTCATTCCTCTTCTTCTTACATGCCTTATTTGGGCCTGGGGATTGCTATCTTCTCAGCACTTCGATTGGCCAAATTCAACAATGACGAAAGGCAAAGTGATACCTTCTACGGATTGCCTGTCCCAGCCAATGCACTATTGATATGTGCATTGCCCTTTCTGGCTAAAGAACCCTTTTTTGTAGATCTTTTAAGTAAAGATTGGGTGCTAGTCGCGATTTCGATACTTATGTCTTTTCTATTGGTTTCGGATGTCAAATTGCTGGCATTGAAATTTGCCAACTTTGGATGGAAAGGTAATGAAGCGAGATATCTGGTCATGGTCATTTCACTAATAGCCATTGCGACATTTCAGGTCATCGCATTACCATTCGTAATTCTTTTTTATTTTGTAGCCTCTATTTTTACCAATATGCTGTCAAACTAGTATGGGTCTGCTCAATAATGAAATGGCCTGAGCGTCTGAAATTTGTCATTTCTAAACATCTATTGAAAAAGCATCTTACATATTCAGGTTTAGTCCTACTGTTTTTTAGTTTGTGGTTCCCTACTGCAAGTGCTCAATCTGTATTGTCAAGTGGCAGTTGGTATAAGGTGGCTATAATAGAAGAGGGGATTTATAAAGTAGATGCTGGGGTTTTAAAGAAACTGGGAATCAATAGAAAGGACATCGATCCTCGTAACCTCGCTATCTATGGCAATGCTTACAACGGGATGTTATCGCAATCCAATAGCGCCGAAAGGCCGCAGGATTTGATAGAAAACGCCAGACAAGGGGTGGGCTTTGAAGACGGTGTTTTCGACAAAGAGGATTATTTCTTATTCTATGGGAAGCCTGCATATGGTCTTAGTTTTGATGCGGATACCAAGGATTTTGCTTACCAGAATAATATCTACAGTGATTCGGCTTTTTATTTCATTACCATCAAAGATGAACCTGCGCTCAATCTAGAATCTAGCTCGACAGGAAACTCTACAGGTCAATGGCAAGAAAGTTATTTGAGACTGCAGGTGCATGAGTTAGAAGAAACCAATGTTTTAGAAACCGGTAGGGATTGGTTCGGTGAGCGGGTCAGTGCATTATATTCTGATGTCAATATCAATTTTGATTCAGAAGGGTTGATTGCGGGTCCCTTGAAGCTTTATGTTTCAGTAGCTTCTCAGGCGACTGTTGGGTCTCAGTTTTCTTTTTCAATTGGAGGACAAAGTTTTGGTGAAACGCGATTGACTGCAGTTTCGGGAGAAACCTATGATACATGGGTTGATGTCAAGGCGGACACCTTGCAATTAGATAATTATTCGGGGGCCAATTTCAATATGTTGGTGAAATTTTCTCTTGATGAGGGGACGGCCAGGGGGTATGTAGATTATGTCAATTTGGTAAGCCGGCATGCCTTGAATTTGAACCATCGATTGCTTTCTGTTTATGTGGAGGAGACGGGAGGTTTGAAAATCGAAGGGCCAGGAGCCTCTGCACAGGCCTGGGATGTGTCCAGTCCAACACGTCCAAAACAGAAAGTGATCAATGCAACTCAGCAGAGCATGACTTTTGGTGTACAAGAGGGCCAGCATATTATTGCCTTTGACAATCGTCATATTCAATCTCCCATTTCAAAAGAAAGAATCCGAAATCAGAACTTGAGAGCAATGCCGTCAGCTGATGTTCTGTATATCACGCATCCATCATTTCTTTACCCCACACAGAGATTGGCGGAGCATCGCCTTCAGCATGATGGCTTAAAAACCGAAGTGGTCACGATAGATCAGATCTACAACGAGTTTTCTTCAGGCCGTCAGGACGTGGTAGCCATTCGTGATTTCATACGACATCATTACGTTTCCACTGGGCAATTAAAATATGTCACATTGGTAGGCGACTGTTCTTACGATTACAAAAAATATACTCGGAACCATAAAAATTTTGTACCGGTCTATGAGGCGAGAAATTCTGTTCATAGGCTTTACAGTTATTCTTCAGAAGATTTTTATGGTTTCATGGAAGAGGATGAAGGAGAGTGGATAGAAAATAGTCAGGGGGATCATACTTTAGATATTGGTGTGGGTAGAATTCCAGTTGCCAGTTATGAGGAGGCGATGGATTATGTAAATAAGGTCATTCGCTATGAGACGAGTAGCTTTTCCTTTGGCCCATGGAAAAATAAGGTTGTCTACTTTGCTGACGATGGAGATTTCAACATCCATCAGAGAGACGCAGATCGACTGTCAGCCATAGTAGATACGGCGAGCCAGGAGTTCAATGTTCGCAAAGTCTTTTTAGATCAGTTTGAGCAGGAGGGAGAAATTGGATTTCAAACATCTCCCAGGGCTTCTCAGGCTTTGATTGATGCTTTAGAAAAGGGAAGCTTTTTGGTGAATTACACAGGTCATGGCAATGAATTTGTTTTGGCCGATGAGGATGTGCTGACCGAAGAGATGATCGATCAATTGACGAATAGAAACCAGTTGCCCTTTTTTGTCACTGCGACTTGCCAGTTTGGTAAGTATGATGACCCTGCTTTGGTTTCTGGTGGCGAAAAAATGCTTTTGAGTCCTCAAGGCGGTGCTATTGCCTTACTGACCTCTACGCGTGCAGTAGTCGCCTCTAGCAATTACACAATCAATCGTTCATTTTATGAAGCTTTCACCAAAAAAGAAAGTGGCCAGTATCGTAGGCTCGGTGATATCATGATGGAAACGAAGAACAATAGTTTGGTCGGCCCAAAAAACAGAAATTATGCATTGTTAGGAGATGCAAGCATGCGTTTGGCATTTCCTTCTTCTCAAGTTCGATTGACTTCAATCAACGACAAATCAATTGATCAATTGGATACATTGTCTGCGTTGGGTGTTTACACGATTTCTGGTCAGATCGAAAATGATGGCATATTGGAATCAAGTTTTAAAGGAACAGTGAAGATTAGTATATATGATGAGCCGGCAAGCTATCAGACACTTGGTGATGAATCTGTGGCATCAGAATATGAACAAAGAGATATCCTGTTGTTTCAGGGTGAGGCGAGTGTAGAGAATGGTTTGTTTTCAACTGAAGTGATTCTTTCTCGAGATATGGAGCTCACTTATGGTAAAGGGAAAATTAATTTCTATGCCTTGAATGATTCTTCGAATTGGGATGCAGCAGGTTCTTTTACCGAAGTGATCGTAGGCGGACTGGCTAGCGTTGATTCAGACAACAGTCCCCCACTGGCAACTATATATTTCGATGATGTAGATTATCAGGAAGGAGATCGTTTGGGAAGAAATCCTCTACTGCTGGTTAGACTCAAAGATGAAAGTGGTATCAACGTTTCCAAACTCAATAATCAAGGAATAACTGCTTCATTAGATGGTTCAGACCCTTTTGATTTGAATGACTTTTATTTTGGCTCTGTTGATGACTATCAAGAGGGTTGGGTCATGTTCCCTTTTAGCTCTTTGGATAAAGGAGAACACGAATTAGTGCTGACAGCTTATGACAACCATGGTAATGAGGTAGTACAAAGTGCCCGGTTTGTGGTCAGTGATCACAAGTCATTAGAAATTTCAGAGTTCATAAATTATCCTAATCCAATGCAGGATATAACTACTTTTAGTTTTTCGCATGATAGGGCGGGTGAAGATTTGGATATATCACTCAGCATTACCAATTTACAGGGCCAACTAATTCTTCATGAGCAGTTTGAAGTATACAATGCCTCAAACCCAGTCGATGATATTCATTGGAACGGAAAGGATCTTAGTGGCAATAAAGTCAAAAAAGGAATCTATATTTATAAATTGATTATACAAAGCCGGATAGATGGTGCCTCGACTAGCATTTCTCGCAAACTGGTTATAAGTGATTAATCCTCAACAACAATGAATACTACAGGGATCAAAGGAATTTTAGGGCTTCTTGCACTGCTCTTTATTGTTAACTCTGGACTGATGGCTCAGTCTGGCACTTTAAATGGTCAAGACAGTTTACGTCGGGTTATAACAACAGCTGTTCCATTTATTAGTTTTGCACCAGACTCACGTGCATCAGGCATGGGTGATGTAGGGGTTGCAACCTCTGCAGATGCTAACAGCGTGCATTGGAACAATGGTAAACTGGCCTTTATCGATAGTAAGTTTGGTGCTTCTATTTCATACTCCCCGTGGCTGGCAACCATTACCAATGACATGGCGCTATATTATCTTTCAGGATATTATAAAATTGACCGTGTACAAACAGTCGCAGTTTCAATGCGCTATTTCGATCTGGGTAGTATTCAATTGACAGATGATACAGGGGGGCTTTTGGGAGTTGATAATCCTAGAGAAGGGGCTGTGGATGCAACCTATTCAAGAAAATTAAGTGAGAATTTAGGGATAGGTGTGACAGCACGATATATATGGTCTAATATTATAGGAAGTGTGTCAGGCATCAGTCAAAAAGGAACCAGTGTGGCAGTGGATGTCGGTACCTACTATAACAAGGATCTACATTTAGGTAGAACCAATGCCAATTTGGCATTGGGGGCACATGTTTCGAATATCGGTCAAAAGGTTACTTACAGTACGGATGATTTTAAAGATTTTATTCCTATCAACCTGAGGTTAGGAGCTGCATTGAAACTGGAATTGGATCCGGTGAACACGCTGACTTTCGCAGTTGATTTCAACAAATTAATGGTGCCTACTCCTCCAATTTATGAATTGGATGCTGATGGAAATCCTGTCTATCAAAATGGAAAAAGAGTTATTGTTAGAGGTAAAGATCCAGATAGAAATTTGATTTCAGGAATGTTTGGTTCATTTTCGGATGCACCTGATGGCTTTTCTGAAGAGATGGCAGAAATTATGATATCTGCGGGTACCGAATATTGGTACAGGGATTTATTTGCCGCACGAGCAGGATATTTTTACGAAGCAGAATCAAAAGGAGGAAGAAAGTATTTTACCTTAGGTGTAGGTTTCCGTTATCAAAAGTTCGGAGTGGATTTCTCTTATTTGATTCCAGGAGAGCAAGATCATCCTTTGGCAGAGACTATCCGTTTCTCCCTATTATTTGATTTTGCCAAGGGAGATACAGGAGAAGACTTGAATTAATTTCATGCTAGATAGGACCATAGCCCCACCAGCCGGGGAGATTATTTATGCTCCACTTCAGGAGGCTCAAACAAAACAATTAAATAACGGAATTCAACTCTTTACACTGGATGCTGGTGTTCAGCCAGTATTCAAAGTAGAGGTTAAACTTGCCTCTGGTATTTGGTACGAGAGCAAACCAACAGTTTCCTGGTTTGCTGCCAAGATGCTGATGGAAGGCACTAAGAACCGAAGTGCCAAGGAAATTTCTGAGGCTTTTGATTCTTTAGGTGCTTTCGTGGAGATCAGCCCTGATTTTGATGACATTTCTATTTCTGTTTTTGGAGTCAATCGTACTTTTGATCAAGTTATCTCCTTACTCAATGAGATACTCACAGAGGCTACCTTTCCTCAAGAATCATTAGATACCCTACGGTCCATCAGGAAAGACCAAATTCAGGTCAATAACAAGAAAAATGATACGCTTGCCTCTAAAAAAATAAGAGAGGCACTTTTTGGACTTGACTATCCATACGGATCGGCGCAAACTGAAGAAGTGCTGGATGAAATTTCCAGACAGGATTTGCTGGATTTTTATGAAGGCTGGATGTTCAACAACCCACAAGTTTATTTGTCTGGAAACCTGGAATCTAAAATGATTCAAGGTTTGGAAAAAATGCTGGAGAATTGGTCGATGGCTGAGAGAAATGAAGGGTCGACCCTGCATCCATCAAGCCCCGAATCTAACATCTTTATTGAGCGTGCGGATAGTCTTCAAAGCTCCATCCGTTTGGCGATGAAAATCCCTGGCAAAGGAGATCAAGACTACTATGATTTTTTGATTGCCAATACTTTTTTAGGTGGCTACTTTGGTTCACGACTGATGAAAAACATTCGGGAAGAAAAGGGTTATACCTATGGCATTAGTTCCTATCCTGTACACCTTAAACATCAATCCTTTGGGGTGATTTCGACGGATGTAAAAGCAGAGTACACGCAATGCACCCTAGATGAAATTCAAAAAGAAATAGAGCTGCTTAGAACAGAAGGGCCGAGTGCTGAAGAAATTGAAACAGTTAGTAATTATCTGGCTGGAGCATTTCTTTCTTCTATTGACACTCCTTTTCAATTGATGAAGAGGTTTCAGCAAGTCAATGATTTTGGATTGGATTACAGCTATTACGAGCAATATTTCGAAGCATTAAAGTCTATTGATGCCAAAAGGATTCAAAAGGTAGTTGCTAATTATTTAGATCAGAATCAATTGTATTCTTCTATAGTAGGGAGATTCTAACTCTTTTCTTCAGTTTATTTTCGCATTTGCATCTCAACGCCTGATTTTGTCAGGATTTTAAAGAAAAATGGCAGGATTTTAAAGTCCACATAGGTTTACTTCGTTCCAGTCAAAGTAATAATTTTCAACATGCTGCTAGCTCCAGATTTAGACATTCTGGAGCTTTTTATTTTTTGGAGCTAAAACTATCGCTTTCAGCCTTTAGATTTGCCAACTATGAAAAAAGGCGTTCTTCTAGTCAATCTGGGTACACCGGATAGCCCGGGTACAGGCGATGTGCGAAAATATTTGCGGGAATTTCTCATGGATGGTCGAGTGATTGACATTCCCTATATTCCACGTTGGCTTTTGGTCAACCTGATTATCGCACCTTTTAGAGGTCCTAAGTCCGCCAAAGAGTACCAAAAGCTTTGGGAAGACCGTGGATCTCCGCTCAAATTTTATGGCGAAGATTTGCAAGCGGCTGTTCAGGATCAGCTAGGCTCAGAATACAAGGTGGTATTGGCTATGAGGTATCAGTCTCCTTCGATTGAAGCAGGTCTGCAAGAATTGAAGAGCGCCAAGGTCAATTCAATCAAAGTCATTCCGCTATTTCCGCAGTATGCCTCTGCCACTACAGGCTCGGTAATCGAAGAAGTAATGAGAAATGTAGGTCAGTGGCAAGTGATTCCTAAGCTCGAGATTGTGGATCAGTTTGTAGACAATGATTTGTTTCTTGACACTTTTGTAGAAAATGCTCAGGAGATGATGAAAGAACACGATTATGATCATTTCTTGTTTAGCTATCACGGATTGCCAGAAAGACAAATTTATAAAGCAGGCATTAGCAAGTGTCAACTTGGGTCATGCTGTGAGCATTATGGTGAAGCCAATAAATATTGCTACCGAGCTCAATGTTTTGAAACTACCCGATTGTTGGCCGATAGGCTGGGGTTGAAAAAGGAGCAGGTAACTACCGCCTTTCAGTCACGTTTGGGTAAGGATCCCTGGATTCAACCCTACACGGAGGATAAACTTAAGGAATTGGCTGAGCAAGGCCATAAGAAAGTATTGGCATTCTCTCCAGCCTTCGTGGCAGACTGCTTAGAGACTACTTTGGAAGTAGGAGAAACCTATCAGGAAGAATTCATCGAGGCGGGTGGCGAACGATGGGACTTAGTGCCGAGTCTGAATACCGAACAGAAATGGATAGAATGTGTGACGGAAATGTCCCGTCACTGATTGACGATTTCTGCTAAAGTATCCACGGCATAGCGGATTTCTTCTTCGGTCGTAAATTTCGAAAAGGAGAATCGAATGGCACCTCTGTTTGGGTCCGAATCGATGGCGTCTAATACATGAGAGCCGATGTTGGATCCGCTGGAACAAGCACTGCCACCAGAAACTGAAATCCCTTTGATATCCAAATTGAAAAGCAACATGTCATTTTCTTCTGATTCTGGGACTCCTACATTGATCACAGAATAAAGACTGTTTTCCAGATCAGCCGATTGTCCGTTGAATGAAACCCCTGTTACTTTCTCTTTTAATAATTCGATCATTAGCGACTTGAGCCCTTCGATATGCTTGCGGTTGTTATTCATGTCGCTGTAGCTTATTTCCAGAGCAGTGGCCAGCCCTACAATACCCGCGAGGTTCTCTGTGCCGCCGCGCATGTTTCTCTCCTGTGCACCTCCGTAGATGAAAGGATGGATTTTAGTTTCATTATTGATGTAAAGGAACCCTGATCCTTTCGGTCCATGAAATTTATGTGCTGCACCGACGATGAAGTCTGCCTTCAGTTCTTGCAGGTCATGCACATACTTACCCATCGCCTGAACGGTATCGCTATGGTAAGTGGCCTTATGCGCCTTGCACATCTCAGCTATGGTTTGAATGTCATTCAGGTTCCCCAGTTCATTGTTGGCATGCATCAGGGATACAAAAGCGTTTTTGTTTTCTTCTAGTAGATTTTCCAGATGCGCCATATCTATTTCACCATCCTCCAATAAGTCCACATAATAGAGGTCTAAGCCATCATTTTTGTCAAGAGCCTGAAGGGTGTGCAATACGGCATGGTGTTCGAGCCTGGAGGTGATAGCGACTTGTATTCCTTTGCTTTCTATGCTTGATCGTATGGCCGTGTTGTCTGCTTCTGTTCCTCCAGAGGTGAAAAAGATTTCGGCTGGAGAGGTGTTCAGTAGTTCGGCGACTTTTTTTCTGCTTCGTTCGACCACTGATCTGGCTTCCCTTCCATGTGAGTGGATAGAGGAGGGATTGCCAAATGTCTCGGTGAAGTAAGGCATCATGGCTTCTAGTACTTTTGGGTCAACGGGTGTAGTGGCAGAATTGTCGAGGTATACTTTCATGAAAAATAGCTAAAATATGTTTAACGTAATTCGAGGACAAAATGCTTAAAAATGGCGAATAAGCACATCTACTGCATTGTTTAGGAGAAACTCCTAATCCACGTTTTACACTACAAAAGTAAGGGGCAATTGCTATATATTCGCAGATAATTCTGTGATTAACTCTGTCCACCTGTAGTTGATTGAATGGTAAGAATGAATAAAGAAAACTACAGCTGCATTTGTATAGATGACGATAGGCTTTTCATGGAGATAATCAAGGGGGTGATCCGCCAGATTGACTACCTCGATTTGCAAGAATGTTATGGAAATCCCATGCATGCCCTGGTGGAAGTCGACCGAAATAAGCCTGATATTATATTCATAGATATAGATTTACCTGAAATCAATGGTTTCCAATTTGTAGAAGCATTGGATTACAGTCCAGTGGTGATATATGTCACTTCGCATTGGGAGCAGGAGGAAGAGGCTCTGACGAAAGGAGCTGATGGATTCATTACCAAACCCTTGAAAAGTGTTGAGCAACTCAGTGATGTACTTTTCAATGCCATTAACAATAAGCTTAGCATATCATAACAAACTGAAGATAATTAATCCCTAGATAAATCAGGCCCGAAGCAAATTTGGGTCTGGTTTTGACCTGGACTCTGCCTTGTTCATGATCAATGATTTATTGTTACCTACAGTTTATCATTGATTTGAGTCTTTTTGTTGGTTTTACTGTTCTAGCGAATTAGTAGTTTTGAGTCACTAGTGAACTTTCTGTTTTTAGAACCATTTCGAAATTCCTAAACTTATGAAACCAACTATCTTAATAGCTATTACAGGTTTGATTTTTCTCAGTTGTGAAAAAAATAAACATGTTGAGCCTTCTCTTAAGGAGCTATTGCAATCAAAAGCCTGGCAAGCGACTTCTTATCGCTTTGGAGAGAATGAATCTATAGGTGAGCTAAATGAAAGTTGCAACTCAATTAATTTTGGTGAAGAGGAGTGCAGAACCTGTGAACATACTTTGCTTGATTCATTGGAAGTAATATTTGAGGGGAATCTAGTGCATGTTAATTATTATTTCACTGCCTCAAGTTCTCAACTTGGAACCTTGTGTGCTGAGGTTTATCAAACCGATCCAGTAGAAAAGATCAAGAATGTATTTGGGCTTTATAGTTTGAACGGAATGACGCTGAACGCCAATTTCGGAGATCCTTTCAGTGCCGAAAAAAGTATATTTAAAGAACTCTATGAATTGCCATTTGATATCAATAGTTACTCCTATGATAAAGTAGAGTTAGGTGGTCAACTTTATTTCGAAGGAGAAAAGCTGGAGTATGAACTCATACTAGAGTAGTAAAAGACGGGTTGAGAATAGCATGTAGGATTAGTAACTCTCTAACAACAAGCAAAATTAGGGCATAAAAAAAGACAGCCAATTTTGACTGTCTTTTGTGGGCGCTGAGGGATTCGAACCCCCGACCCCCTCGGTGTAAACGAGGTGCTCTGAACCAGCTGAGCTAAGCGCCCGAGTGTGATTGTTTTCACTACTTTTTGCTCAAATCCGTTGATTTGGGAGTGCAAAAATAGAATCGAAATTGATTATTCCAAACCTTTCCCAAAAATATTTTCAATTAATTGCATCGTTTAAAAATTGGTTGAACGAAAAAGCCTCTTTATAGCTCTCCAGAGCCTTTTTTATAAAGTTTTCGCTGCAAGCATTTTTATCAGAATATTCTTCTAAAACGTAGTAGCTCTTGTATCGAAGTAGGTGAATGAAGGGATGATCTTTAGGGTATCCTTTAGGCGCAGTTTTTAATTGCTCCCCCTGAATCTCACCAAACCTTTCTTTGAATCCAGGAGCTTCGATGACTTTAACCAAATCCGCTGAATTGTAATCGATCTCCTGTCTAATCTTGGCTAGCATATCTGGCTGTGGCTTGTAGATTCCCCCACCGGTGAAGACATGGCCAGGAGCGACATGAAAGTAATAGCCTGTCCCCTCAGTTTTTCTGCCTGCAGCGCCCATCAGTGCTCCGAAATTGGTTTTGTAGGGTGTTTTGTCTTTACTGAAGCGGATGTCTCTGTTGATGCGGAAAATGCATTGCTTGGCTTCTACAGCTGTGAGCGAGGGATCAAAGGATGCTATCCCCTCTATCAGCTTCTGAACGATCTCCAGAATCTGAGCTCTGCAGCTCTCATATTCTTTTCGGTTTTCGTCGAACCACACTTTGTTATTATTTTCTTTTAGGCGTGTGAGAAAGTCCAGGCTGGGTTTTAGTTCCATATTTCGTTGCTTTTGACCAGGCGCTCCATTTGCATGCTACGGGATCCTTTGATCAATACGATCGACCCGGAGATCTTATCCTCTTTGAGGAATTCGATCAGCTGATCCACGTCTATCAGCACATTGACAAATTCAGAGGCCTTTTTGAATTCGTTTCCTACCAAATACAGGTTTTTGATCCCTAAGGTTTCGGCTTCCTCTACTATTTTGTTGTGCTCCTCTACTGCATACTCGCCCAACTCCTTCATTTCGCCTAGCATGGCAATCTTTTTCTCTCCCGACATCTGCGAGAGATTTTTCAGAGCGGCCTTCATTGAATCAGGGTTGGCATTGTAGGCATCCAAAATGACTGTGTTGGTACCGATCTCAATGATCTGCGAGCGATTGTTGGCCGGTTGGTACATGTCGATGGCATTGTAGGGATCGCCTACTTCGAAGTGCTGTGCGACTGTGATGGCCGCAGCGATGTTCATGTAGTTGTACTCCCCGACGATCTCGGTGCTGTGCTCATGGTCATCATTGTCCGCATAGTAGATATAAGGGCTCGCTTCGATCAGTTTGCAATCGTCATTGGGGAATTCCACATAGTGATGGAAACGCTTCGCCATGTTGACTAAGGCGGGGTCTAACTTATTGATGAATGGAGTCCCTCCGTGCATTCTCAGGTAGTCGAAGAGTTCGCTTTTGCCTCTTAGAATATTTTCTTTACCTCCGAACTCGCCGATATGGGCAGTCCCAATATTGGTGATCAAACCATGAGTAGGCTCAGCGATCTGGCATAGCAGAGCAATATCTCCCAGATGATTGGCCCCCATCTCGATGATGGCAAAATCACAATACTCATGAATATCTAGTATCGTAAGCGGGACACCTATATGGTTGTTGAGGTTGCCCTTGGTGTAGTGCACTTTGAACTTGTCGGATAGTGCACGAGCCATGAGTTCCTTGGTAGTTGTCTTGCCGTTAGATCCAGTGATGGCGAGAAAGGGGAACTTGAACTGTCGGCGGTGATGATTGGCCAATTTCTGTAAGGTGTCTAGCACATCATCTACCAACAGGTATCGCTCATCCTTCAGGAATTCAGGGTTGTCTATCACAGCAAAGCTGGCACCAGCAGCCAGGGCCTGATCGGCGTATAAGTTTCCGTCAAAGTTGTCGCCTTTGAGGGCAAAGAACATCTGGTTCGGAGAGATCGTTCGGGTGTCAGTATTTACACCAGTACTATCCTTGAATTTTTCGTATAAGTTGGCAATCGTATCTTCCAATCGTTTTGTCTTTTGAGGTCGTAAGGTAAAATTTATTTGGCCTTCATTCAACAAATAATTCAATCTATTGATGTAATATGGGCCTCAGAAATGAGAAGATGAAATCCCTTCTAAAAATAGTCATATTATCAGCTATTATCAGCAGTACTTTCGACACAGCAGCCCAGCTTCAGTTGAGACCTTTGCAGGCTTCTGTTTATGGTTCGGATCAACTACTTCAGTATCCTTTTGCCGGTGGATTGAATTCGGGACAGTATCAAGCCATGGATCTCGATGGTAATGGAGACGAGGATCTGGTGATCTTTGATCGATCGGCAGAAAGGATCACTTGTTTTGAGAACCAATCGGATCATTATGAATATCAGCCTGCCTTTGAGGCCCTCTTCCCCTCAGGTCTAAAAAACTGGATCGTTTTGGCCGACTACAATTGCGATGGCTTGATGGATTTGTTTGCTTCCGCACAGTTAGGAATCAAAGTCTATGAAAATATAGGCGAACCGGGCAGTCCTGCTTGGGACTTAGTAGCAGATCCCTTGCTGACACTATCTGGTGGGAGTGAAATCAATGTCTTTCTTAATGCCACGGACATCCCTTCGATCGTTGATTTGGACGGGGATGATGATCTGGATATTCTGGTTTTTAATTTTAGCACGGGTACTGATATCGAATTTCATCGGAATGTTACGACCAACTGTGGGTTGGCTTATGAGAAAGTGACTGAGACATATGGTGGAATCAATGTCTGCGACTGTTCGGACTATGTGTTTGATGAATCATGCTCCGCCTCGGGAAGGCTCAAGCATCTGGCAGGCAAGGCGCTGCTTTCTTTTGACTATAATGAAGATGGACTCATGGATCTCGTAATCAGCGAGGAGGACTGTGCAGAGCTTAACTATCTGGAGAATAAAGGTAGCCAGCTAGCAGCTAGTTTTGATAGCTGGGATACGAGTTTTCCTACTTTCGGTACACCGATAGATTTTACTTTGTTTCCAGCGGCTTATTCCATCGATGTGACTTTTGATGGGATTTCGGATCTTGTGATTGCGCCTAATATGAGGGACAATAATGGGATGACTATCGATATGAAAGCGTCGAGCTTTTTTTATCCCAATCTGGGAAATCAAAACTATGGCGCTGCACAAAATTTTCTCCAGGACGAAATGATTGACGTGGGTGAGTGGGCTTATCCTGTCATGATTGATGTAAATGGTGATGGCCGGGAGGATCTATTGATAGGAAATCGAGGGAGTTTGAGAGCGACTGATTTTGTGAGTAGCTTGACGCTTTATATCCAGCAGATGGATGGCAGTTTTACTTTGGAGACCGAAGATGCATTTTCTCTTTCTGAATTGGGCCATTTGGAAATCAAGCCACAGATCGTAGATATGAATGGTGACGGGCGACCAGATTTGGTTTTCAGTTCGATCAATGAGAGTTTCAGCAATCGCATGTATTATTTGCCCAATCAGAGCGAAACTGGCCTGGAGGTAGATTACAATCAACTGCGAAACATTGACTTGAGCTATGGATCTGGAGACGATGTTTACCTCTACGACATGGATCAGGATGGTCATCTAGATGCTTTGATAGGTAGGAGCTATGGGGAGTTGGACTATCTGAGGTTTACCGGGTCTGTCTTTGTAATGGAAGAAAGAAATATACTGCAAGAGGAAAATAGCAGCGGGCGCTTATCTCTGGTAGTGGCGGACATCGATGAAGATGGAAAAGATGATTTATTAACTACTGACGCTACTGGCAATGCCACGCTCTATTCGAATATTAGAAGTAACAGGAGTCAAAGTACTTCAGTGCAAATAATCTGTGATGAAGTCACTTCTGCTCCAAGATTTGGGCGTGCCTCCAGACCTGCTTTTGGTAGAGTTGCTGGACAAGCGACATTGATGGTGGGTAGTATTCAAGGTGGTGTGTGGGCTTATGAAATCGGTGAGGTAGAAAAGCAAAAATTGATGTTGTTGGTTTATCCTAACCCTAGCCTGGATGATCAGCAAGTAACTTTTTTATCGAACCAAAGGGGCAGCCTATACTTACTCACTGCTTCGGGACATTTAGTCCTCAAAGACATTCCTTTGGATGCGAATACGGCTACTGAAATGGACTTCTCATTCTTGAAACCAGGACTGTATATCGCCTATATCCGGAATGGTAAAAATACAAGCTCTCAGAAGTTGGTTTTGAGATAAATGGAAAATGATTTGATTCGGGTAGGTTGATTTTTTTGGGTTTAGAAAATGTCTTGTAGATTACATTTTTTTATCAACCAATTAAATAATAGTAATGACGATTAAGCGTTTCTTATCTCTTTTTTCAATCTTATTCATTTTTCAACTTCATTCACAAGCCCAGCGCGTACATTTCATTGGTGATTTGCAGTTACTTGGAATAGGTTCGGTTAGTCAAAGCGTTACTTCAGGGTCTAATACAGAGCGAGGTAGTGTAACAGGACTGAGTGGATTCGGCGCAGGAGCCAATATTGATTTACCTTATAATTTTGAGGTGAACGTGTTAGGAGGGTTCTTTTTTAATATCTTATTGAATGCTAATTATTCATCGTCAGGTAAAAGCAGCTCAAATAGTTCTCAGAGTTTAGCAATGCCGAGGACCGGAATGGAGTTCACGTATAATTTGATAATTGAAAAGAAATCATTTGTGAGTGGTATAAGTTTTGGTGCAGGTTTTGATATGCTCTGGGCTGGACGATTTAATAAGTCAGATGAAAATGGTTCTATTAGAGTAAGCTATGATGGTGCTGTTAGTCCTTTTTATAGAATTAAGTTGATTTTTAAACCTTTAGGTAAATTTACGATTCAACCCTATCTATCCTATAGAACCTTTGAGATGAGAGCGAACGACTATAATATCACAGGTGATTATACTGCTCCTGATGAATCTTTGATTAATCTAAAAGGTAGAAATCTTGAGTTTGGAGCGGTAGTCATTATTGGCGCTAAAAACTAATGATCAATTGAACCCAGCTCTGAACTCAAGTGGAGATTGCTGGGTTTTGCTTTTGAACAAGCGGCTGAAGGACTGGGCATGTTCAAAGCCCAGACCATAGGCAATCTCGCTCACTGATAGCTGAGTGGTAGACAACTTTTCTTTGGCCT
This sequence comes from Reichenbachiella ulvae, assembly GCF_025833875.1. NCBI lineage: Bacteria > Pseudomonadati > Bacteroidota > Cytophagia > Cytophagales > Reichenbachiellaceae > Reichenbachiella > Reichenbachiella ulvae. The sequence goes on along the minus strand of NZ_JAOYOD010000001.1, from coordinate 3,861,343 downwards.
TCTCTATTAGTTTGTCATGGATATGCTGTTGGGTGTTTTGCCCCGTTAGTACCTTGAGTAAGTTGCTCAGATAGTTAGGCGAAACATTGAGTTCGTCGGCAATCTGCTGTACACTGGGAAGTCCCGCACTGGCCAGATCTTCTTTGTCAAAATAGTCTGTTAGCCAGCTCTCCAGACTATTCAGTATTGCGTGGTTGCTAATCTTGCGCGTGATGAACTGGCGCTGATAGTAGCGCTCTGCATAGTTGAGAAGCACTTCGATCTGTGAGAGAATGATCTTCTGACTGAAGGCATCAATGTTAGCATGATATTCTTGCTGGATGTTTTTCATGATGCCGATCATCGACTGTTCTTCCTTGTCCGAAAGAAAGAGCGCTTCATTGATATCATACCCGAAAAATTCGTATTGCTTGTTCATTTTCGCCAGATGAGAACCCCAAAGAAAGTCGGGGTGAACCAATAGCAGCCAACCAGTGGGGTGTGGCGCTGGTGCTTTATGCACTTTTACTTTGATCACTTGACCGGGTGCAACAAAGGACATCAACCCTTCGTCGAAATCATATTGCTGCTGACCATAGCGAACCTTACCGGCCAGCCCTTTCTTTAACGCAATGGAGTAGTGACTATTTATTACAGTGATCTCATCTTGATCCTTTGGGTAGTTGACCTGACTGTAGTCGACCAAACTCACCAGCGGATGCTCTGGTTTAGGGAGCCCCGCCAGCTTGTGGTATTCGGTGATAGATTCGGTTTTGTACATGTTTATATCAAGGTTCCACCAGATGCTTCGATTCGCTGAGCATTGATCCAGTGCGCCTCTTCGGTACACAGGAAGGCGACAATGCCACCAATATCCTCGGGTTCGCCTACTCGACCCAGGGCTGTGGCTCCCGCTACCAGACTTCTTTTCTTCTCGTTGGTTTTGTTTTCGCCTCCACCAAAATCTGTCGCTACGGCACCCGGAGCTACTACATTGGCAGTGATGCCGCGGCTGCCGAGTTCTTTTGCCAGATAGCGAGTGAATACCTCGATGGCACCTTTCATACTGGCATAGGCCGAAGAGCCAGGCAAAGTAAAGCGGGCTAGTCCTGAAGAAATGTTGATGATGCTACTGCCATTGTTGAGGAAAGGCAGTGCTTTTTGGGTTAGGAAGTAGACCCCTTTGAGATGGATGTTCATCATCTCGTCAAACTGCTCTTCGGTCGTCTCGGCAAAGGGCTGATAAATACCAGTGCCTGCATTGTTGATCAAATAATCGAAGTGCGGATTGTCATAGTTAGATTGCAAGTAATCTGACAGGCGCTGGTAAAAATCATCAAAGCCTTTGGTATCGCTGCTATCCAGGGATAAGGCATACCCATTGGCTCCTTCTGCCTGTACGGAGGCCACTACTTCTTCAGCCGCTGACAGGTTGCTATGATAGGTAAGAATCACATCCAGCCCTTTTTTGGCCAGATTTATGGCCATGTCTCTACCGAGCCCCCTACTGCCGCCAGTCACTAATGCAATTTTTCTTTTTCTCATGGTTTTGTCCTTTTGGTTTCTAATAGTACGACACAAAAGTGATTAGGATAAGAAATAGACATGTAACCAAATCTACGCTTGTTGTAACCAGAATCGAGAATCTAGTTACGTTTCATCTTAATTAACCTGCAAATAGGCCTTGATCCTTTGGTTGATACTTTGTGCCTCATCAAAAACCATGAAGTGTGTTCCGTTATCGATAGATACATGATTGGGACCTTTCCAGTCTTTGACCAGTAGATCCTTTTTGCCTGTGAAGTTGAGAAACTGCGGTTGGTAATCTGCCCTCAGGTCCGTGATTTTGATTTGGCGAATGCACCAATTGTTGAAGCGGAAGTCTGCGTCTTGGATCATGGCCTGGATCACAGGTTTGCTTTCCTTTTGACGAGAGTTGATATAATGCCCCATTACATCTGTCAATATTGGGATTCGAAAGTCAGGCAGGAGCTTGTAAAGGTTCCAGATCAAACCATAGTACATCAGCGGTTGTAGGTCTTCTTTGCTTCTAAAGCTGGAGACCAGAATTACCTTTTGATTTCCCATGGTTTTAGCGAACTGCTGCGCTACTAGCCCACCAAAAGATAGCCCGACCAGTACATCTTCTGATCCTATTTGATAGGTCTCTGCTATTCGATCGCAGTAGGACTCAAAGGACTCTTGCCTGTTTTTGAGTGGAATCCAGTCTGCATAGACAGCTTCGTAATTTGGGATTTGAATTCGCTGAAAGGCCCGATGATCTGCTCCGATCCCGGATATAAATACAATACGTTTAGCCATTAGCTTCCTTTTCCTCAATCAAACGATTGATTTGCTCGAGCGTTTATTAATAGTGAGGATAGATTATTTATTCTAGAATAAATCGAACCTGGATTTTCGATTTGATTTTGATTTTGTCAAAATTCACATTGGCTGCCTTGGGTGCGCTGCTGCCATAGATGGAGGAGGCTCCTCTGATTCTCAGACCAGCTACCCGTCCACTTAGGACTTGGGAGAGATCCGCTTCGTCCATTTCAAAAATATAGATGGCTCTGCCTGCTTTCTGCCCTAGTGCCTGGCTCAGTTTGTCTGCTTTCTTTTTTGCGTTGAGGATGGCTTCTTGTTTGAGGTCCATTGTGATCGATTCCAGATCGTTGTGATCCATTTTGCTGATCGAGATATTGGAGATGCCTACTTCCTCCAACCCTACGATCACCTTAGCAGCACTATGGGCATCATAGACCAAAATCTCATATTCCCTCGTTGAGAAAATGTCAGTTTTTAGAAGGAAGTAGAACTGAAAGTTGCTACCAAGGTCTTGGATTGAAAGTTGTTTCTCGATATCGAGCCCAATGCCTTCTAGTTTATTTATCATTTTAGACTCTAGCTGTTCCAGTGACTCTTTCGCCTTATTGTCTTTTTCGCTGATCACGACTTTTAGATAGATTTCATTCGGCATGATTTCTTTTTCAGCCATGCCAATCACTTCTATATAGTTCTGATCTATAAAGTTCTTGCTTCCCTCTTGTGAGAAGGCATGGAGGGAATAAAAGGCAAAAAGGATAAGCACTAGGTAGGACTTCATCATATAAGAGTTTGAGTTGAGTATAAACTTAGTGAATTTTCGAGGGACCAAAAAAATGAGGTTTTCAAATATCCCCTCTAATCTAGTGTAGCTCTAGGTCACTGTATATCAAACTGATCCCCATCCTGCAAAAATGCAAAGCGCTCGCGGAATTGCTCCAGGGCTTCTTTGTTGATGCTTTGGATGATGACATCTTCTTCATCGCCAAGGAATTGCATCGTAGTGCCTGCATAGTCGTAGATGGCACTGTGACCGACATAAGGGTAGTCATTGCCATCTTTGCCGACGCGATTGATACCGGCGACATAGGCCTGGTTTTCTATGGCTCTGGCTTGTAGTAGGGTATCCCAGGCCTGAATTCTTGCTTCGGGCCAGTTGGCCGCATAGATCAGCAGGTCATAGTCGCAGGCTCCATCGTTGATTTGATTTCTTGCCCAAACAGGGAAGCGTAGATCGTAGCACACCATAGGGCAGATCTTCCAACCCTTGTACTCGACGATCAGTCGTTTTTGTCCTGCGTTAAAGTAGTTTTCTTCCTTGGCCAGTGAGAAGAGGTGGCGCTTGTCATAGTGCTGCATCTTCCCATCAGGAAAGGCAAAAACAAATCGGTTGTAGAAGTTTTCTCCCTGACGCACCATGTAGCTGCCTCCTACCAGAGCTTTGGTCTGAGAGGCCATTTGCAGCATCCATTTTTGCGTTTTGAGACCAGGCACCTCAGCCAGAGGCTGGGGATTCATGGTAAAGCCGGTATTGAACATCTCAGGCAGCAGGATCAAGTCCACTGCCTCTGATATGCCCCAGACCTTTTCTTCAAACATGGCCAGATTGCCATCGATATTTTCCCAATAGAGTTCGGATTGTATGATGGCTATCTTGAGGTCCTGCATGTTTATTTCTTCTTCGGGATTTTTATTTTGTAGTCTGCGTCACACTTGCCTTTGCTGATATTGGCGAGCTTGCCTTTCAGCAGTCGCTTTTTCAGTGGCGTCAGGTGATCGGTAAAAAGGATGCCCTCGATGTGGTCATACTCGTGCTGAATGATACGAGCTTTCATCCCGTCAAATTCTTCTTCGTGCTCTTTGAAGTTTTCGTCCAGATAGTTGATGCGGAGGCGCTCTGGTCTACTGATATCTTCGCGAATACCGGGGATGCTGAGACAGCCTTCGGTAAAAGCCCATTCTTCGCCTTCTTCCCAGATGATCTCCGGATTGATGAATACTTTTTTGAAATCCTCCATGTCCTCTTCATCTTCTAGCGGACTGCCATCTACTACGAACATACGGATGGACTTGCCGATCTGAGGGGCTGCCAATCCGATCCCGCTGGCATGTTTCATGGTTTCAAACATGTCCTCGGCTAGTTTCTTTACATCTATGCTTCCTTCTTCGATGTCCTCAGCTTCTTTCTTTAATACTGGGTCACCGTACACTACTATGGGGTAAATCATATACCTGACTCTAAAAACGACTGCAAAATTATGGTCGCGCTCAATTTATCAACGTTCTCTTTTTTCCTCCTATCACTTTTTTTCATTCCACCACTCAACATCGCGCTTTTGGCCATTTTGCTGGTAAAGCGCTCGTCTACCTGATGGATTTTGTGTTGGGGGAATTTTTTCTGCAGCAAAGTTATAAAAGACCGTACAGATGCCGTGCTATCTGTGTCCTTATTCATCAGATCTTTGGGCATTCCGATCACAAATTGTTCGATATCCTCCTGCTGATGATAGTCAGTCAGGAAGGGAATCAGATCGTGAGTCCGTACTGTGTCTAGTGGGGAAGCAATGATTTTGAGAGGGTCTGTCACTGCCAGACCCGTCCGTTTTTTGCCATAGTCTATGGCCAGTATTCTACCCATTTAGTTAAGCGTCACTTTTTTCTGAAAAAGTGACTTGGAGGCTTTTTCTAATTCCATTGCCTTAGGGAAAAGAATGTCATTTTCTATTCTCGCATGATCCTTCAGCTTAGCATCAAAAGCCTGAAGCTCTTTCAGAATCACCTTGAGCTGTACATCTTCGATCTGATCGGTACTGTAGCTATTGGTGATGCCACGGATACCTGCCATCTCATCGTCTGAATCGCTATGGTGCAGCGCAAATTCCTGAATCGAAAAATCTTCGTGACGAATCAGTTGGTTAGAAGAGTAAGACTGATTGTTGAGACATTTGTCCATCTCCAGCACATAGGCAAAGAACTTGTCTTCCTCTTCGTAGATATGTTTGATAAAGTCCTCGATGAACATCGGTAGCACCATTCTCAAATCTTCTTTCAGCTCAGAATAAGGGCCTTCTTCCATGCGATTGACCATTTTGAGTAAGAAAGGAAGAGAATCCTTGATGAATACCTGATGTGAGTGTTTCAAATATTCGATGAGCAATTTGACCGGATATTTTTTCAACTCCAAAAAGTCAATGGCCTGCTTGGATTTTTTGTTCTCCATCACCGAAATCAGCTGTGAGACTTCTATTCTGTTTTCTGCACAGACTTGCTCCAGGGTCTTATTTCTGGATTCATAAAAGGCCACTCCGAAAAAGTCCAGCACCTTGGCATAGACAAAGTTTTCATTGATAAGCGTTTCGATTGACTTGTGTTGCATGGGAAAAACATTAAAGTTCTATCAAAGATAGAAAAACACAAGGCTAGCCACAAGGTCATTTGTCGACTAGCTGATAAGAATCATCGAAAGTTTATGATTCTTATCAATTCCTGACAAGGGCTTGAAAAGAACTGATTTAGCAGCTAATTTTTTGTGGATATATTTAGGGAGTATTGAAGTAAGTCAATGAGAGGTTATAAGGAGGTAAAAACCGATGTGCCGTCAATCAATTTTTGGGCACTCGAAGGCGATAAAGTATTTCATGCTGTTAGAGGAAAAACTGTGTTGACAGAACAGTTTACTCTAATGAGGCCTCATAGGTTAGAGCATTATGTCCTGAGGTTTATGATATCAGGAGATGGACTGGCCTATATTGATCATGTCCCTGTGCCATTTAAGGCTAATTGGGTTATGCTTGGAACACCGGATCAGATCTCCTGGATCAATTTTGAGGGAGAGACGGAAGTAGAGGTGATAACTATAGCTTTCAACCAAAGATTTATAGACCTAATGGGCTTTCCTGCCGATATTACTTCTACTATTCAGGGAGTAAATTCTTTGCTGAGCAGCATACTTGATAATACAAATGGGGAACATATTCGAAGCTATTTTGATTTGATCCTAAAAGAGTACAAAATCAATGAAGCCAACCTTGCTTTATTAGCAACTTTGACTAAGGGGCTGCTGTTGAAAATGAGCTTAGTTTGTCGGCCACAAAAGGTCTTAACGAAGAGCAAACAGAACTACGCAAACATCTACCGTAGTTTTATGGATGATCTTGCTATCAATTTTAAGATGGATCATTATGTCATAGACTATGTAGAGCGCTTAGGAATAAGTGAAAAGCAATTGAACAGAGCCTGCAAGGCCATGACCAAACATTCTGCCAGCTACGTGATTCGTGAGCGCATAGATTATGAGGCCAAGCGCTTACTTTTTTATAGTAATAATAGTGTCAAACATATTGCCTTCTACCTCGGCTTTAAGGATCCAGCTCACTTCAATAAATTTTTTAGAAATATAAATGAAATGACGCCTGGTCAATTTCGTGATGGGGTTCACTAAGAATAAACTGTCTAGTATTGACAATAAATCACCCTTTTTTTACCACAAACCCATACCTCAAAAGACGTTTAATGCTATATACAAACAGTAAAAAATGTCTAACTAAAATCATCTATCATGAAAAAGAGGGCAATCTTATTAGGCGTGATGGTAGTTTTATTTACCTCATGTTCTAGTTTGAAAATCGCAACGGATCAGAAATCCGGAGTTGATTTCAGTTCATTTACTACTTACGCATTGGATATTGAGTATGATGGAGAACAAAACGAGTTCTTCAATGAAATAAACATTGGGAGATTTGAAGAGGCTTTTACCCAAGGGCTGACACAAAGAGGTTTAGTCGAAATGGAGGAGAACCCGGAGGTAAGGATAAAGGTCACAGGTAATATGGATGTTTTGAAGAACTATAGCACTACCCAAAACAGCTATGGAACCATGGGGCGTGGTAGGTACTACTCCGGTGGTGTAGCGACCAGCGATACTCGAGAATATGAATCCTTGGTGGGAAAGTTGATTGTATCGATAGTCGACCCAGAAACAGAGGAATTGTTGTGGTACTCTTCTATTTCAACTGGGATAGCTGATAATCCCCAATCTGCTCAAAAAAGCATGAGTAAATTGGTTGATAGATTGATGGTTGTATTTCCAATTTATCCCGAAAGGAGCGACGATTTGATTTTATAGTATGTTGAGTTTTTGATGTTGATAGGTAGCCATCTCGAGAGGGATGGCTATTTTCTTATTAAAGAAGTTCTTGTATGATCTTCTCCATACTCATCCCTTCCGCTTCTGCTTTGAAGTTGCGCACTAAACGGTGCTTCAATACGGGCTCTGCAATGGCTTTTACATCTTCGATATCCGGAGAGTATTTGCCACTTAGCAGAGCATTGCAGCGTGCCGCTTTGATTAGGAATTGAGAGGCTCTCGGACCAGCTCCCCACTCTAAGTAAGATTTAGTGATGTCTGTAGCTCGTTCTGAAGTAGGACGTGTCTTGTGTACCAAATTTACGGCATATTCTACGACATTATCAGCCACAGGCACCTTGTCAATTAACTCCTGAAAAGCCAGGATCTCCTTGGCATCTAACACAGGTTTCACACTGTCTTGTGGGACTGTGCCTTGCTTGACGATATCCAATTCAGATTCGTAAGAAGGGTAATCCAATGTCACCATAAACATGAAGCGATCGAGCTGTGCTTCGGGTAGTGGATAGGTTCCTTCCTGTTCGATTGGGTTTTGTGTTGCCAGTACGAAGAAAGGCTTCTCCAGTTCCCATTTCTTTCCACCAACTGTGGCGGCATATTCCTGCATAGATTCGAGCAGTGCAGCCTGGGTTTTAGGAGGCGTACGGTTGATCTCATCAGCCAAAATGATATTAGAAAAGATCGGTCCTTTGATGAACTTGAAGTTTCTGTCCTTGTCCAGCGTCTCAGCGCCCAAAATATCTGAAGGCATCAGGTCTGGAGTAAACTGTATCCGGTTGAAATCCAGATGAAGCGCAGACGAAATCGTCTTGATCAAAAGCGTTTTGGCCAAACCCGGTACACCCACGAGTAGCGAATGTCCCTGACAAAAAATGGAAGTGAGTAGCAGCTTGACTACTTCTTCCTGACCAATAATAACTTTAGAAATTTCATTTGTGAGCTGGGTATATGCCTTGTGCAAGGCGTTCGCAGCTTCTACTTCATCTTTGAATTCAGCCATCTATCTCTTCTAATCTGACATGATACGACAGTAGTCGTATTCCGGTTCTATGTTAATATACACTTCGCCTTTGGCCTCATCGAACCAATCGGACATGATACCATTCCGCTTGTTGGCCAGTGCTGCTGATCGGATCTTCTGATAGTCCTGCAGCAGGTTGGCTTGGTGCGGAGGCACTTTTGATTTGTAATATACAATTCTCACGGCATCTTTTCCATCAGGCATCTTGTATTCGAAAGGTTTGGATATTTCGCCGACCTTCATGGTATCTATCGTAAAGAACATTGTCGGGTCCAGTTCTTCTACAGAGATGCGCATTGCCCCTGTAGCATCACTAAAGAAACCGCCATTTCCGCTGGTTTGTTTGTCATCCGAGTGCTCTTTTGCAAGGATATCGAATCTAAGACTGTCGTCAATTATTCCTGTTCTTAGGCTGTCCAAAAAGTCTTTCGTCTCTTGAATATCTGATAGAGTAGGTCTTGGCATCATCAAAATGTGTCGGGTATTGAAACGGTTACCACGTTTTTCGATCAATTGAATGATATGAAAACCAAATTGGGTTTCTACTGGATCCGAAATTTCACCCGGCTTAAGACCAAGAGCGGTAGCTTCATATTCTGGTGCTAGCTCTCCACGGTTGAAGAAACCTAGCTCTCCACCCTGGCGAGCAGATCCTGGGTCCATTGAATACTTTTGAGCCAGGACACCAAAATCAATACCCGCTTCGATGCGATCTTTGATATCTAGTAGCTCCAGGCGTACCTGATCCTTCACTTTGTCATTCGGCTCAGGGATTTTGGCAATATGGCCAATGGTTACTTCAGTCGAGAAGTAGGGCAAACTGTCCTGAGGGATTTTCGCAAAGAATTTTTTAACCTCTGCTGGGGTAATACTTACTTCGTCGCTGATGATGCCCTGCATTTTTTGCACGATCATTTGTTCTTTGATCTGGTCGAAGAGCTCCTCACGGAATTCCTCCATGGTTTTGTCATAGTACTCTTCCAGTTTTTCCTCTGATCCAAATTGCTGAACAAAGTAGTTCATACGTTGATCCAGATTTTGCTCGACTTGTACATCCAGTACCTCTACTGAATCGATTTCTGCCTTGGCTACCATCAGCTTGTTGATGACCAGGTTTTCCAGAATTTGGCATTTGACATCCCCTTGAGTGATTTCACCTCTGGCCATGAATTGCAAATAGGCATTTTCCAATTCAGATTTCAGTACGATGTAGTCGTCTACTTTAGCGACGATCTTATCGATCACCACGCCTTTATTTTCGTCTTGCGCTTGAGCTACACTGCAACTAAGCAATATCAGTAGCAAAAAGGCTTTAATATGTCTCAAATTCATTGTTTTCTTTTGCTGTTTCTAACAGGTCTTCCTCTAGCTGTCTCCTCAGCTCGACCTTCTTCTTATTGATTAGAATGCTTTCTATATCGTCATGGATGTATTCCAATGGAGAAATTTGGTTAGAAATTTTGTAGTCAAGCAGGCGGATGAAATAATAATTCTGTTCGTCCGAATTTTCGATAAAGCTATTGCTTTTCAGGAAGGAAACCTTGTCCTGAATATTGGCAAAGGGAGTGTTGGCGATCACTTCGTCAAAATCTAGCCACATGTCCGTCTCTAAAGAAGACTGGATGGCAAAGCGATAGCAGTAAGACTGGATTTCTTCTAAATCAGTGTTAGGATAGTTGCGGATCAGTTTTCTAAAGTTGTCGATTTGAGGGGCTTCTGACGGCACTACAGCAAACAAACAGCGAATGATGTTTTGTCTCAAAACGAAGTTCTCTGACTTTTCATTATAATAGGTCTTGATTTCCTCTTCCGAGATGTCTTTTTTCAGCCTTTGATTCACATAGTACTTTTCATATTCGTGCACCATGAGGGCATAGCGATAGTCCAGTACTTTTCTCTCGATGTTGGCTTCATCGAAGTTAATTTCCTGAGACGCTCGGGCAATAGTTAGCTGTTTTCTGATCCACGACTCCACATACTTTTGAACAATCTGTGCACTGTCATTGCTGTCCTTGCTGGAGAATGTCAAGCCTTCGACATCCTCTTCGTACAAATAGATGTCACCTACCCTGGCAATAGGTTTTCTTTCTACTTCTTCCTGAGTCTCTAATGGGGCATAGAGCTTGTCACAGGAGGATAATAGCAATGCTACAAGAATGATATTAATCGAAAGTTTTAACAAATCGTTTTAGTACTTTTTTGTTCAATTCGTATGGGTATATTTCTTTCAAAGACGCTACCCATAATTTTTCTAGATGACTTTGGTAATCAGAAATCGCCAACCCTCGCACTTCATTCAATGCCAGAGGACGAGTAGGAAGAACTTCTTTCACCACCCAAAGCGTATAGAAATTGCCTTCTTTTTGATAGTGGTTTCCGAGTTCCCAATTTGTGTCTAAAAAGGCAATTTCTCCTTTCTCGACCTTTAAATCATCGACCTGCAAAGCTAAAGCTTCTTGCGAATTGAATAGACTATCCAACTGGGAATTTGAGAGATCGAGATTTTGAGAGGCTTTTACTAACGTTAGCGAATCTTGAGCGGATAGTTTGCGTACCTCCAGCATTTCATTTGCCTGATAGTTGGATTGATTTTGCTCGAAGAAGGCCGAAAGACCTGTCGTGTCTTCAAGTGCTTTTTGCCACACTTCTTCTTCCATCAGATTGAATAATAAGATGCCGCTTTCGTACTCATCCAAAATCAGTTTGAAATCCTGATTGTTTTGTTCGAGATAGGCCAATTCTGCATCCATGATGCTTTGAGATTCAAAGCGTTCGTAAAGCTGATTTTTATAGTCAGCCAGGTCAGCATTGCTACGAGATCGCTGGGCCTCTACTACAAATTTGTAAAAGTCCTCTACGCTATAAGTGCCTCCTTTAAGGGAAAAGATTGATTGATCGAGTAGGGTGGAGGTGCTATCATAGGTCCATTTGGCGAACTTGATGGTAGAGTCGATTCCTGCCATCGCCTGCTTGTAAACCGCTGAGTCTAATGTAAAGTCCTGTGATTTTTTGAGAGTGGCCAGAACTTCTTTTTTCGATTCTTTGGAACGGCTGTCTCTTTTGATTCTTGCCTCCAGTTCCTGGCGGATTTCTTCGAGCGGAGGTAGAGGTTTTTTGTCAATTAGTTTGATGATGTGCCAGCCAAACCTGGTTTGAACAGGTTCTGAATAATCTCCTTTGTTTTCCAGTGCGAATGCTACATTTTCAAACTCGGGTACTAAGGCGCCTGTGCCGAACCAGTTCAGTTCTCCTCCTTTTGGAGCTGAGCTTTTGTCTTCTGAGTAGATTTTACATTGTTCGTTCCAGTCAGCGCCTGATTGCAGGTTTTCGTAGATGCTAAAGATTTTTTTCTTCACCTCTTCAGCTAGGCTGTCAGATTGATTGCGGATCATGATGTGGGCCACTTTGATCTGGCCTCTGGCAGGTCTTTTGTCAATCACTTTGAGGAGGTGATAACCAAAACGGGTTTTGATAGGACCTACTAAGCTCCCTACTGGGTTGTCATATGCTGCATTTTCGAATGGGTAAACCATCTGAAGAGAGCTAAAGTAGCCAAGGTTTCCGCTATTCATGCGAGCACTTGGGTCTTGAGAATATTTCTTAGCAGCTATCGAAAAATCTAAGCCATCTTCGATTTCGGATTTGATGTCCAGTAAGCGATTGTAAACCTGTAGCGTGTCGGCAGGCAGCGCATTTTCATCTACCCTTAGGAGTATGTGAGCAGCAGACACTTCAAATTTCTTTCTTTCGTAAGCTTCCATCACCAACGAATCGTTGTATTGGGTAGCAGTTAGATAAGGCTCGGCCAGTTGAGATTTGTATCCTTCCAGCTCCTCGATAAAGGCTGGATCCTGATCCATGTTTCTGTTTTTCGCCTCCAGAACTTTTAGTCTAAAGTTGATATAAAGGTCCAGGTATTCTTCAATTTTGATCTGTGCACTGTCAGCGGAGGGCCTTTCAGAGTTTTTCAGGAAGTAATATTCGAAGGTACCCAGATCGTAGGATTGATCACCCAGTGTAAACAGCATTTTGCTATTCAAACTGTTTTGTGAGTGGGAAATTAACGGGGTAGTAAGTAATAAGAGGATTAGTAATAAAGTGCTTCTCATGAATGTTTAGAATTTCTTCATCATTCGGCAAATGTTGCGATTCTTTTCTATTTTGAACTCTACTTTGTCCATAATATTTCTAACCAACATGATGCCCAGTCCGCCTTTTTTTCGTGTTTTGATGATTTCTTCCAGGTTGGGCTCCTGATACTTGTCGTATACAAACCCCTTGCCATGATCGATAATTTCGAATGAGATTTGATTGTCTCCCAGATCTTCGACAAACAATTCTAGTTTTTCGGAGGCATTGCATTTGTTAGAGTGGATGATCAGGTTGGCACAGACCTCATCCACAGCCAGTATGATTTTATGCGCTTCTTTTTCAGAAAGACCAATATCCAGGAGTACCTCCGAGACAAAGGCTCGAATCTCCCTCAATTTTTCTTTCGCACACGATGTCTGAAACTGGTGATGCATTACTTGACGGCCTCCAGGGCTTCCTTTTTTTCGTTTTTAATCACTAACAATTGATCCAGACCCAGGATTTCGAAAACTTCGAAAACCTTTTCTTTCATGCCGAAAAGCACAAAATGAATGGATTCGGATTCTATTTTTTGAATGTTGGACATAAATACGCCCAAACCTGCTGAAGAGATATAGTCCAGATCACTTAAGTCAACCAGAATGTGCTTGCTGCTATTCATCGCTTCGGTAATGGCCTCATCCAAATGAATGGAAGAGGAGGCGTCTACTTCTCCCGATACTTTGAGATCGTAGTAGCCTGTCTGCTCATCTATATGTTTTTTTATGTCTACCATATTTTATTTGAATTTCAGAATAACCAGGGTATAGTCATCGTCCAATGACCGCTTACCGCAGAATTCGTAAAGTTCATTTATGATTCCCTGTTGAATGTTTTTTGGTGGCTGGTCGGCATGTTTCGTCAAAGCGCTGAGTAGACGCTCAGTTCCGAACTGTTCTTTGTCGGCATTGCAAGCTTCGGTGACGCCATCGGTATACAACACCAAGACGTCATCCTTCTTATATTCGAAATCATTGACTTGTACGTATTTATGAAAATTAGAGTTTCTCAAGATACCGAGCCCTAGGCCTTTGTTCTTAAAATAATCAGCACTCTGCCTCTCCGTACTATAGAATAATGAAGGACAATGTCCTGCACGGGCAAAGTGAACTTTCTTTTCTAAGCTGTCGATCAAAAAGTAAGACACGGTGATAAAGGAGGTAGTCTCCAGACATCTGCTTAGTGCATTGTTGGCATGAATCAGAAAGTCCTTTGGGTCCAGATCCAGCTGAACCAATCCCTGAAAGATTCCTTTCATCTGTGCCATGTTAAATGCGGCAGAAGTTCCCTTGCCCGATACGTCTCCGATAATCAACGCACTGCGATGATCATCTAGCTGGAAAAAGTCATAGTAATCACCCCCTACCTCATCAGCAGCCACTGTAAAGGCATGAATATGGAATGCTTCATTGTTCTTCAGCTGAGCAGGGAGCAGCTTGCTTTGCACTCGATTGGCAATTTCTAACTCCTCCTTGTAGCGTTCAGTTACGATAGCCTCATTGAGGAGTCTAAAGTTTTCTATGGAGATACTAGCCTGATTGACAAAAGTATCTATGATGTCCACCATCTCCTTGTTAAAGCCATCGTCTACTTGCTTTAGTAGTGCGAGTGTTCCGATCTTCCTGTTTTTTACCAATACTGGAAAATATAAAATCGACTTAAAAGTCGTGTTTCGTAGATTGGCGGAGATTTTTGGGTATTGCGGATTTTTTTCAAATTCCGAGTTCAAGGTTTTCTTAAATCGGCTGTTATCAAGGGCCGTTTCGATATCCTTGATTTCCTTTTTTTGAAGGTTGTAGGTCAGGGTTAGTTTGACTTCATTTTCTTCATCGTTGATAGCTAGCCAGGCTGCATCCGAATAGACTGCACTTACCGCACTATCCAACAGAATCTCATATACCTTCTCTTCACTCTCGCCAGCGGGTATGGATTGGCTCAGACGCTGAAAGTTGACAGCCTCCTTGATTTTCCTCTCAAAGACCGAAGTAGTAGGTAGATTGAAAAGAATCACCAGGAAGGAAATCAAAGAATACACCACGATGAAAGTGATGATAGATAGCACAAAAACGCTATTAAGAAGATCTCGTACCAGCACCGTCTGTTCTGAGTAGAACATCAGGGATTTGAAGAAGTACCAGATATAAATAACTACCAGTGCGATGAAAAGTATACTTCTCCACTTCTGCTTGAAGTTGAGGTAGGCGATCCATTTGAGATTAAAAGAAAGAAAAACCCCAATAATCGCTAGAATAGAATATAAAACTAAAAAAGCGGTGTCTTGATAATCGTGAGAAAACCAGTCGAAGATCAAAGTGGCCATCAGGCAGTACTCGAATATCTGCCAGGCAGCCAAAAGTGATTTTGATTTTTGGTATAGAATCAGGCGCTTCCATACGACATAGGTAGAGATCAAAAATCCAACGACCAGACCTAATATGATGTGGTAGAAGAAATTAATGATCAAGGCATTGTGCGCGAATTTGTGTGATCCGAAAAGCGTGAAGAAAAACTCAATCGCAAGTGTGACCAATGTGGCAATCAGCCCAAATACAAATACCCGCCATAGCAGCTCCACGAAATTGACACTTTCTGCCTTGCCAATGTTGTATCTATAGAAGGTAAGAACAGAGATGATGAAGAAAGTCAAGAGCATGTTGGACACGAAATTGGGCAGTCCAAACACGATGTTGTTTTCCTGACTAAATAAAGCCATCAGGTCTGTAATAGTCAATAGCGACCAGAAGATCGATCCGAATATTACACTGAGCCGAATGATGCCTTTTTGGGATAGCATAGGGTTTTTACAATTCGGGGCAATTTAGTAAGAAATGTGAAATTAGAATGTCATCTCATTTTGATCTAAATGAAAAAAGGCCACTTCAATAAAAGTTGAAGTGGCCTTTTGAATATTCTTTACTCAAAGATTATCTAGAGTAGTTCGGTGCCTCTCTAGTAATCTGAATGTCGTGCGGGTGAGATTCTGCCATACCTGCACCAGATACTTTCACAAAACGAGCAGTTTTAAGTGCTTCTACATTTTGTGCTCCGCAGTAGCCCATACCTGCTTTCAGACCTCCGGTCAATTGGTAAAGTACTTCTGCTACCATTCCTTTGTATGGCACGCGTCCTACGATTCCTTCTGGTACTAGCTTTTTGATGTCGTCTTCTGCATCCTGGAAGTAACGATCCTTTGATCCATCCTCCATGGCCTCTACAGAACCCATGCCTCGGTAAGTCTTGAACTTTCGTCCTTCGTAAAGGATTACCTCTCCAGGAGCTTCTTCCGTTCCACCTAGCAATGAGCCAATCATGATACAGTTGGCACCAGCTGCGATGGCTTTTACGAAATCTCCTGAGAAGCGAATACCCCCATCTGCAATGATTGGCACTCCACGACCTTCTATCGCTTTGGCTGATTCGTATACAGCAGATAACTGTGGCATCCCTACTCCAGCGATGATTCGGGTAGTACAGATACTTCCTGGTCCTACACCTACTTTGATGGCATCAGCTCCGGCATCTGCCAATGCTACGGCTGCCTCGGCAGTGGCTATGTTACCCACTATTACATCTAGGTTTGGAAACTTAGCTTTGATTTTTTTACAGGTATCGATTACGCCTTTGGAGTGGCCGTGAGCCGTATCGATGGATACTACATCTACGCCTGCTTCGATCAGTTTTTCTACTCTTTGTTCGATATCTGGTGTTACACCTACTGCAGCACCTACTCGCAGACGACCGTATTCATCTTTACAAGCCATCGGCTTATCGATGTTTTTCAAGATATCCTTATAGGTAATCAATCCGGTTAAAATACCTGCATCATTAACGATAGGCAGTTTTTCGATTTTGTATTCTTGAAGGATGGCTTCTGCGCCTTTGAGGCCAATACCGTCTTTGGCAGTGATTACATTTTCACTGGTCATCACCTCTTTCACGCTAAGACCCGGGTCTTTTTGAAAACGAAGGTCACGGTTAGTGACTATACCTATCAATTTTCTATCCTTGTCAATGACTGGAATACCACCGATTTTAAATTCCTTCATGCATTTCAGTGCATCTGCTACTGTTGCCGTTTCTGGAAGAGTGACCGGATCGAGAATCATACCGCTTTGCGATCTTTTCACAGCACGAACCTGTGCAGCTTGCTGCTCGATGGTCATGTTTTTGTGAATGATGCCGATACCTCCTTCTAATGCCATGGATATAGCCAGTGCTGATTCAGTCACTGTGTCCATTGCTGCAGATACCAAAGGGATGTTAAGTTTGATATTCTTAGTCAAGTATGTACTCGTATCCGTGTCACGTGGTAATACTTCAGAATATCCAGGGAGTAAAAGCACGTCATCGTATGTGAGTGCCTCAAAAACTAGTTTAGAACTGTCGAAATGCATGGGCAAATAAGTGTTATTATTTGCCGGGCAAAACTACATTGAAAACATGACTTTCGTCACACCTTTTTTTTAATATTTTGCTAAAATCATCAGAATCGATGTTTTTGTTATTTAAAACGATTATAAATAATCTCGTCGGTCTTGCTATGACATTGATAATTACCTTTTTGACCTATTTTTGTGCACTGTTTATTAGATTAAAATATGCACAATCAGTTTAAAGCGGTAGGACTATCATATAAAAAAACACCTCTTGAAATAAGAGAGTTGTTTTCTATGGATGAAAAAACCAGCAAGGCTTTTTTGGCTTTACTTTCCGACTATGCGGAAGTGTCAGAAGCAATGGTGGTGTCGACCTGCAACAGAACTGAAGTCTATTACTCCGCTACTAGTGATCAATTCGAGACAGTAGTTAAGCTGCTTTGCTTATCCAAGGGAATCACAGATACGGCCAACTACCTTCAATATTTCTTCAATTACACGGACCACAAGGAAGCTGTGCTTCATTTGTTTCATGTGGCAATTGGTTTGGAAGCCCAGGTAGTCGGAGATTTGCAAATCATCAATCAGGTAAAGAACGCGTATCAGTGGTCGGCTGATGAAGATATGGCTGGACCATTTATTCATCGCTTGCTACATACTATCTTTTACACCAACAAACGCGTGGTTCAGGAAACTGCCTTCAGAGATGGGGCTGCTTCTGTATCTTATGCCACTGTAGACTTGATCGGTGAGCTGACCTCAGCGATTGAAGAACCTAAGATTTTGGTTTTGGGTCTGGGAGAGATTGGAGAGGATGTGGCTAGGAATCTGGAGAAGATCACAAGGAAGCAGGTGAAGGTGTGCAACCGAAGCATCGAAAAGGCTGAAAACATTGCTGCTGAGTTGGGATTTGATGTAATAGATTTTGCTCACTACGCAGATGCGGCATTAGAGGCTGATGTGATTATCTCTTCTGTAAGCATTAGCGAACCAATTATTACCAAGGCACTCTTTACTGATAATAAGTTGTTGAGTCATAAATATCTATTCGATCTCTCTGTGCCTCGCAGCATTGAGCAGGATATAGAATCGGTCAATGGACTTTTGCTCTACAACATAGATAACATTCAAGCCAAAGCTTCTAAAACACTGGAGCGTCGATTGGCTTCTATTCCAGATGTGGAGGCTATTATCAATGAAGCTTTAAGTGATTTTGATAAATGGGCGCAGGAGATGGAAGTGTCACCGGTCATCAACAAGTTGAAAAATGCACTTGAGGATATCCGAAAAACAGAAATCGCCAGACATCTGAAAAAAGTAAGCACAGAAGAAACTGAGTTGGTCGACAAGGTAACCAAAAGCATGATGCAGAAAATTATCAAGCTACCTGTGTTGCAACTGAAAGCGGCCTGTAAACGTGGCGAGGCTGACTCCTTGATTGAGGTTTTGAATGACCTCTTCAACCTGGAGCAGCAAGAAGAACAAATCAAAAAGTAAGTGAGGGGATTTCAACTAAAGGCTAAGATTTTTTTGCTGGCCTTATGTTTTCTATCCAGCCTGTCGTTGTGGGCCTTTTCGCCGACTCCCTATGTTTTTTATACCGAAAATGGCAAGACCGGTCTTAAAGATGAGTCGGGTCAGGTGCTGATTGCGGCTCAGTATGAAAAATTAGGCTGGAGCAAGGGGTTAGAACACCCTGTTAATGAAGTTATAGGTTATTTTGATGGGGAACGATGGGGTTTAATTTCATTGAAGGACAGGAGAGTCACCGCTCCTAAATTCTACACTCTGGAGGCAGTTCACAGCGGTCTTATTATTGCTTCTATCAAGGGGCGCTTTTCAAACCTACTTCTATACGGTACTATCAATTCTAAAGGACAGACTGTTATTCCTTTTGAGAATCATTCTTTGAAAGTTCAAAGTGATTTGTTGATTGCTTCTAAAATTGAAAGTGGTCGGACTAGATACGGTCTCTATTCTGAGAACAGTAAGGTTTTGTTGCCCAAGCAATATACTCAAATTGAGCACTTTGATGAGAGCTTGTTTGTTTTCAGGGACACTATGAATCTTTATGGTGTTATTGATAAAGCCGGTGAAGTAAAAGTTGCAGCATCATTAGACAGTGTGGGCAGCTTAGAAAATGATTTGGCAAAGATCTATCGCGCAGGTAAAGTTGGTTTGATTAATCAATATGGAGAGCTGAAGTTAGAACCCAATTTCAAGGAGGTTTCTGGCCCATTTGAAACCGAGTCTTTCAGCTCATTCGAAATCAAAACAGCTAGTGATAGCCTTTTGGGGCAATGGTCTGCAGATTCGATATTTTTAATACGAGGTCAGTTTTTGGCGGTATGTGCCAATGGTTGGGTAGAGGTTTTTGATGAAAATCGAGAAAGCATTTATGTAGGGTTAATTCCTGATCAAGTAGATGCCTTCAAGAATCACCTTATTATTTCGGATCACAGGAAATCAACCATTATTCCAGCAAAAGGGGTAAAGTTTGGGCCCAATGTTTTTGAAGAAATAAGAGTGGATGAGCATGTGCTTTTTGCCAAGAGCAAAAGTGGCTGGAGTATCTATAATGCCTTTGGTAGAAAGTTGACGAATAAGCAATTTGAATCAGTACAAGTCGAAAGTAATAATTTGATTCCAGTTAAAAGAAATGGTTATTGGGGGTATTTGGACCTAAGAGGGCAAGTGGCCATTCCTTTCAAGTATGATCAGGTGAGCCCCTTTCAACAGCAATTGGCAAAAGTTAAAAACATGGACTTTGAGCATTTGATCAATCAGTTTGGTGAAGTGGTAGGCCAGGCTTCCTATGATTCAATCGCACTCAATGACAATAATACTGCTGTGGTGAAAAGTCGTACTCGTACTGATATTGTCAATGAGGATGGGTTGGCACTATTTCAAACCTATAATCAGCTGGTCCCACATGAATTGGGCTATTTAGAAAGAACTACCGATGGTAAAATGGGGTTGCTTTCAGAAGGAGGTGAGATTTTGTTTTACCCTAATTGTGATACTATATCTGGGTTAATTGATGGACAGTACCTTATTCTGAAGAAGAAAGACCAATGGGCTGTTTCTTCTAAAAGTGGTCAATTGTTACTCCCCTTTAGTGATAGATTTGAAGAGGTTTCACTCATCTCTGAAGGTCTGATTGCGATCAAAGAAAACGGTCAATATGGTTTTGTAGACTTGAATGGCCAGTTGAGAATTGCCAATCGCTACGATAGTGTGGGTGGATTTAGCGAAGGTCTATCGGCTGTTAAGCTCAATGGTCATTGGGGCTATGTCAATTTAGGTGAAGAACTTGTGATTCAGCCTAATCTAGATTTTGTAACCCCTATGAAAGCGGGCATGGTCATAGTTAAAAGAGCGGGTCTTTATGGAGCGCTAGATGCCGCAGGAGATGAAAAGGTGATGATTGAGTATGATGCCATCAAACGAACAGAGAATGGTTTGTTCATTGTAAGAAAACAATTTAAATACGGATTGTTTGACCAGGCAGGCAAAATGATCTTAAACCCTTCTTATGATAAGATTGAGTCCACTGTAGATGGGAATTTCATTGTTCGACGTAGAGGGAAATCTGGCTTAATGAATGACCGTGGGCTTTATGTAATCCCTTTGCGTTACGATCTGATTCAGGAATTGCAAGAGGGGCAATATACCTGTCGCCGCTCTGGTGATTAGATAGTTAGTCCTCTAATACCCGATCTCAAAAAGTTTAGGCACAAAAAAAGCAGTCACTTTTCTGTAACTGCTTGATTTTCAATGTTGCTCCTCAGACTGGGCTCGAACCTTAGTGTTAATTAGCTCATTTTCAGCCCATAATGTTTTCGTTTATCGTAAAGGGTACCGATTTGGGGACCTTCGATGTTTTTATCTCGATATTATAAGGAACTACTATTAACTTGCGGGCTATTTGAAATTTAGTATGACAGGATTAATTAAGCCCGCTAAGGAATTAGAAGTAGTAGAATATGTATCCGAAAAGTATCAGGAAGTTGAGAAAGTGGTTTTTGATAATGCCTCAACCCTATTAGTTTCTGAACCATCTTCTGGTAAAACTACCCTTGCTAAAGAACTGATGATGAAAAACAAAAGCATCGGTGGTAGATCTGTTTTTTGCTGTGGATTAATGGGTATTCCCAATCAAATGCAAAATGCAAGTTGGAAATGGGATTTGGTATGTAATTCTGAAGATGAGAAATATAAAAAAAGATTAAAGAGTGGTGAAATCTTAAAAGAGGAAGATTTTTTCGTAGCAGCCACTTTTCAGCAATTTGTTAAGCTTCAAAAATACTTAAATGAAGAGGACTTAATAATTATTGATGAAGCTCACCTTCTTATTTCCTGGATTGATCTAGTAAAAGAGATGGCAGCTGTTCGAAGTATTCTAACGGAGAAAAAGTTTAGAATTCTCTATTTGACAGGAACACCATATTTGTTTGATATTTCGTTGTTAGACATTGAGTCGTGGATTCAAATAAAAGTAAAAGACACCTTTAGAACTAATCTTGATCATTATTTTGTGAAACATGCAAAACATCTTGATCCAATTTTGTTTATCACAGAAACACTGTTGGATTGGTCTAGAAAGCTGGATTGTTTTGTAATCTTCAATAATAATAAAAAACAGAATCGTGGGATACAGGAGTTTCTAAGTTGGTATAATTTTAAATCATACTTGTATGATGCTGATCACAAGACAGAGCAGCATTATAAACAACTAATAACCAATGGCACGATTCCTAAGGATGCCAAAGTATTAATTTGTACTTCTATTGTTTCAATAGGGTTAAATATTTACGATCCAAGAATTATGGCCGGGATTGTAATTGGCAATGAAAGTCCAATAGTAGTTAAGCAATTTGCGAAGCGTTCTAGATGTGTTAAGCAAACTGGTTTTCATCTTCTGTATTTTAGTCTTGAATCAGAGTTTTTGAAACAGAAAGGCAAGATTAAAGATGAAAGGGCTGTCATTAAGGATACATTGATGGATGCTAAACGCTTGCCAAAGAAACTCCTTGAATTAAAGCATCATCCTGAAATTGATTCTGCTCTAGAAAACGAACTTGAGCTACCACTTGGGTTAACTTATAAAACAATAGAAAAGGCATACTCCCCCGGTTACATTCATTCAAGATTTTCTAAGTATTGTGATTTCAATGTTCAGAGTACTTACAGTATCCTAAACTGTAACCCTGACCCAGGAGTTCTGACCTCTATCCAAGTAGCCAATGCAAAACAAGAGAAAAGCCTTAATGAGTTATTAGACAGGATAAATACAGATTTCAATTATTTTAAATCAACTTTTGCTCATTTTTATAAAATCCCTTCCATTCGTCAGAACTTGTTAAGTTGGAATAATCGAGAATTATACAAGCACATATTTCTATCAGCAGAAATGTTCTTAACGAACCCTAAACTTGAGTTCTATGGTGCAGAGATACAAGAGTTTTATCTCACATATACTCAATTCACTGATCGAATAAATTTATATTTTCACTCATTTTGTTTGATGTGGTCAACAGATCTTTTTGCCAAAGAAAGAAAAACTTCAAATCTGGATAAGGAGAATTTTTATTATGAAACAACAAAACGGTTGGTTCAAGACTACAGATCCTACAATAGGTTGATCACTTACCTACAAGTTAGGTTATTACTCTATAGTGAAGACTCTCAATTGGGTAGCTTGACGAAGGAAATAGAGATAAGTATTAATAAGACAGGGAGAATGATTCATATCCCCTCTCTAGTGAATGAATTTAACAGATTACCATACCTATCCTTATATAATTCATTAAAGCTTGATTCTTTTGAGAATTTCAAGATACTGCTGGAAGCAATTTATGGTTCATTAGGAAGAAGAAGGGAATCTATTAAGGAATCAGTTAAGATGGCTTTCGGATTAAAGAATCAATCTAGAATTAAGTATTATCAAATCTAGCCCCCCTCCCCCCTCTTATTATAAATTAAAAAAGAGGGGGGAGGGGGGACATCATGGCGTTGGGAAGGAGGTTTACAGGTCCTTTCAATAGGTGATCTAGAACAAATCCCCAACAGGCCTGGCCCCAAATTCTTTGGCCAGGAATAGAATGGCCTCTTTCAGTTTTCGGGCGGCCTCATTTCTTCCCTGGCCCAAAAGAATCACAGGTGAGGGAAATTCCGACATCTCCCAGGTTGGATTGCCATATACGCTCTCTCCTGAGTTTGAGAACTCCTTTGATTGGTAGCCTTTCTCCATGAAGAGTTTAAGAATAACATACCCATCCTCTTCAAGGATAGCAATGTTCCTAATTCCTTTCATATCAAGGAGATTCAAACAGGACACATCATAAGCCTTCCAATTCCTGTGGATGAGCATGATCCCTTCCTTGTTTTCAACATTTCTCATCTGCCACTTCTTGAGAAGCGAATCATCAAAGCCCTCACCGAACGCTATATCATAGGAATAGGAGGAAGGTTGGTTGCCATAGACCAGGGATTCTATATAGAGTTTAACCTCCTCTGTGGTTTGAGCATGAATGGAAGTTGTAGCACACGTCAATAAAACAATTAATAGTTTCTTCATGGGATTATAGATTTTGTAGGCCTGGAAGGGTGTTTTGCTCATTAGTGCAATTTTGGGTCTCGTTCCCTGTGGCTTATTTCTTTCTATATGAATCTTTTCCCGTAATTGCCTCTATATGGGCGAAATGGCTCCCAATCGTTGAAGAAGGAAACTTTTCTTTCCTTCAATACCTATTGGGAGTCGAATGGAGCGAAGGGAAGGTGCATGTGCGCGGGGCTGTGTGGGCGCGAGCCGTCTGCGAGTATGAAGGAGGCCAGCCAGGAAAAGCCTTGATAAAGGCGACTGGCTGTGAGTAGCATCAGGCGCACATTCTTATTTCCTTCATATAGCGCCTGGTGACTACTGTCCGACTGAATCCGCAGGCGAGCCTAAGTTGAGCTGTGGATGGATTTGTCTGAGTCTTACCTCCAAACTAATCACTCAGGCAAAGACATAGGAACAGCTGTGAGGATTGACGCCAGGAGAAGCAAAAACCATGACAGACAATTGACAAGCAAACAAGGATGTCTATTCCTAAAAAGTTCTATATGAAAAGTCTGGCGTGGTTTTATGCTCGACAAGGAAAGACGAACGCCGCTTTACCAAGGGAGATTCGGCCTTCTACTACAGTTGCTTAGCGACCAGGGGGAGCTACCTAAGCCGGTGAGGACTATTTGCCCTTCCAGAGTAGTCCTTTTTGAAATGATTGTAGCAGGCTAAATGTATACTCAATGTTGCTTCCTGATTGGCGGGACCATTCCTTTGCTATTCCCGATTTGCCTATGTCCTCAAGGTTTTCGGAAATGATGCGATTAATGGCATTTCGAAATTCACTTGATTTATCTAGGTACTTCTTGGCCTCCCTCCCTAAGACCTCTGCTGCTACTCTTTTCTCATCAAAGTCTTTCACATCGGTTACATCGAGAACATCATAATGCTCTTCAGTAATTTGATCAAACTGGAGATCATAGTAATGTTCTATGATTCTTAATATATCACTGAGATCATTGTCCCGGTCTTCTGGACGATCATTCCAGGCGATTAGCTTTAATAGAATCATACCAGACAAAGGAGGGATGTTGACCCAGCTCTCTTCTATTTGAACAGACTCCGGTGTTTCTAATACTTCTTCAAACCCAATGATGTGTAAATCGGAGTAGCGTTTGTCAAAATCCTCTGTATCGTTTTCTTGAATCTCACCAAATGGCAATAAATCAATTACCACATTATCTTTTTCAAAGAAATAAGTCCAGGGCTCTTTTGCCTTTCTAAATCCCTTTCCTTCCAGCGATTTACCAATCGCTTGATATTCTTGCATCGAGGAGATCATCAGCGCAAAGTCGATGTCTTTCGTTCCTCGACTTGGTTTGATTCCCGTTTTGAGCAGTTCTAAAGCAATGGCACTGGCACCAATGAGGTAATAAGGTATCCCATGATCTTTCATGACTTCATCGATCAGATGAAACACTTCTGCAAAGTGGGGAATGGCTAATTCTTTATAAGATTGGTTCGATAAACTCATCGAAAATCAATTTAGCGGTTTCCTTGTTTCTTTTCCCACCTTCTATGATCAAATCTGCATATACTATTAGTGGAGGTGCGGTAAATGGGCTTTGATTGAACTCCTCTTCCCAAAACATGTCATAGACTTCAATCTCTCCGTCTGTTTTGGGCTGTAATTGATAGTTCTTGATAAGGTCTGCTTGATTCTCCCTGGTATACATCTGAAGCTTTTCAGCTCTTAGGTGCATGGTTAAATTCTCACCAGCTGGCTCGCCACTCCATACCGTTCTTCCTGTATTCAACCCTATCTGCTTCCATGGGATCCTTGGTTGATAATTCCCTTTTTTAAGGCTAGGCTTTAAGGTGGTTTGGTAAGCTTCAATCCATCGATCGAGCAACTCCTCTCTATTGTTCCACAGATACTCTTTATCATTCAATGGCAATAAATACCCCGTTTTTTTGAGCCCTTCAATTACCTGTGGGATATTGCCTAGGGCAACACCTGTAACATCCGCAATTTGCCTTTGAGGGAATTTGATCAACTCAGGTTTCTGTAACAAGTGAAAAAGTACTTTTAAACCTGTCTTGGTAAAAGCACGATTCCCTTTTTCTTTTGGGAACGCTTTCGTTTTGTTGGTATCTACGAGCAAGAAAGTGTTGTTATTTTCAAAGTAGATATTCCCATTGGCTTCAATATAGGGAATATGTTGCTCTCGTAGTTGCTGCTTCACTTTGGCTGGAATGTGCTCTGCCACTAGTATGACATGCTGATATTCCTGGACATATTCTGCTAATTGGTCTAGTACGTACTTCCTGACCCCTCCTTTGATTACTGCATGGAGATGATAGGTTTGGTCTTTGTGGGTTAGGCATATATTTCCATCCGGTTGGCCTGCCTCACGGTATTCCAACTTAATTGGTAGATTCTCTTCTACATTTTTTATGGCGATATGAATAATCCTTTCGTTCATTTGTTCACAAAAATAACATGTTCACGACACGTGAACAAATAAAAAACGTGAACAAAAAAACTGAACATAGTCAAAAGGATTCTCACTGGAGATATCTACACTAAATAAGAAGTCTTCAATGAGAACACCTTAAATCCCCCTCCCATCAGGAAAGCGATTAGGATCATACTCTAGTGAATCCCAAAAATCGCTATCTATTTTCTTGAGCTCAATTACCTGTTCTGTTTGCATGCCCAAGCTATATTCATAGATGTAACTAGAGAGTAAGGTTCCATCTATCAATACAATTCTTACAGAAGCTAATTGGTTGACATATTCAATTGCCCTTTGGAGAAACTAGAAGTGGTGATAAAAACACCTTTATCAGATTGTGCAGCGGCTAATGCCCCTACAAATTTTTGGATGCTTTCTCTTAAGTATTTCTTTGCCTAGATGTGAATACGCTTAGTTCAATAATTTGTTAAGTGCTTTTTGCTGCAAAAACAATCAGAACAAGTGAAAACTACTTGATAGTTTTTGGAAACGTTTTTTGATCAAGCTTAATGATCGATTTAAATTAGAAAATACCAAATTATAGGTATTGCTAAAATAATCTTGTGCTCATAATTTCATGTTTTATCCACTTAACTAAATAATCATGAAAATCACCAATTTGAAACCTAAGCATTTGATTGTCAAATCAATACTACCTTGTTTGATAATGCTATTTCTGAGTCAGAATAATTGTAATGCCCAAGCTGAAGTTGCTCTAGCAGGTCAAACTGTTAATGGCATAGTAGATAATTTCGCTGATCGGATCGACGATATTATTGCAAATCTCGATAATGTAATAACCAAGCAATCATTCGATATAAGATCACACCTTCAACTAGTTCTTCAGCAAGCGGATTATATTGTTGGAAAAAATATTGATAAAACCTTCGAAAAGTTAACGAAGGAGCAACAAGACCTACTTACTGATATAAACAATACAATTTCTCAGGTCGAACAAACTGGACAAATACTGATTCAGGATGTTGATCAGATTCTTAATAAGGGAGTGGCCTTAATAGGTACTCTACCAGGTAGTAAAAAGGCACCAGTTTTAACTGGATTATCACCAACATATTATGGAAATTCAGAAAATCAAGATGTTTCAGTTAGAATAGACGGTGCATGGCTAGCTCATAAGGAACCTTACATACTTATTGATGGTGAAGAATATAAACCAACTACAAAAATTGATTCTCGTCTGGAGTTTTTACTGCCATTAGATTTATATAATGACTCAACAAGAATTAATCTAAAAACCGCAGAGTTGATTGTATTTAAAAAGAGACTTTTTGGTTCAAAAGAACAAAAATACACTCTGGGATTTTATTTGGTTCCTGAAATGATGGGGACTTTTAAATTATTAATAAAGACAAATGAAGTAGACTCTCTATATAATTATCGCGCCGAAAAATTTGGGCACAGAAATAGGCATTGTCAAAATTCAAGAGGAAAAACTTGGGTTTTTAATTCAGCTGGACCGAAATGGAAAATTGATGTCAATTCTGTAGAATTATCGGGAGTACATGTAAGTAGAAATTCAACTAGGCCTAATATAGAAAATAAAACTGCCAATGGTTTTAGAGTATCGGGCGAAGTAAGAAATTATGGTTCTTGCAGAAGGATATTAGGAGAATATGTTTACCGGGACGCGAGAGGGTCTGTGAACGGAACAGTAGAATGGAAGGAATTTCGTACTATAGATACATTGTCTGAATTGAATGAAATAGCTTCTGGAACTCTTTACTGGAACACCGAATATGGTATAGATTTAGGGCCGAATTTAAATTCGTTCCGTTTGGAAATTCTACAACTGAATGGTGAAACGAAGATTATTGATGAAAACGAAGTAGAAAAATGGTTCACAGTTAAATTCAATAGAACAACCAATTTTCTGCAAATTGAACCAAATAGTTTAAGTACTGCACTTTATTGATTATTATACCCAGTAAGCACCAATTCTATTGATCTTACTGGGTTTTATAATGCCTTCAAATCAAATGCGTAGTGATAGCTAATATACGAGCGAGATACTTCGTTATCGATCCAACCCTTTTCCTGATGACTGATTTCTACGATTTCATAGGGTTTGGTATCTTTAAATCTCGACTTAATTGTATCCAGAACCATCATTTCATTTTCAGAAAAGAGTTCATTTCTTAGTGGTCGGTCTTTTCGTCCCTGGAGATACTGCTTTTGCCCTCCCTCTGGCAACTCGTCATACCAGATATCTATTACATCTTTTTTGGCTAGACTCTCAAAAATTGACTCAAAACTGTTAGGAACAGGACCATAGGGTATGGCCTTATACATAGCTCCACTTACAGAGTGCCCTTGTTGTTTGAACATTAGAAAGTCAGAATAAAATAGCAGCTTGTTCATTTTGGTCTTGTAGCAGGGCACCTCCTGTGCAAAAAACACTATCATTTCAGTAAGCTTCTCATAATCTGGAGTCTTAAACCCAGTGTAATGACTAGCTTTATGCCCCCCCATCAAATAGCTTTCAAGATTATTAATAAATGAGTTTTCCTGATCAATGAGTTTTCGTACTCTTTTCAATAAATCAGCCTTTGGTTTATCAGAACTCGTTTCCCAATCTTTGACTAGATCAAGAAATTTTTCAGGGTCATTAGCCATTTTCAATAGTTTGGCGTTAGCCAATGATGGTAAATCTCCTTTTTCATATTGACCATAAGTATTAGGGCCAAAACCCAATATCTCACCCATTCTGGACGCTGACACCTCATATTGCTCCCTAATGGATCTAATCTCATCTGGGAGGGGAATGTGATGCTTTGTCCTGAACTGATTGTAAACCATTCGCATGTTTAATTCATCCACTTCAGTGGTAGTGAATTGCTCACCTGAATCCTCACATAAGTAAAATTGGTATGGAATTTCAAACTGCTCTTTTCGAAATGGTATGGTTCTCCATTCGTAGCTGAGTTGCATTTCTTTTCCAGTAATCGGGCTGTTCATATCTCTATTTTTTTAATGGATAGGACATTGGATGCTCTGCAATGTGAAATGATATGCAAATGCTCTTTGCGTTTTCTGCACCCAAGGTAATCTTAATGTAGACCTCTTCTCCTTTCATTTGTCTTCCGAAAACCCACATCTCTTTGCTACCATACCAGTCTTCTGGCAATGGTCCTTCGCTAAAGTCTTCGGCTACTAAATCATCCAAAACCTGCTCTCTATCTACAGGTCGTATATCCAAGGCCGTTAAAGTATTGAAGTTTTTGCCTCGGTCATCTTTGAAAAAGATTCCCCATATCTTTTTCTTCTCTTTGAAGCTCCTTAGGAAAGCTTCTACCTCTTTCTTTTTATTAACGTCCTGCAAAGATACATGTTTTCATTAAATCACTATAAGGTTGCAAATATAAAGATAATCGTGGTATACTCACTTTATAGTGGTGATTAGGTATTAAACGTCTCCTACTAACCCTAATCAGGTTTACGGTAAGTTCTAAACCAATCGATAGTACCACTTTTAAATATCATAGGACTACCCATAATCAGGGTGGTTAAAAATAGAATTACGAATCCAAAAACGCTTATTAACGTATCTCCAAAGGTATCTGGATACAATTCATGGAAGCTATACCCAGCAATTAGAGAATGTACAAAACCAATTATCAACCAGGTAACCAAAAATACTTGGCCAATGCCAATATTAATTTTTGATGGAGAGAATTCACCTGCCTTACCAGAAAAGACACTATTGGAGATTTTGATTTCTTTGTATCCATCTAGCCTATTATAGCAGAAGGCCCCAACTTCAATTGCTTTTTCTGAAGCAAAATCTTTGTGTTTTTCTATGGCGCCTATGGCACTTTCATAAACCTCATACCAAGCCTTTGATGCCTTACCTAGTTTAATCCACATTATGGAAAAAACAATCCCTAAGAGACTCAGAAGAAAGCAGACCACATTGATTGAGATGAAAACTTTATCCTTGTCAATACTATCCACTAATTTGGATAAGGCCGAACCATAACCGGTAAAGCAAAGAATCAGAAATGCAGTGAAGAAAATAGACCTTTGCCAAAGGTTGTTGATTTCAAAATCACGACATTTCCAGATAGTCTCATAGATGTCATGAGAATTTATTTTAGTGTTTTCAGAATCGTTACTCATATTTTTTATTCAGAATCTTTAAGTAACCTATCGAATTGTGACCAATTCACAGATATTGATGATTGGGTATATCTGGGCGTCCAATCTAAGCCCCTTTGGATATAGTACGCAACCCTAGTTTGTTTCGATCTTGTACTATTTCCAATTCAATATCAGAATTTCCAATTTCAGTGGAGGGAAGAGATAGTTTTAAATTGTGTTTAGGCATGTCAATATATTTTTAAGTTTTAATTCAATTTGTAATTATTATACTCCTCTTTACTCATCCAAAACTCCCCATCCGGATTGGTGTTGTGCAGTACCTCCAATACTTCTTCGTAGGTAAGCTCATAGAGTTTGAAGACCATCGCGTCGATTTCTTGTTCTAGTGAACTGGTGTTCTTTCCTTCGGATTTGTCGGATAGGATTTGATTAACGAGTGGTTCAAAGACTACTTCTTCTTGATCGTTTGGATATAGAATCGGAAGGGTTTTAAATACTACTTTATTGATCTCTCTTGCATTCCCCTGTACTTCTGGAAATTCCTCTTCAAAACAGAACTTAAAAAGTTTAGAGTTCAAAATCGCTAATAGATATTTTAGCTTTTCTCCGGTCAGAATATAACATTTCTGATTGGTGTAAAACCCAGTATCATCGTACGAAAAGGCAATTTCTGATGACATATTGGGGTAAATAATTTTGGCATTTTCAAATTGTTGGAGATAAGCACAGTTACGTAGATTACTCCAATGATCACCTTGATCTGCTCTAGCAATAAGTTCCTTCTCCCATTTTTGTAAGTGCTTATAAATTAAAGGAAAGTCTTGTTCAACATTGATCCTTGGTAAGTCTTTCTTTTTTATACCATTGTGAGTATTAATTAGATATGAGTTATTGAAATTAACCTGATACCTGTTCACATCCCTTCCTCGCAACATTGGCTTGATGATGGATGCTTCTTTCGGTGATTGCTCAATGATGCTTTTTCTTGTCTCCCCATCTATCCAAAAAGCGTCATTAAGACCTGTTTTAATACCGTAATTGATATCTATACACCACTCATCAAGGATTTTACCTTTACTTCTGACTTTATCAATAATTAGCTGTGATTGTTTGTCCGTTACCGTCCAAGCATTGTCATTAAGGTTTTGAATATCTACTATGTTTTGCCCCACATAGACATCGAACTGATCTAATGAGACATTTTTCTTTCTCGTAATTCTCAATGCATTAAGTACGCGGTTGGATTTAGTTTTCTTGAATTGAAATATTGCCGTTCTAACTGTTGCCGTTTCAAATATGTCGGAATCTGATAAGTCGATAAGACATAGTGGAGAAGTCTCATCAATGAAATATCGCCTCAATATCTTCCCGTAGTTTGCTCGTAACCATGAGTTGCTAGTAATGTATATGAGATTACCTTTTACCTCCTTTAGTAACTTATTGCCTAATTCAAAGAAAATGCAATAAACGTCTCCTGTTCGATTGAAGGTATCGAAATTGGATGCTTTAATCAAATCCGCCTCTTTACCCATTTTTTGTATTTGCACATATGGCGGATTACCTATTACAATATCAAAACCTCCCGTATCAAAAACCTCTTTGAAGTATAAGTGCCATAGGAAGTAATTCTTTTCTCGTGATTTTTCCTCTTCCACAAGCTTCTCTTTGATAACTTGAAACTTGGCTTGTTCTTGGTAAAGCTTTTGGAGCAAGCGCTCTTCTTTTTCCTTTTTTGTTTTTGCTTTTTTCTGAACCGCTGGCGAGGTTTTAGGGTCTATTTTGATGGATACAAGACGGGCTTCAGTTTCTGCTATGGAAATGGTGATTTTACTTTCTTCCAAACCAATATTGTACTCGATATGCTCATGCACTAGCTGGTCTATCTCTTCTTTGATCTCTTGCTTACGAGCAGGCGTAGTACAGGCAAAATATTCATGCACCAGCGCTTCGAGTTTTTGTTGGTTTTCGGTACTGAGATGATGCTGTTCTTTTACCTTGGTATTGCCATACAAAGATGCCTGACCATCTTCCTCTACATAAGATATAGTGTAGGGCTTCATTAAGTTATTCAGGGGTATACCTTCATAACTTTCCAGCAAGCTATTGCCCTGCATGATCTTGTAATCCAGATTGGGCAGAGGCTTAGGAGTAAGCTCATCCACCACCAGCGAGAGCCAAAAGCGCAATCGAGCAATGTCTACCGCACCCTTTTCTAAATCTACACCATATATTGAGTTTTGAATAATATCGGTTTTGACTTTAGCGGGCTGCCAGTTTTGGTCCGTTTCAAAAGCAATGAGTTCTTTAAGAGAAAATATCTCTTGCAGTAGTCCCATGGGGAAAGCTCCTGATCCTATGGCCGGGTCACAGATTTTCACCTTGTTCAGTAGTTGGCCTATTTCCTTGAGCTTGTCTGGTTTCAGGCCATTGCTTACTTTGTCTTTGATGAACGGCTCGAGATCTTTTCTGGAGAGATTAGACAAGTGGGTGAGCAGGTATTCCATAAGGCTCTCTTGCGTCATGTAGTGTACAATCTGCTTGGGTGTGTAGAATGCGCCTTTGTCTTTGTTGTCTTCCAGTAGGTTTTCGAAGATGTGGCCGAGCATCTCTGGGTCTACCGCTACGGTGTGGTCTTCAGGGCTGTCTTCATAGATGGTGAAGTTGTATTGGTTAAACAGCTCGAAGAGCTCTTCAAACAATGCAGAAGGAAACTTAATATCTGCGTAGGCATCTGACTCTTGCTCGAAAAGGCCACCGTTTAGGTAGGGAATCTTTATTTTGTTGCCATCTGGCATGGTGAAGCTGTCTTCCTTACGATCAGGATTATTGAGCGTATCGAAAAAGAGCTTGCTAAGATACTCAGGATAAAAGTCCTCTGTTTTGCCACTTACTTCAAAGAAATCTTGCATGAAGTTGAGGTTTCCATCTTCATAAGCCAAAGTGGAAGCACCCATCCAGCCTTTCTTTTGGATAAAGTAAAGAAAGACCACACGACCCATAAGTTTTTTGGCAAAGTCTCGGGCAAACTTTTCGTTACCATCGAATGCAGATGCCAGGAATGGGGAAGCTTCGCCTGTTTTTTTTTCTACCTGTTTACCTTTTACAGTGACCATTCGCTTTCCTGTGAGGTACTCACAGAAGTTTTGGTAGTGTTCCCTATAATCGTTGAAGAAATCTTTGGAGATTTTCTCCACATTAAAAGCCTCTTTGATATGAGCCAGATCGATACTCGACTTAGCTGCCAGGTAGGTAAAACGATCAGTTGCAGTCCGACAGGTCTCACCAGGTCCGAGGACATAGGTATATCTTTTGGGATTAGTTTCTATCTGTACTACATCACCATCTTCAAACTGACTATCGAACGCAATAAAGGAGAAACGCCAGTTTCGATCCGTGGCATCTGCATAGGCAAAGCTTGCAAAGACAGCATTGTTTCCAATGATATGTTTTTTCACAATGTTACCGACAGATACTTTGTTTCGCTCTATTACTTTGCTGTCCTGCAGGGTCACTTCAAATAAGTCTATTGTCCTTTTGTCTGAGGTGATGATCTCACCGTACTTGATTATACTTTCAGCAATAGCTTCTTCTCCATCAGTAAGTAATACTTCCTCTACTCGACTCTCATCGTATATAACCAAGCTGTCAACTTTACCTTGAAATACGGGCAGAATGAGCTTGTCTATGAAACTTTGTTTGTTGTATGGGCTGGATAAAAGATCAATCATTGTGGTCGGGTAGTTAATGGTTAGTAAATGTCTCGGAAATCACAATCTGAGGCTTGGCAAATGCCCTGATTGCTTTTTCATGAACATCAGCAGTTGATGAGTTTTCGATATCCGTTTGGAAGTTAAATTTCTTCAATACCTGATCATACATAGAGGAGAGCACAAGTGCTGGATCATTGATTTTCTCTTTTTTTGATTGTTTGAAGAACTTATCCAGTTCATTAGGTAGCATTCTATGAGATCCGTTTTTTACTTCTTCTATGGTACGAGCCATGATTTTTTTCATAAAATCATCTTTAGCAAAGTCTTTATAAAATTCCAGCTTGGGAATAATCCTTTTCTCAGCAGGTGACAGGTCTCCTTTGACTACTTTTTTGGTGGTCTCTGCTTTGAAAGTTCTTTTAAAATGATCCACAGCACTACTCACTTGCTTGTGATGCGTTTCTGTGATTTTTACTCCTTCTTCAGATTCCAATGTTTTGAAAATTCTGGCGGCTTCCACAAAGTTGAGTTCATGGTTGACATTGGTAGCATCGGTAAGGTAGAACACTCCTGGATGATTTTCTGACTTGATGTATGAAATAGTAGCTTCAGGTAGCTTTTCGTGTGCATTGGTTACATTTTCCAGCTTTCTTCCAATTCTGGCTTTTTTGGGAATCAGCTTTATTTTGTTAAACCATTGGGGATTCTCCATTTTGAAATCACGTAGTTCCTGTAGATATAGCAGCGTTTCACTCACTTCTTCTTTGAGCTGTGATCCATATAGTCCAGCTTCACCTATCTCTTCTAGTTGAGAATAAATCTGACTGTCTTCACCAAAAGCGGTATGGAAAGCCTGTAGTTTTTTCAAGGCATTGTTGGTGAGTTTAATATGGTTGTCAGACTTATCTGTTGGGTAGAAGTTATAAATGTTGATTTCAGATGCCTCTGTACCGATACGATTGACCCTTCCAATCCGCTGCATCAGTCGGGTGGCATTCCATGGTACATCGTAGTTGATAATGACATTAGAGCGATGCAGATTTATACCTTCAGCTAGTACCTCAGTTGTAAGTATAAAATTGTATTGCTTTTTCCATTCTTTTCTATCCAGATTAGCGTCAAAATTTTCTCGAATGGTTCTCTCTTTATCCTTCCTATTATCCGCACTTATGGCCAGCGATTTGTTGAACCCCGCAGCTTCCAAATGCTCTTCAATGTAGTCGATTGTTTCTTTTGATTCAGAGAATATGACCAGCTTACCTGAGTGGTTGTTCTTCTTTTTCAAAAAAGTCTTTTTCAGGTCAATCATAAACCTTTCAATCTTTGGGTCAAATGTTACCTTGTCCCAATTTGAAACGAGTTCATCAATGATAGCCTTATCCTTTTTTAGATTGTCAACGAATTCATCATGAAAGTCTGACGCTTCATAGGCCTGATTGTTACCTGCCTTTTCATTGATCTTTTCTTCCAGCTCATCTTCTTTACCCTCATCCAAGTATTTATTGACATCTACGTCTGGGGCAATGTAGATTTTGTCATTTTCAAACATATCTATCATGTGCTGGGTGTTCTTCTGGAAACGGTAAAGAGACATTTTAAAGGCATGGAAGCTACTTTCCAATCTTTTGACCAAAAGTGTTTTCATGATGGCAGCCAATCTGCCCGAAATGGATTTTACATCACCATACTTTGCCTGATGCTCTGGTAGTAAAAACTCAATGGCTCTGTAACGATAATAGTCCAACCCAGGAGCTTCGCGTCCTTTCTCATCCAGGCTAGTGATATATGTCACTGTCAAATCAAATAACTTACTCAGCTCATCATCAAATTCATAATATACTGGATTGGGTGGGTTGATATTTGGAAAGACAATACCTTGTTCTTTAATGTCTTTGACGTATTCTTTATTGTTTAGGATGTCTGTTCTGGTTCTTCTGATTACCAGCGGTTCTATCACCTTGTCTCGGATTTCATCAAAAATCTTCTTTACTTTTTTAACATCTAAACGATCTTCTCGCTTGAGGTCTTTGTACCGATCTTTGAGTGGCTTAAAGAATGATTGAAGATCTTTTACCTTAGGTAGGTTTGCGTTTCTTTTGTCCTGGAATAAGTAGACTTGATTCTCAATATCTGCCGGTTGGTTATTTAAAGGGGTAGCGGTCAGAAGCATTACTTTCTTTCTCCTGTCTCCATCTTCTCCCGGTATCCGCCTATCTGTTTTGGTTATGGTCTGTAGCTTCTCATACATCTGAGAAGTGTCATTCCTAAATTTATGTGCCTCATCAATTATAATTAAATCATATTCATCAGCATTAGGGTAATCAGCTGTTTTGTCATCCAGTATTTTATGAAGGCTTCCAGTTGTTATGAAATAGCAATTGTTAAAAATATGGAAGTCTCTTATCGTGCGTCTCCAATTGTCTTCAAGGGCTGGCGGAAACACTATCAGCACCTTTGTATGGTAGCCATTTTCATAGATAAATTTTTTAGTTATTATCGCACCAATTACAGTCTTACCTAACCCAACTACATCAGCGAGAAAGAACCCGTTGTACTTAAGCAATTTTTCATAACCTTCAATGGCTGCTTCGGCTTGGTAGGTGAGTCTTTTAAAATTGTCTGGCAACAATAGATCTATATTGGCTGGGTCATAATCGATCCTTTTTCCAAAGTATTCAATAAGTAATTTGATATACAGTTCATAAGGAGTGAAATTGTCATTTAGATAAGTTTCATTTTTGATCTTCTGGAGATCGACTGGCAATATGTCTATCGCCTGTTCCCATAAACGCTGAAACTCATCTGTTGCGAATTGTACATCTGAGTGATCTCTAAGCTCAACGTTGAATTCATAGTTTGATGATTCTGTGGTACCCAGACCTGCATCAGTTAGATTGGAAGAACCCGTTATTACGCTAGCAGGTGTATATTCATTAAAGTCATTAGGACGGAGAATGTATATTTTTGCATGTAATTTCCTGTCTGGATGTGCTTTTACTTCAATCTTTCCATTAACCAAATCTTTTAGAAACTGGAATATTCCATCTTCAACCTTTTGGTCATATTCAGCTTCCTGAATATCATTTTTAATATGCTTAATAAATTCGTCTTTTGTATCCTTTGGATCCCTTAGGTATTGTTGACCTATTGATTGATATTTTTCAATTAGAGTATCAACATTGATTCCGACGAGGATTCGAACTTTCGGCACTTTATCAATGAATGGCCGGATACTGAAATAACCTGATGCACGAAAATACCCCACCATGGCATCAAACATATCGATATTGGGAATATGCTTAAACGCACCTTCGAATTTTTTTAGCAGACTATTGTCCTTTTCATTTGTGAAGAACTTTGTAGACATCCAGTTGGTATTGTTTTAGAAGTAGCACCCAATTTGTTAAAAAGAATAGTGCTTTCCAAGCAATTAAAATAAAACAGATAAAAGCCTCACAAGAGGCCCTCATCCGCAAAGCTTTTATATCCACTATTAGAAATGATTAAGTGATCAATCAAGGGTAACTCCATGAGTTCACCCACCTGCTGAAGCCTTCTAGTAACTGACAAGTCCTGATTGCTGGGGTTGAGCTTTCCACTGGGATGATTATGTGCCACGATGAACTGTGAAGCATTGCACAATAGGGCATGCTGAAATATTAGTTTCGGGTCAACCAGCGTACTTGATATTCCTCCAATTGATATGATAGAATATCCCAGGATTTGATTGGCTCTGTTGAGAAACAAGGCAATGAATGCCTCTCTATGCTGAATGTCCACAGGGAATACTTCTCTAATAAGTGAGTTCACCTGCTGAGAACTATTAATTGTTGTTAGATTGATCGGTTCATTAGAATGGTAGGTAGCCTTAACCTCGGCTACTCGCTTGACCGTTTCGATTGTACTTTTCATATATGTTTTTTGAAAGGCACAATGGGTGTACTGAGCTTATGCCAGGCTTTCACCTGGCATACTATCAAAGATTCAATTCGCTGATTCGCAACACTTTTTGAGCTCTATCATTTCCTTCTGCATCTTTCCATTTGTTAGTGACCAATCGGCCCTTTACAGAAATACTCCTTCCCTTGACGAGAAAGTCAGCAACCTTAGGAACGGTTTTACTCCATTTGAAGCATTTGTGAAACTCGACAGTATCTACCTTGTTACCTTCTGTATCGTAGTAGATCTCATTATCTGCTAGAGAAAAGCTTAAAAGTGATTTTCCATTGTTGATAGTTTTGACCTCAGCATCTGCGGTCAATCTTCCTGAAACGACTAATACATTCATGTTTGTAAAATTTAAGTATGACTTTTCTGAAAGGAATGGGTGTATGGACTGAACTTAAGATGACTACAATGATTTTGCTGTGTAAAACATCTCCAGAAAGTGAGGGCTAAGTAAGGTTTTATCAATTGAACATGTCAAAATAAATATGCAACTGTGTTGCAAGAGCAGCGAATTATTCTCATTTTAATTGGTTAATTTTATCGGAAATCGGCAGTCTTATTAAGGCGTGAGAACTGCACTTAATATGAATTGAATTAACTGCTGGAATTGAAGGGTATATGAGTGGGTGCTGCTTTCTGATATGCAAATAAAAAATCCCCCGGGGTGCTTTTCCATTTGGATTAGCCCCGGGGGGTTAGTAATAGGTGCCTATGTGTATGGGGGATATAATATTAAGCCCTTACCTCATTGGCTTTCATGACGGCCATGATCTCATCATAATCGTAGAAAATGGTTCCGTCCAATTTTGCATATGGCAATGTGCCATTGATCCGAAAATTTTGAAGTGATGACATTGAAATGCCCAACATTTCGGCAACCTCCTTCGATCGCAACCATCTTTTTTTGGATGCTCCTGAATGTGCCAATGCTTGTTGGAACCTTTCATTCATTCTTTCTTCAAAATCAGCCAGATCTTTCTTAGTTAATAAATCGTTAGTACTCATGAGACTCTTTTTAAATATTTAACACTTTGTTCATCAACCTTATTCTTGAGGTTTTGAAAGTGCTTAGCCAACCCAATATCCCTCACCTTTGCATAGTGCTTTTGAGTGATGGTTACATTAGAATGACCAAGGGCCTTAGACACAATATCCATAGGCACATCATTAAGTATCAAAACTGTTGACGCGAAGGTCTTACGCGCAACGTGGTGAGTTAGTCTCTTTGTGATTCCACACAATTCGGCTATCTCTTTTAAATAACTATTAACTTTTTGATTAGAGTATACAGGCAGCAAGGTGCCCTTTATCTCACACAATGGATGATTGGCATACTTGTTAAGCAATGCCTCAGCTTTCGGAAGCAAGGGGACGCTATAGGAAAGTTGTGTTTTCTTTCTTACTACTTCTATCCACTTGAATCCGTCCTTTAGTTGTGAGATATTAAAAACACTTAATGCTTCAGATTCTGCATAACCCAATCCTGTATAACATGAAAAAAGGAAGAAATCTCGAACATACTCCAGACGTTCTATTTGAAACTCCTTTTCCTCTAGTCTCTTCAATTCATCTTCATTAAGAAACACAACCTCTTTATTCACATGCTTCATTCGATAATTGCGAAAAATGTTCTTATCAATCAACTCATGTTCTTCTGCATAATTCATCACGTGTTTGATGCGTTGTATTTCCTTATTTACGGTGATTTGCTCTACTCTCTGCAAACAAAATTGTTCGTATCGAGATAGGAAGCCTTTCTTCATTTCGGATAACAATACATCATCCAAGTCCATTTCTGTTTTCAGGAAGTTCTTGAGGTGCTTTTGAATGTACTTGAACTTATTGATAGTAGATTGCTGATAGCTTCTTCCCTCCAATTTTTGAATACCACTGATATACTGGTCAAAAGTATTCATTAGTGTAGCTTGCTCAATTCTTTCACCTTTCAATGCTTTGATGATCTTATCAGGACTCACTTGCATGTTTTTTCTTTCAAGATCGTAGGCTATGTCTAATACCTGAGACCTTAATCGATCGAGCTGGTTATTGTATCGAGTTACTTCAGTACTCCTGCCTTTAATTCGGTTTTTGGAAGCGTCCCAATCTTTCTCAGGGATTTTAATTCCGGTAGAATACTTTGAGCTTTTTCCGTTGATTGTAATTCGTAAGTATATAGGTGCTAGGCCTTTGCTATTCACCTTAGATTTATAATGATAAAACAGCACATTAATTCTCTCCATATAATTGATGTTTATTAAAAGGTCTTATAATAAGTTAATAAAAGTGACCAATAGAAACAAATATAAATGTCTGAAAATCAATGCTATAACAACTATTTTAAGAGTTGTTATAATAGGGGACCGATTTTGAGAATGGGGGACCGATTTGGATACATTCAATCTGCTTCTAATGGTTAGAAACTGGGAGGGTGTAAAAGCAAAAAACCCACTAGAAGTGCTTTCTAGCGGGTTTTGTATCTCTTTAATTTCTCTTTGGCTCCTCAGACTGGGCTCGAACCAGTGACCCTCTGATTAACAGTCAGATGCTCTAACCAACTGAGCTACTGAGGAATAAATCTGAACCATCTTATTGGCTCCTTGATTTTGGGAATGCAATGTTAGCAGCTATATTTTAAATTCACAAAACAAGTACTAAAAAAATATCTAGTTTTTTCATTGTTCAGGAATAGAGTTGGAAGATTCAGGGTTCTTAGGGAATATTTTTAAATCACCTCAGATAATTGCGGTCATAATGACATGTTATTTTGCTATTAATTCGCAAAAACGGACTTAATGACAGTATTTTGTCTGAAAAATTGTATTGGCATAGAACTCGCTATACACTGAGTGAAATTGATTATTAAACTTAAAATTTTAAAGATATGTCACTGATTAAATACAACCCAGCAAAATCAAGAACACAAGGTGTTAGCAGATTTTTTGATGACATTTTTAACGACAACTTTTTCAATACAGACTTGTCGCTTGAAAGATTCTTTATTCCACAAGTAGACATTTCTGAAACTGAAAAAGATTTTGAACTACAGTTTGCACTGCCAGGCTTCAAAAAGTCAGATGTCAATATTGATTTGAACAACGGTGTTTTAACTGTAAGTGGAGAGAGAAAGTTTGAGGAGAAGAAGGATGAGAAAAACTTCCACAGCGTTGAAACCAGATATGGTTCATTTAGCAGGGCTTTCCAATTGCCAGATAATATTGACGATGAGAAGGTAGATGCTAAACTTGAAGATGGAATTCTAAACATCGTCGTACCAAAAGATGTGAAGAAAATCCAAAAGAAGAACATTGCAATAAAGTAAGTTTAGGTTAGGTTGGTTTAGCCCCGGTTATTAACCCTTATGGGGTTTTTGCCGGGGTTTTGTGTTAAAGATTGTTAAGCACTGGATCAAATAATTTTTTATATCGTTAATTGTTCAGATTCCAAATACTAAGAGATATGAGTACAAGAAAAAACTTTATAGGAATGATAGCTGCTTCACTCATAGGAGGTGTAGTAGCGATAGGTGGTTATCATATATTGATAGATAACGAGGTAGTTGAACCAGTAAACCCACCTAAACAAGAAGTTCAGTTTTCTAATTTTAGTAATAGCCCTAAAGCTTCAGTTCCTGCGGAATTAAACTTTGTGGATGCTGCCAAGGTGGTGACTCCTGGGGTAGTGCATATTCGCAGCACAGTAGAGGCTCAGCCTGCTGCAGGTAGATCTAGAGATCCATTCGAACAATATTTTAGAGAGTTTTTTGGAGCACCAGGAGGAGGGGGATACCAGCAGCGACCTTCTGTAGGCACTGGAAGTGGAGTTATTATTAGCCCTGACGGTTACATCGCAACTAATAATCATGTGATTGAAAATGCTGATGATATAGAGATACTACTCAATGATAATAGAACCTACAAAGCCAAGATGGTGGGTACGGACCCAACTACTGATTTGGCCCTGTTGAAAATAGACGAAAAGGGATTGCCATTTGTAAAATTCGGTAATTCGGATGCCATTGAGGTAGGTGAATGGGTGCTAGCAGTGGGTAATCCATTTGAATTTAGATCTACTGTTACAGCTGGTATTATTAGTGCCAAAGGGAGAAATATCAACATCCTAAGAAATCGAAACAGACTTCAGATTGAGTCTTTCCTACAAACCGATGCGGCAGTAAACCCAGGAAACTCTGGTGGAGCATTGGTTAATTTGAATGGTGAGTTAGTTGGAATTAATACCGCTATTGCCACTCCTACGGGTTCTTATGCGGGTTACTCTTTTGCCGTTCCATCCACATTGGTAAAAAAAGTAGTGGAAGACCTTAAAGAGTACGGGGTAGTACAGCGAGCCTTACTAGGTATTAATATTACAGATGTCAACGCCCAGTTGTCTGAAGAGGAAGACTTAGGTGTATTGCAAGGGGTATACGTAAGTGGAGTGAATGCGAATAGTGGAGCTGATGAAGCAGGCATCAAAGAGGGAGATGTGATTATTGCAATCAATGGAGCGAGAGTCAACAAAACTTCGGAATTGCAAGAGAAAGTGGCTCTGAATAGACCTGGTGATAAAATCGATGTTACCATTCTAAGAGATGGAAAAGAAAAGACGGTAACTGCGACTCTTAAGAATACATTAGGCACTACTACTACTGTAGCAGCTACTAACAACAGTGTCATAATTCAGGGGGCGACTTTTGAGGATTTGGCCGATGAAGATAAAGAACGGTTAAATCTGGAAGGTGGAGCCAAATTGGTAGTGCTGGAATCTGGTATCTGGAAAGAAGCCGGAATCAACGAAGGTTTTATAGTCACTAGAATTGACAGAAGAAGCATCAGTAATGTAGAGGATTTGTCCAGAGCATTGACTGCAGCTAATGATGGTTCTGGCGTTTTGATAGAAGGTATTTATCCAAATGGACAAAAGGCATACTATGGTATCGGTTGGTAATCAATGATGTAT
This sequence comes from Reichenbachiella ulvae, assembly GCF_025833875.1. Lineage (NCBI taxonomy): Bacteria > Pseudomonadati > Bacteroidota > Cytophagia > Cytophagales > Reichenbachiellaceae > Reichenbachiella > Reichenbachiella ulvae. Next base: position 3,818,566 of record NZ_JAOYOD010000001.1, on the reverse strand, counting down.
AGATAAATAATAGAGCCGTTGGACAATAAGTTCAACGGCTTTTTTGTTTAATATCACAAGGGAAGTTACATTTTTGGATGAATGCATGGCATTATTCGATGACTCATTTGATTTTAAGCTTGTAATCTTCCTACATTTGTTTGTATTATACCTATTTGCCGAACCAATATGAAAAAGTTAAGCACCCTTCTCCTTCTTTCAATCATTTGCATTACTTCAGCTTGTATCACTCAAGACAATACGCCAGAGATAGAAGAATTAAGAGAGGAACTACTCGCTGAAATTGACGCACTAAAAAATTTACTAGATCAAAATAATTCGATAACTGAAGTTAGAGTAGAGGCGAACAACCTCGTGCTTGTATTCAGTGATGGATCAATTATAAGTACTCCATTGCCTGAACAACATGTTCCTGTAGTGGGTGAAAATGGTAATTGGTTTATAGGGTCGGTGGACCTTGGAGTTCCTGCCGAATCCGAGATACCAGTCATAGGTTCAAATGGTAACTGGTGGGTTGGCGGTCAAGACACTGGAGTGAAATTTGAAGTAACTGATGGAGTAGATGGTACAGATGGACTGACGCCTTACATAGGATCAAATGGCAATTGGTGGACGGGAAGTACTGATACAGGAGTGCCAGCAGAAGGAGTGAATGGTACAGATGGTCAAACACCCTACATTGGCACGAATGGTAACTGGTGGTTTGGTACAACCGATACGGGAGTTCCTGCCCAAGGTCAGGATGGTGTGGATGGAACTAATGGTACCAACGGTACAGATGGAGCAGACGGTCAAACACCTTACATTGGTACGAATGGGAATTGGTGGATAGGTACAACTGATACGGGAGTTCCCGCCCAAGGACAAGATGGAATAGATGGTACGAACGGAACAGATGGAACAAACGGAACTGATGGTGTGGATGGCCAGACACCCTATATTGGCACTAATGGTAATTGGTGGATTGGAACTACAGATACAGGAGTTCCAGCACAAGGTCAGGACGGTATTGACGGAACGAATGGTACAGACGGGGTTGATGGAACGAATGGCGTAGATGGTCAAACACCCTTTATCGGGACTAATGGCAACTGGTGGATTGGTACGGTAGATACAGGAGTAGCAGCCGCTGGAACGAATGGAACGAATGGGACTGATGGTGTGGATGGTGAAACTCCTTATATTGGTACCAATGGCAATTGGTGGATCGGTACAGTGGATACAGGAGTTTTAGCACAGGGGACCAACGGGCTGGATGGGAATGGCATTGCATCAGTTTCCTATGACCAAACTACTGGTATTCTTACTATAGTATTGGATGATGCCACTACTTATGATTTCTTGTTATCCTATGAGGCTTCTTTGACTGGAGTAAAATTGAATGATCTTAACGGAGAATTCTTGCTGTCAGCAATCTATAATGGAGATGTTCCTTTTGTAACCTTTGATTATAACATCGATGACAGGTTGCAAACCATTACTTATAATACGACTGTTTTAAATGTCCCTACTAAGTATCTGACTATCGATAGAACCTACACCGCGGATGGTGATATTCAGACTCAAACATTCACTGAATTTGCTACTAAGAAAAAAGCGATTCAGGAAGGTGAAGTGTGGCCTGACAAGGAATTGGGAATCAAAATGACTTTAGCTGATGCGTTTACCGAAATTACAGGCGGAGTATATGATCCCACATATGAAAGCGAGCTGTATACGGCCATGTCAACGGATGGGATTTTCAATGATAGTTTGTTATATGTTGTTGTGAATGAATACAATGAGACCACTGAATTGTACGAAGATGTCGTACGTAAGTACATGGTTAGAAATGCTGATGCCACTCAAGAATTTGGTATCGTGGAAGTAGGGCCTGAGGGAATTTATGCATGGTCTACTCCTTACAATGAAACGGATGGGATTTGGTCTGGCACTTACAATTCAATAAACGCCTACGACATTGACTTGAGCTACTATGACATGACCAATAGCCAATTTGTATTAGGTGGGTATACCACTATCAATTATTATCCATGGGGTCAGCCAGCTTTCCCGACTACCTTACCTGTTGATAACATTGATGCTACGGTTACACCAGATTTAATAGAGGATTTTACTGAAATAGCAAGTACTGACTATGAGAATCCAGGTCTTGGTTTGTCAGGTGCTTATAAAACGCTTTTCAAGAGATATTCAGGATACGAGCCAGGAGAAGTGATGGACTCATACACTTTACAGTATTCTTATGATACACCAGGAGGTAATTTTAATCTGCAATCAGATATTGATGGTACGTTTGAGGATGTCGTTAATGTAACTGTTACCAATGGGCAGGTGACGAATGTGGCGGTTTATAATCCGAATTTAGAGGTACCGGGTTTTGAAGATTATTTAGGCTTTACCTATGACGCAAACGGGAAATTGATCAACATAAGTGTAATCAAGGAAAGTGCGCCAGATGTAGTGAGTATTTCATATGACACTGAGGGCAACCCTATCGAGTTTGCAGTCAATCCTTCACTATTGCAGGGGGATGGAGACACAGGTCCTGATCCAACAGTTTTAGCCTCTTTGGGATTAATTTATGCATATGACGAATATGACGCCACTTTGGGAATGGTGGTTGAAAAGTACCATTACCCGAATGACTATACTCCGATGCTGAGTATCAAGTATGACTATACGATGAAGGATTTTATGAATCACACCTTTATGGCCGCTAATCCATTATTGTCGTTCTTTAAGAATTCCAATGCGATCAAGCAGGTTTCATGGGCTGGTCATGGTAGTGCCATTTTCAATGAATATACTGCATTTAACAATGGAGGGTATCCTACCCAAATAAAGACTTACCTTCAGGTATCCGCTAGTGATGTGCCTTTGGATCTGAGTGCAGAACTTGAAGATTTTGGTATTCCGATCAATGGATCAGTAGCTGTGACCTACAATCTGGAGTATATCCAAAAGACAGCTCCTTGATAGGAGCAAAAAATATATTTAATTCAGAACCCTGATCTTATAGATTGGGGTTTTTTAATTTTAGTCTATGCTCACCAAAAATACTTTACTGCTGTTATTCTGCTGGGGATTTTCTTATTTGACCCTAGCCCAAGAATTAATTAGTGGTAGAGTAGTGGGTCAAAATGGAGAAGGTATCTCGGGAGTTCATGTAAAGGTACTAGAAGGAGAAAGGGCTACTTATTCAACTAATAGTGGAGCATTTAGCCTTTCCTGTGAAACTCCCTGCCAATTGAGTTTTACTCATGTCAATTATGAGTCATTTTTCATCAATTTGGTAAAGCCAACAGAGTTGATGGTTAGTTTGAAGGAATCTGATCGAACGCTGGATGAGGTCAAGGTGGAAGCAGATGTGGTTAGTGATATTGAAAAGGTCAAAGCTATTGATATTCAAAATTTGGCCACTCTGTTTGGAGAGGATGATATTGTCAAATATCTGGTAACCCTACCGGGGATCTCCAATATCAATTCTTTTGATGCAGGAATATCTGTAAGAGGTGGTAGTACTACCGAAAATGCCTTTTTAGTCAATGGGGTGAGAATTGCAGATCCGAAACACATTTCTACTTTGGTTACAGCTTTTGATCCTTATATTTTGAATAAGGCGGAAGTATATAAGGGAGGTTTTCCTTCATTGTACAATGGCAAATTGTCGGGTTACGTGGATATGAATTCGAGTCCCGAACTCGAGGCTACAGAATTGGCTGTATCTGCAGGAGTGATTTCTTCTTCAATTAAATTAGGAAGTGCTTTTGGGAAGGAAAAACAACATAAGCTTAAAGTGTCTGGGCGTCAGTCCTATTTGCATTTGGTTTCCGATATGTATGAAAAGCGAGAGAAATTGGATCAAATCCCAAAGTATTCTTTAAGAGATATTACTTTGTCCTATGAATGGCAAGTGAGAGATGATTGGACTGTTTCATTTTTTGGATTGTCCTCATCGGATGATTTGCCATTGGTTTTGAACAATGACAACCTCAACAAACTGAATTGGAAGGCTAATTCTGGGATAGTTGGGGTAACTAGAAAGCTTGCAAATAGAGGCGATCTAAGTTTACAAATTGGATATAATGATAATGACTCTAGATATCGTAATGAGTCTGCGAATCAAAAAATCAGAAGTACATCAAGTAATTACTCCTCCCTTCTCAAATGGTCTCAAGCCTTTAATGACAAGTTATCTCTTATGGCAGGTTATCGATTTGAGCATTCCAGCTACAATATCATCGAAGGAGTGGATGTCGAAAACGAAAGTAATTTGAATACCAGTTTACATAGCTTGTTTATGGATTGGATCTATTTCCCAACAGACCAGTGGAGTTTTACTTTGGGTGCTAACGCCTCCTATTTTTCTAGTCAGGCGGATTTTATAGATCTGGCTCCTCGATTCAAAATTCAGCGTTATTCGGATCATTTGGAGCTGTGGTTAGATTATGCTCGAACTAATCAATATGAAGAAAAACTTCCCTTTTTTACTATTAGAAGCCCGATTGATATTCCGGTGCCTTTGGGGGAGGATAATAAATCTGCTACTAGCGATCAGATTTCTTTAGGAGCTAGATGGAATTTGCTTGAAGGACTGAGCGTAACTGTATCACCATTTTATAAATACATGCAGCATGTGAAAGATTTTAGTGCTGACAGCCGTTCTAATTTGGACTTTGAATCGATCAGGATGTTGGAAGGAATAGGTGAGGCCTATGGTGTAGAATCTTCCCTTCAACTCAATAGTGAGAAAATAGAAGCAAGTATCAATTATACTTATCTCAAATCAATCCGTCTCTTCGACGAAATCAATGATGGAGATATTTTTAGCCCACCGTTTGATATTACTGCTAATATTTCTTCTAGTATTATCTTTCATCTGAATCAGCATTGGTCAGCTACCGCATTTTGGACGTATGCATCAGGTGTATATGTCACCATTCCAGGAGGAATAATTGTTGCAAAGGATTTGACGGATCCAAATTCTATCGTGAACTATGTGCCAGTTTATGGCGATCGATATAATTACCGACTGCCAGCACGCCATAGGTTGGATCTGGGGGTGAATTATTGGACTCAAATGGGAAGCAAAACATCACTAAAAATTGCGGGCGGTACCTACAATACATATAATCGACAGAACGCTGATTTTGTCTATTTCGAAGTAGAGAAGAACGATGAATTCTTTGTTTCGTTCGTGCCAAAATCCAAAATGGTCTTACCTTTTGTGCCTTATCTTTCACTCACGTTTTATTTCAAATAAGATGAAAGGCACATTGAAATATATCGTCATCTTCTCCTTGATTCTCTTTGGTTGTGATCTCGAAAGAGAATTGGACATTCAAAATGTTGATATCGAGCGTCAGTATTTCATCGAGTGCTATTTGCAACCGGATTCTCTGTTCAATTTATCCGCTACAGAGGTCTCGCCTATTTTTGAGGATTTTATCTTGGACTACTCCCTTGATTTCGATGTGTTTATCATAGAGCAAGATACAGTCGAACTTTTACAGAGCCTTTTTATAGAAGATGAAACGGGGTATATATACAATTTTGGGAGTGGCCGACGCTTGCGACCTGAGGCAAATCAAGTGGATTTGCTGGTTGTTTCTCCTCAGGGAGACTCTATCAGAGGATTTACCAAAGTACCTTCCTCCATTGATATTTTGGAAGCCAATTGGACAGACAATCAAATTTCCATCCAATTCGAAAGCTCTGATAATCCACAAGAAAATTACTTTCTCTACATCATCAATTATCAGGTAGAAAACCAAGGCGAGAGGCCTCAGGAAAAAAATGAGTTGACCTATCTGGATTATAGTTTTCTGGAGGAAAGGCAAACCTTGAATGCAGTAATTGATTCAGATTCTTTATCACTAAGCTCAGAAGTAGACGTGACTTTAATGCGAGTGACGAGAGAGAATTTTAGGTATCAAAAGTCACTTGATGCAGCAAAAAATGCCAGTCAGGATAATGTGACTTTCCCATCGCCATTAGAAGGAAACATCATGGGAGGTCTGGGTATTTTCACATGTTTCACGCAAGATCATCGCTTGCTAATAAGGAGCGACAATCCCTAGATTTTATTCACAGAATCGATATGCATTGCATAGATTTGTCTAAACACAAATACCCAAAATATGTCAAATTTTTACGGAATTAAGGAGGCGCTCGATAGTCTTCAATTATCAGCATCCGAACTCGGTGTGAGTACAGGGACCGAGTGGATCAAAACTTCAGGAGAAACCATCATATCTTCTTCGCCTGCCGATGGCAAGGAAATAGCCAAAGTGCTAGCAGCTGATACGGATGCTTATCATCAAGTCATAACTAAAGCCCAGACGGCATTCAAAGAATGGAGAATGGTGCCTGCTCCTAAAAGGGGAGAGGTAGTTCGGCAGTTAGGAGAGGCCCTTAGGAAAAATAAAGAAGCTCTAGGGAAACTGGTTTCTTACGAAATGGGAAAGTCGTATCAGGAAGGTCTTGGCGAAGTGCAGGAGATGATCGATATCTGTGATTTTGCAGTTGGATTATCGCGGCAGCTATATGGGTTGACGATGCACTCTGAGAGACCGGGACATCGCATGTACGAACAATATCATCCACTTGGGATAGTCGGAATTATCTCTGCTTTTAATTTTCCAGTAGCCGTTTGGTCTTGGAACACCGCCCTTGCCTGGGTTTGTGGAGACGTGACGGTTTGGAAGCCTAGCGAAAAGACTCCTTTGACAGCCATTGCTTGTCAAAAAATAACGGCAGAAGTTTTTGCCAAAAACCATGTTCCCGAGGGGGTGAGTAATTTGGTCATTGGGGATGCAAAAATCGGACAATTACTGAGCCAGGATAAGAATGTTCCATTGGTATCAGCCACTGGATCTACCCGAATGGGTAAAGCAGTAGGAGAAGAAGTCGGTAAACGACTAGGCCGTGCCTTGTTAGAATTAGGAGGAAACAACGCCATAATCATGACTAAAAATGCCGACCTGGATATGTCTCTGATTGGAGCTGTATTCGGAGCAGTGGGAACCTGTGGCCAGCGATGCACCACTACTCGTCGATTGATTATTCATGAGGATATTTTTGATGAGGTGGCAGAGAAATTAAAGAGCGCATACGGTCAATTGAAGATTGGCAACCCACTGGATGAATCGAATCATGTGGGACCATTGATCGACAAAGATGCAGTCCAAATGTATGAAAATGCCATTGTCAAAGCTAAGAAGGAGGGAGCCAAAACGATAGTCGATGGTGAAGTATTGGCTGGTAATGGATATGAATCTGGGTGCTACGTGAAGCCTGCTATTTTTGAGGTAAAGAATGAAATGGAAATCGTGCAGAGTGAGACCTTTGCTCCTATACTCTATCTCATCAGGTATAGCGAATTAGAAGAGGCCGTTGCGATGCAAAATGATGTGCCACAAGGTTTGTCTTCGGCTATCATGACCAGAGATATGCGCGAGTCCGAATTTTTCTTATCTCATCAGGGATCAGATTGCGGTATTGCTAATGTCAATATTGGAACTTCAGGCGCTGAAATTGGAGGAGCATTTGGAGGTGAAAAGGAAACTGGTGGAGGAAGAGAATCGGGTTCGGATGCCTGGAAGGTCTATATGCGCAGACAGACCAACACGATCAACTATACCAATGATTTGCCTCTGGCTCAAGGTATTAAATTTGAATTTTAAGAGCATATTATCTTTATCTGTTAGGGCTTAAGTGGTTTTTAATTAAATTAGATAACACTTAAGCTCTATGCAGATTTATTATTTCCTCGCTTTTGTAACCATACTATGGACGTCACTTACGGTGAATGCAGGCGAATTGCGTCAAAGCACCCTTGGAAAGGAACAAAATGGAGCTAAGCCTAAGCTATATTTCAAACATATAGAAGGTCTCAACAACAATCAGGTTACCGCTTTTGCTCAAGATAGTGAGGGCTATGTATGGATAGGAACCAATGATGGGCTTCACAAATATGATGGCCACTCTTTTCGACTTTTCCTAAAAGGAGGTGATTCAAGTGCCATTAATTCCAGCCGTGTCAAATGTTTGCTAACGGATCGATATGGTGAAGTATGGATGGGGGCGACAGATGGACTCTGCAAGTACAATCGAAATTTGGATCGGATCGATGTCCTGCATGTAGAGAACCGATATTTTCCTGAGTTGCAAAATCCAAATGTGATCATGGAACTGGAAGAGGATTCGACCAGAGGTTTGATTTATGTGGCCAGTTTGAATGAAGGACTTTTAGTCTATGATTATAACTCTGATGTAATCGAACCTTTTTTTCCTAAAGGAGAGATAGAACCTATGGCAAATTACTTGCTCAAGAGTATGAGCCTTCGAGCCATTGCCTTGGATAAAAATAATGATCGACTCTGGATTGGTCATAGCGAAATGGGAATGGAATATTTGGATCTCAAAACAAGGAAAACCCATTCCTTTCCTTTGGTGAATAATGAAGGTGACACCATACGTCAGGTCGTGTCTATAGTGGTGGGTAAGGACAATCAACTGTGGGCTGCTACCCCGAATGATGGAGTATTTTTAATTAAGCTTGGACCGAAGAATCCAGTGGTTTTGAAAAATTTTATTCATACCAAGAATGATGAGTTTTCACTATTCAATAATCATATAGTCTCTATTTATAAAGATCGGGAGAGTCGTATTTGGGTATGCAATGACAATGGCGGCTTACACCTATTTGATTCAAATATTGACGGGTTTTATCGATATATACCTGACAACTCCATGAACTCCATTACCAATATTTCAATTCGCTGTGTTTTTCAAGATCGGCAAAAAAGAATGTGGATAGGAACCGCATTAGAAGGGGTAGATGTAGCTGACCCTTATCGTTTCAAATTTCATCTGATCAAAAAATCTAAGGAGAAGGGCGAAAGTTTAAGCAATAATATTGTCAGAGACCTTCATCAGGATAAAGAGGGAAAAATCTGGATAGCAACCGATGGTGGCGGAATTAACATCTACAATCCAGATAACAATAAGATAGAAGTCATCCGTTATCAGGAAGCGTCATCTAATTCAATTAGCTCCGATGCGGTATTGTGTTTTTTAGAAAGACCTAATGATGAAATTTGGATGGGAACCTGGAATGGTGGCATCAATATTATCAATACTCAAACAAGGCAGATAAGGTTATTCAGGCCTGATTTGGCCGAATTGCAAAGTACATTTGAAATGATCACGGATCGGGATGGTGATATTTGGGTCACTGGTTTTAATCAGGGTTTAAGCAAAATTAATCCTGAGACCGGATCTGTTATGAATTTTAGGGCTGACGAATCTATAGCGCATAGTCTCAGGAGCAATATGACTTATGCAGTGTTTGAGGATAGCAAGGGTAATATCTGGGTCGGCGGAGAAAATGCTGGATTGTATCTTTTGAAATATGAAAATAAGGACAAAGGAATTTTTGAGCCTTTGATTTTTGACCAGGTAGAAGGATTGGACATAGCCAATGACTGGGTTTCTCAGATTCATGAAACTAGAGAAGGGAGGATCGTATGTGCAACTTCATCGGGGTTGATTGAGGTCGATTCAGAAACGATGACCTATTCTTTTATCCTTAGTGATAAACTACCCATTGCTGACGTTCGGTCTTTAATTCAAGAAGACGAATCGAGTTATTGGCTGGCTACCACGGCAGGTCTTACCCGATACTTTGTGGAGTCTGATTCGGTGATTAATTATTCTAAACGAGATGGGCTACAGGAAGGCAATTTTACAAAAAACACAATACTTCAAACCAGAGAAGGATTCATCTATGTGGGTGGAACTGGAGGCTTGAATTATTTCGACCCTAAAAACATTCCATATAATGATCAAGCTCCTCAAGTGCACATCACTTCACTCAAACTTTTTAATCACAAAGTAGGTATTGGTGATACGACTCAATTGCTAAGTCGACATATTTCACAAACGGATAAGCTGACTTTTGAAAGTCATCAATGGAGGTTTACATTCGGGTTCGTTGCGCTGAATTATACGCGTCCGGAGTTTAACCAATATGCCTATATGATGGAAGGAATGGAAGATGGTTGGAACTATGTAGGGAATCAGCGGGAGGCCACCTATACCCATCTCAATCCAGGAAAATATACCTTTTTGGTAAAGGCATCGAATAATGATGGAGTGTGGCAAGAAGAGCCTACGCGTTTAGATATTGTGATCTTGCCACCATGGTGGTTGACTTGGTGGGCTTTGTTGATTTGGGCTTCAGTATTCGCTTTGATCGTGTTGGGAGTGATCCAATGGCGAACCTACCGATTGATGAATCGTGAAAAAAGATTGAAGCAAATGGTACGTCAGCGTACTACACAGTTAAGCGAAAAAAACAAGGAACTGGAGCAACTCAATAAGGCAATAATGGATCAAGCGGAAGAATTGAGAACCTACAATGAAGCCCTAAATACCATGAATGAGAAGCTAGAGGATCTGGTGGAGATTCGCACCAAAGAAATTCAGGATAAGAATGGTAAACTAACCAAGTTTGCCTTCGACAATGCACATCGAGTCAGAGGCCCATTGACTAGAATATTGGGTTTGATGAACTTATTGAGAAAAGAAGAAGAGGAGAAACAGAAAGATTTTTGGTTAGATAAGATTCAGGAAGCCTCACAAGAAATGGATCAAATCACGCGTAGTATGAGTAGTGAAATTGATAATGATTTGAAAGACGAAAAATAATGTAGTTTTGAGCTGGGATCAACCAAATTCACATGACTAGTTCTAAATGGCTTCTAGCCGCATTGATTTTATTTAGCTTTTCTTCTTACGGCCAAAATGATTTTCGCGAAGGTTATATAGTTTCCTGGGATCAGGACACGACCTATGGATTTATCGACTATAGAGGGACTCGAATGAACTCCGAAAAATGTTTCTTCAAAAGAAACTTGGAGGGAGAAAGAGAAGAATTCAGTCCTAAAGACATTAAGGCTTATAGATATACTGATAGTAAGTATTACATATCAGAACATATTGAAACAGCTGATGGTTCAAAACAAATTTTCATTGAATACCTCATAGATGGGATTGTAGATATCTACTACTATTTTGATGATACAGGAGGGCATTATTTGATAGATAGTGACGGGAAACTCCTGCCATTGGAAATAAAGGAGAGGGAGGTCTATAAGGATTATAACACCTACATAATGGAGAGTAAAGAATATGTGGGATTACTAAAATATTCTTTCAGTCAAAGCCCAACTCTTATGCGAAAAGCGGAAACTGCTCGTCTAGATCATAAGAGCTTGATCTCGCTATCATATCAATATCATCAGGAAGTTTGCGCTGATCAATCTTGCGTTATTTATGAAAAGCAGATGCCGTCAGTTTTGGTGAATTTTGGACCTTTGATTGGTAGCCAGATGGTTTGGTTGAAAAGTGGTGAGAATGCTTATCCTAATGATAGGAGATATCTAAATGGCAATTTTTATACCTCTACCCCATCGGCAATTATTGGCATTTTTGCACGAATTAACTTGCCCAATGTGGATGAGCGAGTCCATTTGCAATATGAGGCAAGTTACCAAAACTGGAGCGCGACTGCTCTCAACTCTCGGTATTCAGACATATATAATAGCGACATTCGAAACGAAGTGACCTTTGATAATCAGTTATTTAGTAATTCAATTATGCTTAGGTTTCATTTCCCTTCATCTCGATTAAGACCGGTTATAGCTCTTGGTGGTTTTGTTGATTATATCATCAGTAATGATTTCTATCGAGATAGATCAGTATATCAATATGATGATGGAGTTTTATTACCTGTTGGAAGAATTGAATTATTAGACCCTTATCAACAATTTAATTATGGGTTTGCTGTTAGTTCGGGTTTGCTATGCCAGACTGCTAATAAGAGAGAGGTTCATTTAGATCTAAAATATCAATTTTCTCCCAATTATTATATTAGTATGACTTCTCATCAAGTATTGTTGACTTTGGGATATAGTCTAATCAAGATGAAATAAAACCACCGCCTGATTGTCAAACGGTGGTTTTGTTATCCTATAGTTTGGAGACTATTGAGCTCCTTTGATGATTTCATCTACTACTTCTGGGTTTAAAAGTGTAGAAGTATCACCTAAGCTGCTGGTATCGTTTTCGGCTACTTTGCGTAGGATTCGTCGCATGATTTTACCAGAGCGTGTTTTTGGTAGCCCTGGTACAATTTGCACTTTGTCCGGCTTGGCAATTGGCCCGATGATCTTGTTGACCGTCGCGCGAATTTCCTCTTTCAAGTTCGCCTCGGTACGGCCTTCCATATCACAGATTACATAAGCGTATATGCCCTGACCTTTGATATCGTGAGGGTATCCTACGACTGCTGATTCTACCACTTTTGGATGCTCATTGATGGCATTTTCCACTTCAGCGGTTCCCATTCTATGGCCAGAGACATTGATTACATCGTCTACACGTCCCAGGATTCTGTAGTAGCCATCCTCATCTCTTTTTACACCATCTCCTGTAAAGTACATGCCTTTGTAAGTGGAGAAATAGGTGTTCTTGCAACGCTCATGATCCCCATATGTCGTTCTGATCATGGATGGCCAGGGTTTACTGATGCAGAGGTTTCCTTCCACTCCATTTCCTTTTAATTCTTTGCCGTCCGCATCGACGATCACTGGTAGTATACCCGGCAGAGGTAGCGTGGCATAGGCCGGTTTAGTCGGAGTATGCCCTGCCAATGGAGAGATCATAATTCCTCCTGTTTCCGTCTGCCACCATGTATCTACGATTGGGCATTTGCCCTTGCCTACATGGTCATGGTACCAGTGCCAGGCTTCTTCGTTGATCGGTTCACCCACTGTACCTAATACTTTCAGTGAATCTAACTTATAAGGCTCTAATGGTTCCAGGCCGTAGGCCTGAAGGGCTCTGATCGCAGTTGGAGCGGTATAAAATTGATTGACTTTATATTTATCCACGATTTGCCAAAAACGTCCTGCATCAGGGTAGGTAGGCACACCTTCGAACATTACGGTCGTGGCTCCTGAAAGTAACGGTCCATAGACAATATAGGAGTGGCCCGTGATCCAACCCACATCGGCTGTACACCAATAGACATCATCCGAATTGTACTGGAAGACATTTTGGAAAGAAAACTGAGAATAGACCATGTAACCACCGGTCGTATGAACTACTCCTTTCGGTTTGCCAGTCGACCCAGAGGTGTAGAGAATGAAAAGCATATCCTCTGAATCCATTTCTTCAGCAGTATTTTTGCTCGATGCTTTGGCTACTTCTTCGTGCCACCAAAGGTCTCGACCTGCCTTCATTTCCACAGGTGTTTTGGTTCGCTCTACAACTATTACCTTTTCTATCGTGCTACACTTTTCCAGTGCTTCGTCCACTACTTTTTTTACTTCGATGGACTTGGCTCCTCTAAAATTCCCATCTGAGGTCAGGACCATTTTGGCTTCACAGTCTATAATTCGATCAGCTAAAGCTGAAGATGAAAAACCTGCAAATACCACCGAGTGAACGGCACCTACTCTAGCACATGCCAGCATGGCTATGGCCGCTTCTGGCACCATCGGCATATAGATGATCACACGATCTCCTTTTTCTATACCATGGCTTTTCAGCACATTCGAAAATTCACATACCTTATCAAATAATTCGTGGTAAGTCAAAGTGATATTTGCCTCTTTGGGATCGTTGGGTTCCCAGATGATGGCAGGTTTGTCTCCATGGGTGAAGAGGTTTCTTTCGAAGATATTTTCAGTGATGTTGAGTTTTCCATTGATAAACCATTCTACTTTGGCCTCCTCAAAATCAGATTCAACAACTTTATCCCATTTTTTTCTCCAATAAAATTGATTGGCTACCCGCTCCCAAAAAGTATCGGTGTTCGCAATACTCTTTTCGTAAGCGAGAAAGTACTCACTTAAGTTTTCTACCTTATTTAGCATTTAATAATTATTTAGTCTTTGGTTTCTTGTTTTTGTGTTCACCTATTCGGCTACTTGAACTGACAATTTTTTAAAAATTTAATTCTTTTCCTACATCCCGAATGATTTATTCGCTGGGATGCAAAGAATTGGGGCTAAGTGTCTTCAAGTTACGGCTAATAAAGCTGGAAGTATTTCTGAGAAGGCAAAGCATAGTTTATTAGCTTTGCGGCAATATTCATTGCACGGATCATGGACGAAAGATATATGCAAAGAGGGGTTTCTGCCTCTAAAGAAGACGTACACAACGCGATTAAAAACATTGACAAAGGGGTATTTCCAAATGCCTTTTGTAAGATCGTGCCCGACATGCTGGGTGGTGATGCAGATTACTGCAATATCATGCATGCAGATGGTGCAGGAACTAAATCGTCTTTGGCGTATATGTACTGGAAGGAAACAGGAGATCTTTCCGTCTGGAAAGGAATCGCCCAAGATGCCGTGATTATGAATACGGATGACCTGCTTTGTGTAGGTGCCGTGGACAATATCTTGCTTTCTTCTACCATTGGCAGAAATAAAAACCTGATTCCGGGAGAAGTGCTAACTGCATTGATCGAGGGCACTGAAGAGGTGCTGCAGATGCTCCGTGACAATGGAGTGGATATTCAATCCACAGGAGGTGAAACTGCTGACCTGGGAGATCTGGTCCGAACAGTGGTTGTGGATAGTACGGTTATTGGCCGCATGAAAAGGTCAGATGTCATTAGCAATGAAAAAATTCAGGGTGGTGATGTGATCGTCGGGCTAGCATCTTATGGCCAAGCTAACTACGAATCGGAATATAACGGGGGAATGGGCAGTAATGGACTGACCTCTGCACGTCACGATGTGTTTGCTAAGAAATACATGGAGAAATATCCGGAGTGCTTCGATCCATCAGTTCCCGAAGACTTGATTTACTCAGGTAGCAAAGACCTTTTGGACAAGGTAGAAGGCTCGCCCCTGGATGCAGGCAAATTGGTCTTGTCTCCTACTCGAACTTATGCTCCGATTATCAAGAAAATATTTGAGCAGGGGCATCGATCAGCCATTCACGGAATGGTGCATTGTAGCGGTGGGGCACAGACTAAAGTGCTACACTTTGTAGATGGAGTTCATGTGATAAAAGATAATCTTTTCGAAATCCCTCCTTTGTTCAAGTTGATCCATCAGGAAAGTGGTACAGATTGGAAAGAAATGTATAAGGTATTCAATATGGGTCACCGCATGGAACTATATGTACCGGAAAACCTTGCTTCAGAAATCATCCAAATATCTGAATCTTTTGGAGTAGCAGCTCAGGTGATCGGTCGCGTTGAGCAATCAGAAACCACGAAGGCTACCATTCAGACCGAGAATGGTGAGTTTGAATATTTGAAGTAAGAGCTAGTTTTTCTTCCTAAGGAGTATGTCTGAACATACTTTTTTATATCTCTAAGGGGACTTAAGGCGGCCGTACTATTATTAGTGCGGGCAATCCACTATATTTATGCTATACCTAATCTTGATAGCATGAAATTTAAGCTGATCCTACTCCTAATAACTTTTCTGCCTTTTATTCTTTCCGCCCAGGATTCTGAGATTCTTTCCCATAGAGATATTGAGCAAAGAGGAGATGATCTTTACTATTTAGTCGATTCTGACAAACCTCTTGATGGTGTGGTTAGGTATAAGAAATTCGGGACTAAAATCATTGAGGATACGTATAAGAAGGGCGTTAAAGATGGGCTCAGTACCGTTTACTATAAAACAGGAGAAAAGAGATCAGAAACGCACTATTCTAAGAATAAAATGGACGGGCCATTTGTAGAGTGGTATGCCAATGGCCAAAAAATGATCGAGATGACCTATGTCAATGATCTGGCAGAAGGGAAAGTGACCAAATGGTATGAGAATGGCCAAAAACGATTTGAGGCTCATTATGTCAAGGGCGAATTTGAGGGAACAGATACCTGGTGGTTTGATAATGGGAAGAAGAAATCAGAAACCAATTACAAAAAGGGTCGAAAAGACGGCCTGCATACTGAATGGTATCCTAATGGTCAGATTGCTGCCAAACTCAAATATGTAGATGACAAAGTCCAGGGCTACTGCGCACGATGGCACTCGAATGGTCAGCTAGAAGCAGAATTAACTTTTAAGGATGGCGAAATCGTTGAGAAAAAATATTGGGACGAGAACGGAAATGAGCGCTGAAAAATAAAAAAGCCGACTCGTATGAATCGGCTTAAGGGTGGTGGAGCATATCGGATTCGAACCGATGACCCCTACGCTGCCAGCGTAGTGCTCTAGCCAGCTGAGCTAATGCCCCATGCGGGTGGCAAATATATGTCGATTTTTTAATTTCTTATTGTTTCGCTCACAGCTTTCGCAGGTTTTTCTGATTGCTCCAGATAAATCATCCAAAAGACAATAGGCTTTCATTATTATTGTGAGCAAATCAGTCTTATATGTGCGGCATTACCGGTATTTGGTGTTTCAATGAAGTGGGGCGTTTTCAGATGACTAATCTGGAAAAATCCACTCGATCTCTCGAACATAGAGGGCCAGATGATCATGGTACATGGAATGATCATTTGGTTGGTTTGGGACATAGAAGACTTTCCATTATTGATACTTCTGATCTTGGACATCAGCCGATGCAAATCCTCGATGGAAGATACATCATGGTCTTCAACGGGGAGATTTTTAACTACCAGCAGTTAAGAAAGGAACTAGAGAGTAAAGGCGTAAGATTCGAATCTGAGACGGATACTGAGGTAATCATGCATCTCTATGCTCAAGAAGGTAAAGCGTGCTTGTCCAGGCTGAATGGTTTCTTTGCTCTGGCCATTTATGACACTCAAAAGAAGACCTGTCTGATCGCTCGTGATCGTATTGGGATTAAACCCTTGCTCTACTATCAAGATGAATTTAAGGTGCTTTTTGCGTCTGAGATGCAGGCCATATTGGCATATGGGATGGATCAAAAAGTCGATAAAGATGCACTGCATTATTACCTTCAACTCAACTATACCCCTGCTCCTCTCACGATGGTGGAGGGAGTGAAAAAGTTGATGCCAGGAGAATGTATAGAGATCATTGATCAGGAGATTCGCTTGAGTCGGTATTATCATGTGGATGAGACAAGATCTCCATTGACAGAATTGAGTTATGAGCAGGCGATCAAAGAATTGAAGAGTCGCCTGGATGCATCTGTGCAAAAAAGAATGATGGCTGATGTACCACTAGGTGCTTTTTTGAGTGGGGGGATCGATAGTAGTGTCATCAGCAGTTTGGCAGCAAGACATACAGATCATCTGTCTACATTTTCAATAGGGTTTGAAGGAAATAAATTCTTTGATGAAACCCAATATGCAGAAGCTGTAGCCAAGAAAATAGGGTCCAATCATACCACTTTTCGTCTTAGCAATGATGAGATATTTTCCAATCTGGATGATTTTGTTAGGCATATAGACGAGCCATTTGCAGATTCGTCCTCTTTACCTGTTTACATATTGAGCAAAAAAACCAGAAGGCATGTCACGGTGGCTTTGTCAGGTGATGGAGCTGATGAAATATTTTCGGGGTACAACAAGCATGCTGCCTGGTATGAAATGGAAAATGGCGGATTGAAGAGTCTAATGATAAAATTGATGCTGCCAATGGCTAGCAGAATGCCCAAATCGAGATCAGGATTTTTGGCCAATAAAATGCGCCAGGTCATGCGGTATGAGGAGGCGAAAAAATTATCTCCGAAGGATCGCTACTGGTTTTTGGCCTCTTTGGGGTCTGCAGAACAATCCAACAACTTGGTCAGGGAGCCTAGTTTAGATTCAGAATACTTTGAAAGATGGATGACGGGGATGAATGAGTATAAGGACATCAATGATCTGATGAAAATGGATGCTGCATTTGTGCTACCCAATGACATGTTGAAAAAGGTAGATATGATGTCTATGGCGGCTGGGTTAGAAGTTAGAGTGCCCTTTTTAGACCATGAATTGGTTGAGTTTGTTCAGCGTTTGCCATTTGAATATAAAATCAATGGCAAGATGAGAAAGCGAATTCTTCAGGACACATATAGAGATATTCTTCCGCCAGAGCTATATCGTAGACCCAAAAAAGGTTTTGAAATGCCCTTGTTGGATTGGTTGAAGAGTTCATTGAGAGGTGAGTTGGATCAATACCTTTTTGATCAGGAAAGAATTGAAGACGGTGGTGTTTTTAATTGGAATCAAATAAAGAATTTAAGGGAGAAATTACACTCCTCAAATCCAGAGGATAGTCATGCTCATGTTTGGGCATTGTATGTTTTCCAAAAATGGCATTCCCGTCATTTTTAATTCGCCGGGTTCTTGCGATCCATGCTTTTTAACTTAATTTTAATTCATAAATAAACTGCTACTTGAATGCTGAATCTCGACAATCTGCTAGTCTGCCTGGATGGTACCAATCTTGACGATAATCTTCTCGAATATGCCTCCATGATGGTAGGTTTTTTCAACAATAGGAAAACTACTTTTATACATGTAGCTCCTACCAATATGGACACCAAGCTACATCACGAGCTGAAGGCAAAGGTTGATGCCAAGTTCAAGGTGGATTGTGAGAAAGAGGTGGTCGTGATTCAAGGAACGGGTGCCAACCATATTCTAGGTTGGGAGGGTCTGAAGGATATTGATTTAGTAGTGTTAGGTATAAAGCCGCGTAGCATTTCTACTGGTGTCAATGCAACTAAGGTTTTGAATGGGTCTTTGTGCTCGGTGATGTTGGTACCAGTGACAGACAAGTTTGAAGTCAATCGAGTGTTAATTCCGCTGGACTTCTCAGAGAACTCCCTTCGCTCGCTTAATACCGCCCTCCGCATCAAAGAGCACACGGACATTAAGATATTCTTGCAGCACGTGTATTTCGTACCAACAGGGTATAGCAGTACAGGTAAGACCTACGAAGAGTTCGCCGAAATCATGCTTAAGAACAAGAAGAATGAATATGAGGCTTTTAAGAAGCAAAACGATCTGGATGACAGCAAATTTGAAGTGATATTTACTTTAGACAATGATCAAAAGCCGTCGGACAATATCTATGAAATGGCTCAGGAAAAAAATGTTGACTTGATCATTATCGCTTCAAAAGGCAGAACCAAAGCTGCCTCAATGCTTTTGGGTAGTACAGCGGTTAGCCTAGTACATTATGATGAAGACGTGCCGTGCCTGGTCGTAAAGGACAAAAATGAAAGCATGAGCTTTTTCGATGCCCTTTTGAAAATCTAGAGCTTAACTTTTCCTCTGATTTGATAGCCAGTTGAATCTAAAGCAATGATTTTTTGAAGTCCTTGTAGTTGATAGTTTGAAATAAGTCCCTCTGATTTATCAAAATCAAATTGCGCTTCATTTCGTGTGCGATACAGATAATTGTCCCTCTCTTCGATCAAATAAAGTTGGGTTAATTGATCATCGTCAAAGGTCAGCTGAAGGAGCAGAGGCCCAGCATATTCTTCGGGTTTTCGTTGGTAGGTGGTTATGTTGCCTTCCTCGGTTTTGGTGTAACCGCCATTGGTGAAGATATAATCGAACTTTTTGTTGTTCAGTACCTTGAATTCTGATTTTACAAAGCTGGTATCAATTTGGATATCTAGGGTCTCTTGCACGCCGTTGATACTGCCAGATTTACTCAGGCTTTTTCCGTCAAGCCCGGTTTTTTGAAGATTAATGAGGGAATCTACCAGCGCCAATTTTTGATCAGACTTCACTACAATTTCTTTCTGATCAATACAGGAAGAAAGTATTAGGGTTAAAAGAAAAAGGGAAGTAATTAAAAAGTTTATTTTCATATTGTCATCGATCAGCGGCTAAATTAAACGAAATATGCGGGAGAGGGTTAGTCAATTGAGGCAACTTGAGATGAATTGACATTCTATAGGGATTCAATGCTAATTTGACGTAAAGTTTCGCTTGTGAAACTTTAGATTTTTTAGAAGGATTCCATTCATTAGTTTTGTAGAAAATAAGAATACATGATTGACAAGCTAGAAGAAATAAAGCATCGTTTTGAGGAAGTTGGCCAATTGATCGTTCAGCCTGACGCTATGAACGACATGAGCAATTATTCGAAGCTCAGCAAGGAATACAAGGACCTGGAAAAGATTGTCAATAAGTATAACGAGTATAGTATTGTGCTCGAAAATCTAAAGAACTCCAAAGAGATCCTTGAGAATGAAAAAGATCCTGAGTTCAGAGAAATGGCCAAAATGGAGCTGGATGAATTGAATCCAAAGAAGGAGGAATTGGAAGATGTTTTGAAAGAGATGCTGATTCCAAAAGATCCTAACGACGATAAAAATTCTATTTTGGAAATCCGTGCTGGAGCAGGAGGGGATGAGGCGGCAATATTTGCTGGAGATCTGTTCCGTATGTATCAGCGCTATGCAGAGAAGCAAGGCTGGAAACTCAATGTGATGGACCTAACCGAGGGACCTTCTGGTGGATATAAAGAAATCATCAGTATGGTAACTGGCGAGGATGTATATGGCAAATTGAAGTTTGAATCAGGAGTACATCGAGTTCAACGTGTACCTGCCACGGAAACTCAGGGTCGTGTTCATACCTCAGCTGCCACAGTCGCAGTACTACCCGAAATGGAGGAAGTGGATGTGCAGATAGATATGAATGACGTGCGAAAGGACACTTTCTGCTCTAGTGGGCCAGGTGGACAGTCTGTGAATACCACTTATTCGGCCATTCGTTTGACTCATATTCCTACTGGTTTGGTGGTTTCTTGTCAGGATGAGAAAAGCCAAATCAAGAACCTTGAAAAAGCTCTGAAGGTTCTTCGCGGAAGGATTTATGATATCGAGCTACAAAAACACAACGATGAAGTAGGGGCCCAGCGAAAATCTATGGTGGGTAGTGGAGACCGCTCTGATAAAATCAGAACCTATAACTACGCTCAGGGTCGTGTAACGGATCATAGAATTGGTTACTCTCAGCACAACCTACCCACTGTGATGGATGGCGAAATTGGTAACTTCATAGAGGAACTACGAATCGCTGAGAATGCAGAAAAAATGAAAGACGGTGCTTAATTCAAAAAATTGAAATTTCGGTCCCCCCTATTTTTACTTGCCATTATCTGGTGTTGTCTGCAGGCTTGTGATCCGGTGGAAGAGCAAATCTCAAGAGACAGCTCGATGCAACTTCAGTTTTCCACTGATACGGTTCGATTCGATACCCTACTGAGTAGTGTAGCCAGTATTACGCGAAGATTTCGAGTTTATAATCCCCATAAGCATGCCGTTGAGATCAATCAACTTTCGCTGGGGCGATTGAATGATTCTCCTTATTCCTTGACTGTAAACGGAATTAAAAAAGAGCGCTTTGATCATGAAGTGATATTTGGTAAGGATAGTTTGCTGGTGTTGGTTGAGGTTTTGATTGATCCCATGGACGAGGACTTGCCCTACTTGGTGAAGGATTCAGTAGTATTTGATTATAATCAGAATCAGGATCATGTGAAGCTGGTAGCCTGGGGTCAGGATGCTAATTTCTACGACCGTGAGGTCATAGAATGCGATGCAGTCTGGACAGCAGGAAAACCCTATGTGCTATATGATACAGTGCTAGTTGCGGAGAATTGCCGATTGACAGTTGAGCCAGGGGCCAGAATTTTGATAGATAATAATTCTGCTCTGGCTATTGCAGGTACGTTGCAGATACAAGGAACAGCAGAAGATAAGGTGCTCATTAGAAATACTCGCTTTGATGACAACTACGATATTGCACCCGGACAGTGGAATACCATTTTATTTTTAGAAGGAAGCAAGGACAATCTGATTGATCATGCAGAAATCAGAAATGGAGTAATTGGTCTACGAGTTGGGAGTCCGGATGATGATGATGAGTATGATTTAGTGGTATCCAATACCAGTATCGGTCATATGTCTTCATCGGGGATATTGGCATTTACCTCGGATATTTATGCCTATAATACGGAGGTCTTCAACTGTCAGGCAGAGTTGCTGGGCAACTACATCGGGGGCAACTACAAGTATGAGCACTGTACCTTTTCGAATGAACCTAACCTTTATACTAGAGATATTCCTTCGGTGATATTATCAGATTATATCGATTTGGGAGATGGAAATACATTGGTGGAGGATTTGAATCTGGAGATGACCAATTCGATCATCTGGGGTGAGGAAGATGAAGAATTGTTAATCGCTGCTTCGGGTCAGTCGAATGTTACCATTTTGCTCAACAAAAACCTGATTAAGTCTGAAAATGAAGATTGGGTGACATTAGGCAATTATATCGCTCAAGGGCGCAATTACCCAGAGTTTTATTCGCCTGCCTTTTACAATTTCCAGATCGAT
Source organism: Reichenbachiella ulvae (assembly GCF_025833875.1). Taxonomy (NCBI): domain Bacteria; kingdom Pseudomonadati; phylum Bacteroidota; class Cytophagia; order Cytophagales; family Reichenbachiellaceae; genus Reichenbachiella; species Reichenbachiella ulvae. The sequence goes on along the minus strand of NZ_JAOYOD010000001.1, from coordinate 3,796,243 downwards.
TCTTTGTCTCCCGCCAGAGATTCGGCAGCTGTTTCTAGCATCACGATGGATCTATTGGGTACCCCAAGAGATGAGTTTCCGGACATCGGAGCTTATGAAAGAAAGGATTCTATCCCTTAGGATTTCTTTCCGAATTCATTATTTTAGATGGATGACCAGCCGAATTGCCAACTATCTCCGCCGATACTTCGGTTTTTCCAGCCACGAAATCAGAGGCTTTTTTGTCCTCATCCCTTTGCTGATTTTAGTGCTTGTACTTCCCCGGTTTTACAAAATGTATTTGCTCTCACAACCCGATGACTCTTCGGAAATCGATGAAGCGATATTGGTTGAGTGGAAAAAGGAGATTGAAGCCTCTCTTACTCAAAAGGAGAATCAATTTGAAATTACTGAGCGTTTTGATCCCAATATAATAAGTGCCGAAAGATGGGAGCAGTTGGGTTTTAAGCCCTATATAGCTGCCAGAATCAGGAAATACCTGGATAAAGGAGGGAAGTTTTGGGAGGTAGAGGATGTGAAGGCCATCTATGGAATAGACGAAAGTCGTGTGGATGAGATAGCAAAATGGATGATATTCCCGGAAAAACAAAGAACATATAAGAGGCCTGTTAGAGATAATAATCCGAGCTGGAAGTCTAGTGAGAACTCCTCTACCAAGTCAGCGTCTCCGGCAAAAGAAAAGACCATATATGAATTGAACCTGGCGGATACCGCCCAATTGCAAAGCATCAGGGGAATAGGTTCTTATTGGTCCAATAAAGTGGTGAACTATCGAGAGGCGCTGGGAGGATTTGTCGATCGTATGCAGATCTATGAAATATATTACATGAAAGACAGCGTGGCAGATTTGATCATTGACAATACGCGTTTCGAAGTGCAAAATATTAGGCAACTGAATGTGAATGCGGCAGATCAGGAAACACTTTCGAAACACCCCTACATGGATTACAAACTAGCGAATGCCATAGTCAAATACAGAAATCAACATGGTGATTACCAATCCTTAGAGGAGTTGAGAAAAATCTATATCTTGACCCAAGAGGATTTTGAAAGACTTCAGCCCTATTTAAAAATTTCAGATTAAATCAGGATGCCGATGTAATGTCCCGGCACTTCCTTATTTTAGGATTTGAAGCTTCGCTATGCAAGAGATACTTAAGTCATACCTGTTACGTCTAACCAATCTTTCGGGCAACAATCGTTCATTGCTTCTGATGAAATTGTTGAGAGAGCAATTTGTCGACCTCCATGATTTTGATTTTGCTCTTAACGCCCCTTCATTTGAAGTTTTAGAGGGAGTGATAGCACGTAAGTCCAAGATTCCATTGTGTAGTATTCAGGATAGTCGCGATGCTGATAGTAATCGGCTGTCTACCCGTTTGAAAAGGTTGCAACGTATAGATCGAATGGTCTTCGAAGAGCGGGGGGCAAAAGATCTCTACATTGGCTGGCCGTTCGTCAAAGGCAAATTCAATGACGGTACTTTGGTTCGTTGCCCACTTATGTTTTTTCCAGTCACCTTGGAGTCAGATGAGAAGCAATGGTCCTTGAAATTCCGAAAGGATGTAAACATCACGCTGAACAAATCTTTTGTACTGGCCTATTCATTCTACAACTCACTTCCCTTAGATGAGGCTCTTTTGGAACGTGTATTCGATGATTTTGATCGTGAAAGCCAGGGTTTCAGAACAGACCTGTATGAATTGCTAAAGGAGCACAACCTTGAAATCAATTTTAATCAGGATAATTTTCAGGATATACTTAGGCGCTTTGAAGACTTCAAAAGACAGGATTTGGAGCTTCATGAAAAAGAAGGAGTTTTAAAACTGTTTCCAGAGGCGGTTTTGGGGATTTTTCCACAAGCAGGGTCTTATTTGGTCCCGGATTATTTGACGCTCCAGCAACAGGACAGATATAAAAACCTGGAGGAATTTTTTCTTGAAAGAAACCTGGATGAGTCAGTGGATGAAGAAAAAGGTTCTGCCTCTTACTACCGGTTTTTGAAAAAGGTGAAGGAAGATCAGACTTTCACTCCTTTCAAAATGGACGCCTATCAGGAGAATGCGATCAAGGCTATCAAAAAAGGGAATTCTGCAGTAGTACAGGGCCCTCCCGGAACGGGCAAGTCGCAGTTGATTTGTAACCTCGTGGCAGACTACATAGCCAGAGGCAAAAACGTGCTCGTGGTAAGTCAAAAAAAGGCAGCTCTGGATGTAGTTTTTCAGCGTCTGAAAGAAAAGCAATTAGATCGTTTTTTGGGTTTACTTCATGATTTTAAAAATGATAGAAAGCCCATCTACGAACAGCTAGAGGGACAGGTCAATCGGTTGGAGGACTACATGAGCATGAACAATTCTCTGGATGCCATTCAGATTGAAAGAAGTTTTCTCAAAACCAGTCGCAGGATAGATCAAATCGAGGAGGAACTGGAGGAGTTCATGACCGCTTTGTTTGATGAAAAAGAATGCGGCGTGTCGGTCAAAGAGCTTTATTTGTCTTCCGATCCGAATGCCAGGGCCTTTCCTCTTAATCAAGAATATAGAAATATCACCTTTGATAAGGTCGATGATTTATTAAAGAAAATAAAGTCATACGGGCAGTATGCTTCTCGCTTCTTGAATGAGAGATATGCCTGGTACAAGCGAAAGTCATTTGCCAAAATGAATATGACCGACCTCAATACCATGATCAAAGATCTGGATGAAATGGAGAGTTATATTCATGTATTAGAAACCGTGACTGAGAAATCTGTTGGAAAGAAGCTGAAGTTTGAAGATGCAGTAGAGATCATCGACAAGCAGGAAGAGATAAACCACCTGTCCGAGTTGCTATATGAGTCTGAGGTATATAATGGTGTGCTTCGTTTGCAAAAGAATACCATACGTCCCATCACTAAGAAGGAGGTGATCGATGTGGAAAAAATCGCTATGCAATTCTTTAAAGGGGCTGGACCGGAATTGTCACTGCAAAGTGCTGAATTGGGAAGGTTTCAGGAGGTTTTGGAAAGAGGTATTGATGCGCGGCAAAACATCTTCAAATGGTTTATGTGGAAGTTTTTCTCCAAGGACAAAATTTTTATCACGCGAGTGCTGGTAGCCAACCAGATGAAGAACAATAAGGAGGATTTTAGTCGTTTGGTTCAGATGGTCGACAACCGGCTTAATCTGGAACATAATTTCTCAAAATTCAAAGACAGAGAAGGATTGAATCGTTTGCCAGAAACCTACAATCGCATCAATGTTCAGAACTGGTTCTTCTTCCAAAAACAAACGATAGAAGCAAGAGATCTTCTCAATCAAGTGAGGCCCCTGAGAGATTACATAAGTCTCGAATCACATGATGAAAATACCTATACAGAGAAACTAAAGAAGCTGGTAACCTCTCTGAAACCGATAGCTGAGAAACTGGATAAGTGGCTGGAGCATTTTAGCATTCCTCAAATGCGAGAGGTTTTTTCTAAGCAGGTGGATACGGAGTTTTTGTTGTCCACTCTGAAAAAGGACTTTGATTCTCTCTGTGAATTTGACCTCCTGAGTGAAAACCTGAGGGAAGAGGAAAGAGGCGTGATTGAAAAGCTGAAGGACGAATCAGAGGAAATCGATTCTGATATATGGCAGCAGTTGTTTTTGAATTCTCTAAGGCTAGCATGGATCGATCACATCGAGCTCAAGTACCCTATCCTACGTGCAGTAAGTTCGAGTAAGTTGGAGGAACTGCAGGCGGAACTTCAGGACTGTGTGCGCGAAAAGCTGAGGTTGAGCAACGAAATATTGCTGATCAAAGCGAGAGAGCGTGTATATAAAAACGCTGAGTACAACCGCCTCAACAATATGGTCACCTATCGAGAATTGTTTCATCAGGTCACCAAAAAAAGAAGAATCTGGCCAGTGAGAAAATTGATGGCCAATTTTCCTCGGGAGATTTTTGATTTGATGCCTTGTTGGCTGGCTTCACCTGAATCCGTTTCCGCCATTTTTCCCATGGAGAAAATGTTCGACCTTGTAATATTTGATGAGGCCTCTCAATGTTTCGTCGAAAATGGTCTTCCAGCCATGTACAGAGGAAAACAGGTGGTAATCGCAGGTGATGACAAGCAGCTAAAACCCAACGACCTCTATCAAGTGCGATGGGAAGAAGAAAATGAGGAGGAGCTTCCAGAGCTCGAATTTGATTCTTTGTTGAATCTGGCGAGTCAGTACATCATGTCTGTTCAACTCAACGGTCACTATCGAAGTAAGAGTCTTGATTTGATTCGTTTTTCTAATGAACATTTTTATGGTGAGAGGCTAAAGATGTTACCTGATTTCGAGGAGGTCAATCGCCATGAACCTGCGATAGAATATATGAAGGTAGATGGGGTCTGGGAAAAGAATAGCAATGAAGTAGAAGCAGAGCAGGTTTGTCGACTAACAAAAAAATTGCTTGAAGAAAGGCCTGATATAGAAATAGGAATCGTGACTTTCAATTCCCGACAGCAGCTTTTCATCATGGAGTATTTGGAGAATTATGCGGTGGCTCAAGATTTCCTGATTCCGGAATCATTAATTGTAAAGAACATCGAAAATATCCAGGGGGATGAAAAGGATGTGATCATTTTTTCTACTGTCTATGCTCCTGATTTGACAGGTAAGATGAATATGCAGTTTGGTAGCTTGAATGCGGATGGTGGGGAAAATAGGCTGAATGTAGCAATTACCAGAGCACGAGAAAAAATATATTTGGTGTCAAGTATTCACCCTCAGCAGCTGCGGGTTGAAGATGCCAAAAATGAAGGGCCAAAGCTGCTGAAGAAATATCTTGAATATGCCCATAAGATCTCGAATAAGGAGTTGCTGCACTATGATTCTCGTGATACCCCGCATTCGGAAGCATGGTATCTAAAGACACGCCTAGCTGAACTCGGTTACGAGCATTTCAAAAATGTCGACCTTATACAGCATTATCCCAATATTGATCTTACGATTAGAGAAGGGAAGGATTATGTGGGTGCAGTTCTGACAGATGATGACGACTATCGACAGTCAGTATCTGTCAAAGATGCCCATGTATATCGTGAGTTTAATCTAAGACAAAAGAAATGGCCTTTTACCAGAATCTACAGTAGGCAGCTTTGGGTGGACCCAGATCATGTCAAGGAAAGAATCAACCGACTCATCTCCCGAAACATCAAAGAGGAGAATTAATCTTCGTTTTCAGTTACTTTTAATCCAAAGGATAGAATGCCCGGAAGCTCTTGCATGCGCATGTAATGCTTGACTTTAAAATGGTATTTCATGGTTTGGTCAAAAGTGTAATCCTCAAAAATTTTGACCTCCCGATCATACAAATCCCCTAAGCCAGTACCTAGAGGCTGTCCTGTGGTTTTGTCAAATAGAATCAGCTCCTGTTGTTGTGAGTTTAGAATATTCCCAACGGAATCCTCCAGATAATAGGTCACATATAAGTTGTAATAAGGATAGTCAACGGCATACCTGACCAGATAGGAGATGTCATATTTAAGAGTGGTATCCTCTATCACATAATCGAAACTAGCCAAAGAGTCTACGTGCCATACACCTTCAGACATATCCTGACTTTGATCAATAAGCGTACCTCCAGAGCATGAATATAGTGCAATAGCAACTGCAGTGCAGCAAATTAACAACAGGTGTTTTATCATGATTGATCTGGTTTCTTAAAGTTTTTGTTTGGCTTCTTCTTCCTTCTTTTTTTGCCCTTTGGTTTGTTTGTAGCAGTCGGATTATCAGGTTTTTGAACCTGTGTGGCTTGTGGTGTTTGCTCCTGTCCCTTAGGCTTATTGAATTTCTTTTTATTCTTATTTTTTCTCTTCTTGCTTGGGCCAGATTTGGATTTCTTTTTGAATTTCTTATCCATTTGTTCCAAGTCGCTATTCAAAGATTGGAACTCGTTGTTTTGGCCTCCTTTGGAATCTTCTAAAAGTGTTTCTGGTTTTTTACCTTCCGCATTTTGTTTTTGAATCTCGATTACTCTTTCTGTATCCAGAGGGATCCATGCATTGTCGTTCTTGTAGCCAAACCACATGATTTTTCTAAAGATATCCGTCTTTTGCAAGCGTGCCTCTCCTTTTTCTGTTAGCAAGCCTTTTTCTACTTTCGGGATATGCTCCAGTGCCTCCATGTATGTTTCCAGCTCGTAATTGAGACAGCACTTTAAGCGACCACACTGACCTGAAAGTTTGCTTGGGTTCAATGAAAGGTTTTGATATCTCGCGGCAGAGGTCGATACACTCTTGAATTCTGACAACCAGGTAGAACAGCACAATTCCCGACCACAAGAACCGATACCTCCTAGTCGACTGGCTTCTTGTCTTAGGCTAATCTGACGCATCTCGACGCGAATTTTAAACTCAGCAGCTAGTTGCTTGATCAACTCTCTAAAATCGACTCTTTCGTCTGCCGAATAATAAAAAGTTGCTTTTGAGTTGTCAGCCTGATATTCGATGTCCGTGAGCTTCATTTTCAGATCAAGTTGGTCTATGATCTCACGAGTTCTGAAGAGTGTTGGGTTTTCGCGTTTTTTTACTGATTCAAATTTTTCTAAATCCTTTTGATTGGCCAGGCGATAGATGCTACGAATGTCATCGTTGTTTTTGACTTTCTTTTTTTGCATCTGCAACCTTACAAGCTCGCCCTGTAAGGATACGTGACCTAGATGATGGCCATTAGGCACATCTACGACCACCGCATCGCCAGGGTAGATTTCTAGATCGTTAGAGTTTCGGAAGAAGTCTTTGCGTCCATTTTTGAAGCGAACTTCTAGAATGTCGAACCTGGACTCTACAGGTTGATCCATATTGGATAACCAGTCGAAGACATTCATTTTGTTGCATCCTCCGCTACTACAGCCACCATTATTCTGACAGCCCTTGACCTGGCCGTCTGCTGCTGTTAGTACTCCACACGAACTACATCCTGACATAGATTCTATTGATTTAGATAGCCCTAAATATAATGAAGATTTACAAGGTTAAAAGCAGGGCCGTACTTTGATCGCTGCAGATGTTACGAAATGTAGGGTAAAAGGTCCTGACCGATATCTTTTCTGTAATTCATGCCGTCCCAGTCGATTTTTTCTAAATTGGCATAAGAACCTTTAAGGGCTTCTTGGATCGATCCTGCCAGAGTTGTTGCGGCAATCACACGCCCTCCGTTAGTCACTACTTGGCCATCATTTTCTTTGGTTCCTGCATGAAACACAATGCCTTCTTTTATTTGATCAAATCCTGAAATTGGAGTGCCTTTTTCATAGGACCCAGGATATCCGCCAGCTACTGCGACCACTGTTGTTGCAGTCTCATTTGAAAACTCTATCGTTTCATTTTTAAGTTCCTTTTTTGCGGCTGCAATCAAATGCTGTAGCAAATCAGATTTGATTCTTGGCAAAACAGCCTGTGTTTCTGGATCCCCCATTCGTACGTTGTACTCGATCACGTTAGGTTCACCATCCTTGTTCATCAATCCGATAAAAATAAAGCCAACATAGTCGATATTATCTTTGGCCAATCCGGCTACAGTTGGCTTGATTACTTTCTCTTCGACTCTTTTCATAAAGGCTTCATCGGCAAAAGGAACAGGTGAAACGGCTCCCATACCTCCAGTATTTGGTCCAGTATCACCATCGCCGATTCGTTTATAATCCTTGGCTTCTGGAAGGATCAAATAGTCTTTGCCATCAGTCAATACAAAAACGGAAAGCTCAATGCCATGTAGGTACTCCTCGATCAAAACTTTGCTACTTGCGTCTCCGAATTTTCCAGCCAGCATTTCGTCTAACGTGTCCTCAGCTTCTTTGATGTCTTCTGTAATGATCACACCTTTTCCAGCAGCCAAGCCATCGGCTTTTAGGACATAAGGAGCTTCCACTTCTTGAAGGAAAGCCTTGCCTTCTTTAATATTTTCTTTGGTGATGGTTTTGGCACCAGCAGTTGGAACGCCATGTCTTTGCATGAAGTCCTTTGAGTAGTCTTTGCTACCTTCTAGACGAGCACCTTTTTCTTCAGGACCGACTAGCAGAATGTCTTTCAAGTCTTCGCGAGAGGTGAAGTAATCGCGAATTCCTTTTACCAAAGGCTCTTCCGGACCTACTACCACCAATTCGATGTTGTGTTCCAGAACTGCACTTGCGATTTGTTCAAAATCATTGACGCCAAATGGAAGGTTAACCGCTAAATCTTTAGTGCCAGCATTACCAGGCGCAGCATAAATGTCTCCACAAAGTGGACTTTGTTTGATTTTCCAAATTAGGGTGTGTTCTCTTCCTCCTGAGCCTATGACAAGTACATTCATCTTCTATTTTGCTTTGATTTCGACTCGCAAAATTAACTGAATTTACTTATCCGCCACATGCTGCAGGATTAATTCAAAAAAGAATTAATTCGCATATTCAGACATGAATTTGATCCGCATGAGCCTTACTTCTTCTTCGCTATATCCATCATCCTCCAATTCGTCCATTGCTACATCCAGATCGTCAGTGTCTGCTGTCAGGAAGTAGTCCAGCAGGTCATCCTGCCTTTCTTCATCAATGAAAGAGTCGATGTAGTAATCCAAATTCAACTTGGTGCCTGAGTAACAGATGTTTTCTATTTCAATAAGAATATCATCAAAGCTCATGTTTTTGATTTCGGCAATTTCCTCCAAATCTACTTTTCGGTCGATTTGCTGAATCAGAAAGATCTTGATTTTGGATTTGTTAACAGCTGATTTGATTACTACATCTGATGCAGTTGTTAGGTCATTTTCCTCTACATAATTAGCGATCAAGTCTATGAAAGGCTTTCCGAACTTCATCACTTTACCCATACCCACTCCGTTGATCTGAGCCAGATCATCATTGCTAGTTGGGAAGGTTGTTGCCATTTCTTCGAGCGATGGATCTTGAAAAATCACATAAGGAGGTAGATTTTTTTGTTTGGCTACCTTTTTTCTGAGGTTCTTCAGGAGTTCAAATAACTCTTTGTCGTGAGCCTTCACTGCCGATTTTTCCTCATGTTCGAGTTCTTCAGCTATGTAATCGTGGTCTTTGGAAAGCTGAATCGAGTAAGGATTTTTCAAGAATTCCCTGCCCTTATCTGTTACCCTTAAGATACCAATATTCTCAATGTCCTTTTCAAGAAATTCATTGAGAAGCGCTTGTCTCACTACCGATCTCCAAAACACTTCTGTGTCGTCTTTGCCAATTCCAAATACATCTAATTTGTCATGGCTATAGCTTTTTACATATTGGCTTTCGATCCCTCTGGCGACATTGACAATATGTTTGATGCCAAATCTTTCCTCTGTCTTTCCAGCTATATCAATGGCATGTTGGATGTAGTCTTTTCCTTCAAATATCTCTTTGGGGTGAGCACAGTTGTCGCACATGCCCTCTTCTGAGCAATTGCTATCGGTGTACTCCTCGCCAAAATAATGCAGAAGCTGTTTTCTACGACAAACAGAAGATTCTGCATAGGATGACATTTCTTCCAGTAGCAATTTGGCATTCTCGCGCTCAGTTACCGGTTTGTCTTTGTTGAATTTTTCTAGTTTGATAATGTCATCCAGGCTGTAAAACATGATGCATTTACCTTCCAGGCCATCTCTTCCTGCCCGTCCGGTTTCTTGATAGTAGCCCTCTAGTGATTTTGGTGTGTCATAGTGGATCACGAAGCGAACATCTGGCTTGTCAATGCCCATCCCAAATGCTATGGTCGCTACAATTACATCTACATCTTCGTTGAGAAAATCATCCTGGTTCTTCATGCGAACAGAACCGTCTAGACCCGCATGGTAGGGAGCTGCATTGATGCCATTTACTTTGAGTAATTCAGCAATTTCTACTACCTTCTTTCTGCTCAAGCAATAAATGACTCCTGATTTTCCTTTGTGTTCCTTTACAAATCGGATCAGCTGTTTGTTTACATCAACCTTAGGGCGAATTTCATAATAGAGATTCGTCCTATTAAAGGAAGATTTGAAAACATCTGCATCCTCCATTTGTAGGTTTTTTTGGATGTCCAACTGGACTTTAGGAGTGGCAGTAGCGGTTAAAGCTATGATTGGAATATTGCCCAACTGTTCTACTATCGATTTTATCCTTCTATACTCTGGTCGAAAATCATGTCCCCATTCGGAAATACAGTGAGCCTCATCGATGGCCACAAAAGAAATTTTTGCCTGACTTAAAAATTCTACATTTTCTTCTTTGGTCAAAGATTCCGGAGCAACATATAGGAGCTTAACTTCTCCTTCAAGAGTCTCTTTTTTGACCCTTTTCATTTCCGTTTTGTTGAGCGTAGAGTTTAGGAACTGAGCGTTTATACCAAATGCATTCAACTGATCCACCTGATTTTTCATCAAAGCGATCAAAGGAGAAATAACTATGGCTGTTCCCTCTTTGATAGTTGCGGGGAGCTGATAGCACAGCGATTTCCCAGCACCAGTTGGCATAAGAACGAAAGTGTTTCTTCCATTTAGGATATTGTTGATAATATCCGCTTGATTTCCTCGAAAATTACTGAACCCAAAGGTTTTCTTCAGTTGTTCACGAAGTTGTTCCTCCTGATTAACAACCATTATACTTATTGTTTAATGTCACATAATTTAACCATAATCCATTGAAATTGGAATGGTATTTATGTTCTGACATTTAATTGAACCAAAATTTTTCTCGTAATAACTTTTTTCACTTCTGCCTCCTGTGCTCAATAAGCCTGTTATATTTGCCTCCTAACTCATAGTAATTAGAACCATGAATTCGAATACGCATATAGTAATAATGGCTGGTGGAGTCGGGAGTAGGTTTTGGCCATACAGTAGAAACACTAAACCCAAACAATTTATTGATGTTATGGGCATTGGTAAATCGCTTCTACAGCTAACCTATGAAAGGTTCCTGTCAGTTTCAAACAAAGATAATATAATAGTAGTTACAAACCATGATTATGCAGGCTTGGTAAAAGAGCAACTGCCTGATCTATCCGATGATCAGGTGCTTTGTGAGCCAAGTAGAAGAAATACAGCTCCTTGTATCGCCTATGCAGCCTATAAAATTCATAAGAAGGACCCAAATGCTGTAATGGTAGTCACTCCTGCAGATCATGTGGTGCTACAAGAAGAAAAATTTGCAGGAATTGCTCAAACTGCTATCGAGGGCGCTACAGGAAAGGATAGTATCGTGACTATAGGAATCAAACCCACCCGTCCAGAAACGGGGTATGGTTATATTCAATATCTGGAAGGCTCAGAGAGGGTTAAAAAAGTAAAGACGTTTACTGAAAAGCCAGAACTAGAACTGGCAAAAAAATTCATCGATAGTGGCGATTTCGTTTGGAATGCGGGGATTTTTGTTTGGTCTACAAGCACAATTATTAAAGCATTCGAGATGTATTTGCCTGAAATGGCGGAGACTTTTGCTGAGGGTAGTGATAAGTATTTTACTGACGAGGAGCAAACTTTCATAGACAAGGTCTATCCTGCATGTCAAAATATTTCCATTGATTACGGCATTCTGGAAAAGTCACAGAATGTTCATGTAATCGAGGGTGATTTTGATTGGTCTGATTTGGGATCTTGGGATTCTCTTCATGAATTGAGAGAGAAAGATGAGGATCAAAATGTGATCGATGGAGATCCAATTATGTTTGATTGTCAAAATAATATCGTTCGCAGCGAATCAGATCGCTTGGTCATCCTTGATAATCTAGATGGCTATTTGGTGGGGGATTTCAAAGACGTATTGATTGTTTGTAAAAAGGACAATGAGTCCAAGTTTAGAGAGTACGTAGCTAAGGTGAAAGAAGAAGGGAGAGACAAATATCTTTAAGATCTTTGTCTCATGCTTTCGTAAAGAATAACCCCTGCTGCTACCGAAACGTTGAGAGAATCGATATTTCCCATGATTGGAATTTTTACTTTCAGATCAGCTGCATTGAGTAGCTCTTCCGAAATTCCGTCTTCTTCTGAGCCCATAATGATAGCAGTAGGGATGCTCAAGTCAGCACCATATACAAGTTCGTCTGTCTTTTCGGTACAGGCGAGCACTTGAAATCCGCTGTCTTTCAAATATTTAACAGATTCTAAAAGGTTGGCTTCTTTGGCAATGGATAAATAATTCAGGGCCCCCGCAGAAGTTTTTACTGCATCGCTATTAATCATTGCTCCGCCTTTGGACGGAATGACAACTCCATTTACTCCGACACATTCGGCAGTTCGGCAAATCGCCCCAAAATTTCTAACGTCAGTCACTCTGTCAAGTATAAGTACCAGAGGTGCAAGTCCATTTTCGTAGCTGGTGGCAACAATGTTGTGCAATGGAACAAAGTCGATCGGAGAGACAAAGGCGACAACTCCCTGATGATTCTTTCTGGTAAAGCGATCCAGTTTTTCAACTGGCACACGAGCCACAATCCCCATAGAGCCACGAAGCAATTCCAATAGTTCATTGGTTAGCTCATTACTTATGCCTTTCTGAAGAAAAATTTTATCGATCGTCTTTCCAGACTTGATGGTTTCGATTACCGCTCTGGTACCAAAAACCATGTTGTCATATTTGATCGCCTTTGGGCGATTTTTATTTACAAAATTCCTTTTCTCCATTTTTTTACTTCGCTAAACCAAATACCCGAATAGCTCTTGTCTCTCTCTAAAACATAGTGATATTGGGTAAACAGATTTTTATGTTTGGCAAAAGTAAAGGTTATCTCACCCTGATAGACCGAATATTTCCATATTTCTTTTTGTTCCTCTTTGTCTACCACATCAGGTGGCCCATAAATAGTGTATATCATCCCTTGATCGGTCTTCCAGCCTTCCTTATAAGAGGTAAATAGGGAATTGGCCTCCTCGATTCTTTGATAGTATTCTTTTATCGTATTAGCAGCTGTTTTTTTCGAAGGAATAATTTTCAGCCAGAAGTTTTCGAAGGCTTCTTTTTTGTCCTCTGCCGTCATTACTTTTTGATATTCTTCGCTAGTACTGATGTAAACCAAGGGCACAATCACTTCTTCTATCAAGGTCAGTTTTGGGTAAGTCCCTGAAGAAGCGAAGCACATTTGTCCCACACTGCTCTGTTCATTTTTTTGAATGAAACTCAATCGGTCTAATGAATCCAGAATAATAGAATCGCTTTTCAAAACTCTCTTTTTGATATCGAGAGGTACTTGCGTACTGTCAGGAAGAGTCAAAACCATAGGTGGGACCGAGTTATCAAAAGCATGTTTATCGTATTGAAAAATGAAAACAGTTTGCTGACTAGTATCTTGGTCTATCAATGATATCTTTTCGCCTGGAGAGAAATCATTGTGCATGCGGTTCGTGTCAGGTTGAACGCATAGAAAATCGGCTAGAGGAAAAGCCAGATTTTCGTTGATAGGGATATCAAAGTAGTATTGGCGAGTGGCATATTCGAATGCTACCACCAGATAGTTGTGGATTTGTTCTGTTTCAAATCGCATCTCGAATTCTTCACCAGGAACCAATCGCCGTTTTTTCATTCCATCCAATGGGATTTCGGTATGTTTGGAAGAGTTGAATTTTTCTTGTGAGAGTAACTGAAAATTTTCAATCTTGTCTAATCCTGAATAGCGTTGAAACCTCAGGGCAACAATCAAATGATATTCGCGACCAGTTTTCGCTATACTGTGAGAAAACCGAACCCCACTTTTACGGTAATTGTTGCTGTGATTGATCTTTGAAAGGTCGATGGCTTGGGCAGGTTTAAAACTCCAACCCAAAAGGAATAGGACCATCAAAATGGTTTTAATCATTGGCATGAGCTAAATATAAATGATTTTCATGTTTTGAGTTGATGAATGAATTAGTTTTGCCGGATGTCAACATTTACTACGGAAATAGCATCGGACAAAATTGTCTCTGACAATCCTATCCATCAGCGTTTACTCAAGGCATATATCGAGGCAAAACCATTTGTCAAAGGCAAAGTTTTAGAGCCTGGTTGTGGAGAAGGCAGAGGGATTGAGGTTTTGTCTCCTTTGGCCGATGAGTATGTGGCATTGGATAAAATCACAGAAGTGATCGATGCGCTAAAATTGAAATATGAGGGCATTGATTTCCGTCAGGCTGTTTTTCCTCCATTCAGTGATTTGGAGGATGATTCCTTCGATACTGTTATTAGTTTTCAGGTAATCGAACACATTAAGGAAGATCATCTTTTTTTGAAGGAGATACATCGTGTTTTGAAACCTGGCGGCAGAGCGATCATCACTACGCCTAATATCAAGATGTCCTTGTCTAGAAATCCATGGCATGTAAGAGAATATACAGGCGCCGAGTTGAAAAAACTAGCGGCTACTATTTTCAGTGGTGTCGAAATGAAAGGTATAGCCGGAAACGAGAAAGTGATGGAATACCATGAAGAAAATAGAAAATCTGTAAACCGAATTATGCGATTTGATATTTTCGATCTTCAATACAGATTACCAGCACCAGTTTTGAGATTTCCGTACGAAATTCTGAACCGTTTTAATCGAAACAAATTACAGGATCAAGACGCAGGTCTGGTTTCTCAAATCCATCATAGTGATTTCTATCTAGCAGATGCATCAGATGAAAATCTTGATTTATTCTGTATCTTAACTAAGTGAGCCAATACGACCAATACGAACCTGAAAGTGAAAGAAGAAATAAATTTTGGGGCGTGATACTGTTCATTATTGTCATGGGCATACCCTGGTTGATTTATTATTTTTTTGGTTGACTCTAAGAAACTTAAGCCGATTTGCCCAACCCCGGACAATGCAGTAGTTTAGAAGATCGTTTGGTGCATGCCTATGCGTTTGGTGCCATTCAGTATAGACTAATTGCGATTCGAATTATGAGCAAATACTTGCTAATACTCTTGGCGTCAGCCTTACTTCGCTGTTCACCAGCTAACCCACAGGTTTTTGATGTGAAAAAATATGGAGCTATAGGAGATGGTGTCACCAATGATCAAAAGGCCATTCAGAAAGCCATCGATGCCTGTCAGGGTAGTGGTAAGACCGTTCTTTTCCCTCCAGGAACATACCTTACTGGCCAATTGATGCTAGGTAGTAATATGACCCTACAAATCGATTCAGCGGCCACCATTCTCGGAGTTCAGTCCGATTCAGAGGAGGTCTATCCACACGGCATGATTGAGACTAAGTATCCCAACCGAATGCTAGAGGACTGTCAGCGCCGTTTGATCTATGGTGACCATGTGCAAAATGTAACTATCACTGGGAAAGGTAAAATCGATGGCCAGGGTGATTATGAGTCATGGATGAATGTCAAGGAGCTAGGCACAGAAAAAGATCGTCCTTCCATTCTGGCTTTCGTAGGATCCCAGAACATAGAGGTGTCTGGTATCACTATGGTCGATCCGGCTTGTTGGACTCAGGTTTACATCGAATCGGACAGCATCACCATCCGAGATATCAAAGTTCACACAGGCAACCTCACACCTAATCGCGATGGTATAGATATCGTGGATTGTCATCATGTACTGATTGAGGGCTGTGACATCAAATCTGAGGACGATGGCATTTGCTTCAAAAGCGGAAGTGAGTACGGTTGTAAGGATGTGGTGGTGCGTGATTGTGTCATCGATAAGCTGAATGTAAATGCCGGTAATTGCTTTAAGTTTGGTACCGACGGGCTGGGTAGTTTCATGAATTTTGAAGTCTCTGGATTGACCCTGAAAAATGCCCATCAAAACTCCGCACTGGTGATTGAATCTATGGATGGGGCCTACATCAACAATATTAACATCAGCGATTGCGACATTACCAACTGTGGTCAGGCTATATTCATGTTGCTGGCAAACCGGAGAAGAAACGTCCCTGGCAGAAAGACCCGGATCGGCAGTATCTCCAATATACATTTCAAAAACATCAGGGGTAAAGATTTTACACAGCAGTATCCATCCATCATCACTGGGATGGAAGGGCACCGGATTCAGAATGTGACTTTCGAAGAATTGAATCTAGAGCTAAAAGGCGGAGTAGAAAGCAATGAGCAAACCGTGATGGAGTATGATGGCAAATACCCTGAGGGAAGCAAATTTGGCAACACCAGTGCCTATGCTTTTTTTACCCGGCATGTGGATCAAGTTAATTTCATCAATTGTGAGATCACCAGTGAGCAGCCTGATGCACGCCAATGGCTGGTGCAGGAAGATGTTGGAAGTGTGAACATTCAGTAATCAAAAATGATCATTCGTATGAAGAAATTCAGTATTTATCTACTTGCAGTTGCTTGTCTCTCCTGCACTAGAGCAATAAATGAAAAAGGTGCGATCGACCGAGAGGCCTTAGTGACCAGACATAACATCAGCCATCAGCAGATCGATTCATTAGCGGTGCTGACGGTAGGCAACGGAGAATTTGCCTATAGTGCAGACATCACGGGCATGCAGACTTTTCCTGATTTTTACGAAAATGGGATTCCTCTAGGTACCCAGTCGCAGTGGGGCTGGCATTCTTTTCCTAATCCAGAGGATTACTCGTTGGCGGATGTGCAGACCCACTACTGGAACGGGCAAGATTCGGTTTATTACTTCGATCAGCATAGCAGTGGCTCGGCAAGAAAAGTAGGCGCTACTGACTGGCTGAGGCAAAATCCACACCGTCTCCACTTAGGGCTCATAGGTCTGGAAATAGAAGGGTTGGACGAAATACGCAAAGTGGAAAACCCAAAACAAAGCCTCAATCTCTGGACGGGTGAGCTCAAAAGTAATTTTCAGGTTAATGGAGAGGCGGTAGAGGTTATCACCTATTGTCATCAGGATAGGGATCAAGTGGCCTTTAGGGTGCAGTCTAATCTGATCAAGCAGAATAAACTCCGAGTGAAAATTCGTTTTCCCTATGCCAGTCACGAAAAATTTGATTCTGGACTGGACTTTGATCATCCGGATGATCACCAAACGAAGGCAGTCACAACGACCGACACTGGCGTATTTTTCGAACGTAAGTTGGATGATGCAACTTACTACAATCAATTAGAATGGTCAGCGGGCACATTGGATGAGGAAAAAGCACACCAATATTTGATCACTCCTGATTCATCCGGCGATCAGTTTGAGCTTGCAGCCTCTTTTTCAAACAAACCAATAAAGTCAAGACTCGTGAACTTCTCTGAGACAGAGTCTAACAACAGGGAAAAGTGGAAGACCTTTTGGGAGAGTGGTGCTGCCGTAGATTTTTCGCAGTGCAGTGATCCCCGAGCGGAGGAGCTGGAGAGAAGGGTGGTCTTATCTCAGTACTTGACTAAAATCCAATGTACAGGTCGGTATCCTGCTCAAGAAACAGGACTAACCTACAACAGCTGGCATGGCAAGTTCCATCTGGAGATGCACTGGTGGCACGCGGCCCATTTTATTAAGTGGAGACGGGCCGAACTCATTACTCAGCAGTTAGATTTTTATTTTGATATCTATGATCAGGCAAAAAAAACGGCGGAAATGCAAGGTTATGAAGGCATACGCTGGCCCAAGATGATCGACCCTTCAGGTAGAGAAAGCCCTAGCGGCATAGGAGTTTTCTTGATCTGGCAGCAGCCCCATATTATCTATCTTACCGAAGCACTTTATCAGCAGAAGCCTAGCCATGAGCTGTTGAAAAAGTACAAAAAGCTGGTTTATGCCACGGCTGATTTCATGGCATCCTACGCTCGTTTGGATTCAGCAAGAGGAGCATACGTTTTAGGCCCTGCCTTGATCCCTGCGCAGGAGCGATTTCATCCAGAGACCACTCTGAACCCAGCTTTTGAACTGGCATACTGGTACTGGGGATTGAAAACTGCTCTCCAATGGCAGGATCGGATGGGAGAAACAAGAAACCCAAAATGGGAGGAAGTGCTGAATCAACTGGCTCCACTGCCTGTTCAGGATGGCCGCTACTTGTTTACCGAAGATGGTACGGACTCTTATGATAACCCACGATATCTTACAGATCATCCTATAGTATTAGGTGTGGCAGGTTTCGTACCCCTCACGAATAGGGTGGATACTTCGATCATGAAAACTACCCAACAAGCCATCATCGAAAAGTGGGATTGGCCCACGACCTGGGGTTGGGATATGCCACTAGCTGCCATGAATGCTAATGCTTTGGGACAACCCGAACAGGCAGTAGATTTTTTACTGATGGACACACCCAAAAACACCTATTTGATGAATGGGCATAATTATCAGAGAAGCAGTTTAACTCTTTACTTGCCAGGTAATGGAGGATTGTTAGCGGCAATTGCAGATATGTGCATATCGAAAGATGGATGGCCTAATAACGGAAGTTGGAATGTACGTTATGAAGGTTTTTCTCAAGGAGAAACATTGGAGTAGATTAGTTTTGATAATCTAATATTTTTCATGGTTGCTTTTTTGTTATGCCGTTTGTTTGGGTGATATTTGTCCGCTCCTAAATAATGGGGTATTAGCTCAGCTGGTTTAGAGCGCTGCCTTGACAGGGCAGAGGTCACTGGTTCGAATCCAGTATATCCCACATATCTCCCTTCCTTATTACAATCCTACCATCTCTGCTGCCTTGACAGGTCAGAGGTTGCTGCGGTTCGGCGTTCCGATTCGAATCCAGTATATCCCACAATTTCGCCTTTCGCTAATCGCTTTTCGCCATTGGCTTATCGCTCTTCGCACAATCTACCCTACTAAATTGATTGCCTTGACAGGTCAGAGGTTGCTGCGGTTCGGCGTTCCGATTCCAGTATATCCGATTACAATCGGATTCATCCTGTCTTCTATTGCTAAAGATGTGTTGAGAAGCCCTTCTTTCATGTCGTAGAATTTTTAGTTTTTGATTATCCAAACACATTTCCATATTGATCTTTAAGGATATATTCCGATTCAGTTAGAATTTGATTATTTTGTATCGATGAAAACCCCTCTTCTCCTTCTCCTTTGCCTACCCATTTGGTTACAGGCACAAACTGTTGTGGATTCTACTGCCTCCCTTCGAGGGATATCTGTATTGGATGAGAATGTCATCTGGGTCAGTGGAAGCAACAGCACAATTGCCAAAACGGAAGACGGAGGCACCACCTGGGTCAAAATATCAATACCAGAAACAGATGGATTAGATTTTAGAGATGTGGAGGTGTTTTCGGCAACTGAAGTTTTGGTGATGAGTGCTGGAGAGGGCGAATTATCCAATATTTTTAAGACAGAAGATGGGGGCACCACCTGGGAAAAGGTGTATGCTAATTCGGAACCCAAAGGATTTTTCAACGGCTTCAGTTTTGATAAAGACGGAAGAGGAGTGCTGACTGGAGATCCAGTAGATGGAAAACTATTCGTTTTAAAAACTAAGAATAAAGGAGCTAGCTGGAAGAGAGTTAGAGCTGATAAGTTGCCACTGATGGCTCAAGACGAGGCAGGGGGCTTTGCAGCTAGCGGCAGTCACTTGTATCTGGGAGAAGAATTTTTTATCAATGGGACAGGAGGTCGAATGTCTAGAATAATTAAATCAAATCGATCTTTAAGCGTTTGGAAGCCCATATACGTTCCTATGATTCAAGGAGAGTCCAGTCAGGGAATCTTTTCTATAGACTTTTGTGATAAGAATAATGGAATAGCTGTGGGAGGAGACTATACTCAACCAGACATAGGTGAAGATAACGTGATGATTACCTCTGACGGTGGTGAAGTATGGGTTCCGGCTGATAATTTTCCTGTTTATCAATCTTCTGTTAAATACTTGAATTGTGATCGGGTTATTTCTACAGGGCCATCTGCTACTTATTTGTCAAATGATGGCGGGTTCACCTGGGAGAGGGTTGATGCCCCGGGGTTTCACACCCTGGGAGTTGGGCCTGATGGCAATATTTGGGCTGCCGGCAGTGGTGGACGAGTCATGAACATCAAATTATAAGTAAAGTTGAAAAAGAAGGAGTTGCTCTTTCGTGCATGTATGGATGTACTAGAGCAGAAAATCGCTATTGCTAAGGACGGCATGCAGGCCGCTCAGGATTCGGCTAACAATGAAACCAAATCATCAGCGGGAGATAAATACGAGACAGGTCGCGCCATGAGTCAAAATGAGCGTGACATGTATGCAAAACAGTTAGCCGAGTTGCAGCATCAATACAAAATGCTGAAGTCAATAGATCCAAAAAAGAAGTTGGATCGAATCGAAACAGGCGCATGGGTGACTACCGAAAGTGCTGAATTTTTCATATCCATTGGTCTTGGATTAGTCAAATGGGAGTTACAATCGATCATGGCCATATCACCGGTATCCCCAATTGCACAACAGTTACTTGGAAAGGGAGAGGGAGATAGCTATTCCTGGATGAATAAGGACTTCAAAATTCTAAAAGTACAGTAAAAAGAAACGGCACCATGATTATGGTACCGTCAGCAGCATTTATTCGAGAAAAATTATCTTGTAGACTTGATTTATTTATTCGACTACAATTCAAAGGTGGGCAATCTGCTGACTTAATTCAATACCCAAATTTGGGTATATTTTATAAAACTTGCAGAAAAGTTGGATTAAATGGCATCCCAAAAATCAGCGTATCAACATGTTATGTAGTGTTGTGCAATTATGGCATACTTCTTGTCAATTCATGTTTGAATAAAATATTGTGACTAAACAAGAAGAAGATGAATACCAGTTATAAAAATTTGATGGGAGGATTGATGGCAATGGTTGGACTATTGATTTTTTCCTCCTGTGAAGATGAAATTAGTCCTTCCTCTACTGTAACTACCGAGGAGTTTACTGTTGGCGATTTTCATGCTGTAGAAGTTTCCAATGATTTTGATGTGGAGATTTTTTACTCTGATGAAGAGTATGTTTTAATCGAATCCAATGAAAATTTACATGATTTTATCACGGCAGTTCAGGAAGATGGGAAATTGAGAATCAGTTTGGATGGTGTCAATGTTAGTGGAAATACCATTTTGAAAGCGAGGGTTTATACCAACAATCCTCTTGATTTTATTTCTGTAAATAACGCTTCTAGATTAACCGCTACAGAAGCTATTTTTTCTGATCAGGTAGAGCTGCATGTGAACGGCGCGAGTTTTTTGAGGACGCAACTGGATGTGGAACGACTGGATGTAGAAGTCTCGAATGCATCTAATTTGGAAATTCAAGGTAGCTCCAATCATATCGGCATGGTTGTAAAAGCCGGTGGTATGGTTCAGGATGATAGATTGGTAGTCAATTTTGCGAATATGGACTTGTCTGGGGCTAGTAGCGCGGAATTGGTGATCAATCAGGAGATCAGATTAACTGCCAGTGGGTCTAGTGTACTACGATATGCAGGTGATGCCGTCATCAAGGCAATAGATCTTTCTACCGGTGCTACCATAGAAAAAATTGATGCCTAAAAAGATCATAACACGAAACAAATAGAAAAGGTCCCGGAACTATTCGGGACCTTTTTCTTTACTTGTGTCTTTCTTCGAGAACTTTTACCACATCCTCCAGATCATAACCTTTGGCACGTAGCAAAATCATATAGTGATAAAGAAGATCCGCAGATTCGTTTAGGAATAATTCTTCGCTGTTGTCCTTGGCTTCTATCACCACTTCTACGGCTTCTTCTCCTACTTTTTGGGCGACCTTGTTGATTCCTTTTTTGAATAGGGAAGAGGTGTAAGACTTCTCGTCTGGGTTATCATGGCGGTCTTTGATTACTGCCTCCAGTTTGGAAAGAAAGCTGAAATTCGATTTGTTTTCTTCTGCCCAGCAAGTATCTGTACCCTTGTGACAAGTAGGTCCGATTGGATTGGCTTGAACTAGGAGCGTGTCATTGTCACAGTCCAGTTTTATATCTACCAGTTCTAGAAAATTACCACTCTCTTCGCCTTTGGTCCAGAGCCTTTCTTTGGTGCGGCTGTAGAAAGTCACTTTGCCACTCTCCTGAGTTTGAGTCAAAGCTTCTTCATTCATATAGCCTAGCATCAAAACGTTTTTCGTTTTCGCATCTTGAATGATGGCTGGCACTAGGCCTTCAGTTTTATTCCAATCGATATTCATAGTCAATAGTCTGTAGACCATAGTCAGCAGTCGAGTTTTGTCAATCTATTGACTATCGACTCTGGACTCTCGTCTGTTATATTCTTACAGGTATTCCCTGCTTTTTCAATTCGTTTTTCAAGGTTGGTATTTCGATTTCTTTGAAGTGAAAAACACTAGCCGCTAATGCCGCGTCTGCTTTTCCTTCAACAAAGGTATCTGCAAAATCCTGAATGCTTCCTGCTCCCCCAGACGCAATGATCGGAATACTCACCATGTCCGATAGTTTTGCCAAGGCTTCATTGGCAAAGCCATTTTTCGATCCATCATGATCCATAGAGGTAAATAGCACTTCGCCAGCACCACGGCTTTCGGCTTCTTTTACCCAATCGAACAGATCAATTTCAGTTGGCACTTTGCCGCCTACCAGGTGAACCTTCCATTGTCCATCGATTTGTTTGGCATCTACAGCCAGTACCACGCACTGACTCCCAAACTGCAAGGCCAATTCGTCGAGTACTTTTGGTTCTTTTACCGCCCAAGAGTTGATAGAAATCTTGTCTGCTCCCCTGTGCAGTAGTTCATAGACATCCTGCACAGATTTGATTCCTCCTCCTACGGTGAATGGAATATTGACTTTCTCGGCAACCTTTTCTACCAGCTCAGCTGTCGTTTTTCTGCCGTCACCTGTTGCTGTGATGTCCAAAAACACGAGCTCATCCGCCCCTTGCTCAGAGTAGATGGCAGCCAGTTCTACCGGGTCACCTGCATCTCTTAGATTTACAAAGTTGACGCCTTTCACGGTACGTCCATCTTTGATGTCCAGGCAGGGTACGATTCTCTTAGTCAGCATAGGCTTCCAGTTGTTTCAGTGAAATTTTGTTTTCGTAGATGGCTTTACCGATGATGATGCCATCCATGTTCAGAGCAGCGGCAGCTTCTACATCTTTGATGTCCTTAACTCCGCCGCTCGCGACTATTTTTTGGGAAGGGAAAGTAGCCATTAAGTCTTTGTATAAGTCTACGGCTATGCCTTGCAACATTCCATCTTTGCTGATATCGGTGCAAACCATGTATTGGTTACCCATTGCTTCATATTCTTTGATCAGATCGAAAAGATCGACTTGAGATTCTTCCTGCCAGCCGTTGATGGCTATTTTTCTGTTAGTAGAATCTGCACTGAGGATGATCTTTTCAGCTCCAAACTTTTTCAGCCATTCGCCATAGAGCGTTTTGTTCTCCAGAGCGACACTACCCAAATTGACCTGAGTAGCTCCAGCATTGAAAGCAATGTCTATGTCCTTGTCAGATCGAATGCCTCCACCAAAATCGATAGTTAGTCCAGTATTCGCAGCGATGTTTTCCAGCACAGCGGCGTTTTTGATCTCTCTGGCTTTCGACCCGTCCAGATCCACCAAATGAAGATACTTGATACCAGCATCTTCGAATTCCTTGGCTACTTCCAGAGGATTCTCATTGTATACTTTCTTTTGGTCATAGTCGCCCTTCGTCAATCGGACACATTTGCCATCTATTAAATCTATTGCGGGAATAATACGAATCATTATAACTTTAGTTTATTGGGATCTTGTCGAGCATCCCAAACTCTTAATATTGTAATGGTGTTTTCTGAAAATTGATAATACAGAATGTAATGTTTGACTACTCTTGCCCTAGTGTATTTATGTTCTGTTAGACGACCGGATCGAGGGTAAATAGCTAGAGTTTCGATTGATTTATTGAACAGCTTCTCTAGTTTTTTACCATAGCTGTGATTGTTCAATTCATTAAACCAATAACTATAAATTTGGATTTTATCCTCTAATGCAATCTGAGACCAAACTATTTTCCTTCGAACCACTTATCGATTTTTTGTTTGGCTTCTTCATGTGTTAAAACACGGCCGTTGGCAACATCGTCCAATCCTTCTTCTATCGCTGCTTTTTGGGATTGGGTCAATTTTAGAGGTATTTCCTCATTATTTAGCTCAATTTCCAACTGGAGCATTTCAAGAATATTGGAGAGAACCTCTTCTTCATGAATTTGGTCTAGTTTTTCCTTTATTAAATCCTTTGTGCTCATAACATAAAAATACTAATTTCTTTGATCAATCATTCTATTAGACGGTCGACCGATTACATTCTAACAAAATTCTCTAAAATCTTCTGACCAAAAGACCCGCTCTTTTCAGGGTGGAACTGGCAGCCATAGAAGTTATCCTTGTGAAGTGCGGCACTGAAAGGGGCCGGATAGTTCGCTTTGGCAATGGTCCATTCCGAATCTGGCACATAGTAAGAGTGCACGAAATACATGTACTCCTTTTCCTCTAGACCATCGAAAATGGGTGTCTGTAAATCTTCTACCTGATTCCAGCCCATGTGAGGTACTTTGACATCTGTGCTGTCAAATAATTTCACCGGAAGAGGAAAAATTCCCAACCCCTTGGTGTCGTTTTCTTCTGAAGACTCACACATCATCTGCATGCCCAAACAAATGCCTAAAAACGGCTGCTTGGCATCTTTGATTACTTCGGTAAGCCCATATTCTTCCAGTGCCTTCATCGACGAGCTGGCTTCACCCACACCAGGGAAAAGCAGTTTGTCTGCAGACTGAATGGTCTCCGCAGAGCGCGATAGCTCATACCCGATACCTAATCGATCCAGGGCGAATTTCACAGATTTGACATTGCCTGCACCGTAATCTATAATTACTATTTTGCTCATAGCATTCCTTTCGTAGAAGGTAAAATCATTTTGTCTTTGTCTTGTTTCACTGACATTTTGATAGCCTTAGCAAAGGCTTTAAAAATGCCTTCGATCTTGTGGTGTTCATTGTCTCCTTCCGCTTTGATATTCAGGTTGCATTTTGACGCATCCGAAAAAGATTTGAAGAAGTGAAAGAACATCTCTGTTGGCATCTTGCCTACCATTTCTCTTTTGAATTCGGCATCCCAGACAATCCAGTTACGACCACCAAAATCCAGTGCTACCTGACACAGGCTATCGTCCATCGGAAGGCAGAAACCATAGCGTTCGATTCCTTTCTTGTTGCCGAGGGCTTCCAAAACAGCTTCGCCCAGCGCTATTCCAGTATCCTCGATGGTGTGGTGCTCGTCTACCTCCAGGTCACCTTTCACTTTTATTTTCAAGTCGAGAAGGCCATGCTTGGCAATCTGGTCCAGCATGTGATCAAAGAATTTGATTCCCGTATCGATATCAGCCTGACCTGTACCGTCTAGTTCTACTTCTATGTCGATATCCGTTTCTTTGGTGGTGCGTTTTACGCTACCTTTTCTGGATCCTCGACTTACCAGATTGTATATATCTTCCCAATCCGTAGTGGTGAGGGCGATGCAGCTCTGCAACTCTTCCACCTTAGAAGAAATTTCTTCAGCACCTAAACCTTCTTGGTTTTGGATAAAAATAGCTTTGCAGCCCAGATTCTTCGCAAGCTCCACATCGGTGATTCGATCGCCAATGACGAAAGAGTTTTCCAAATCATAACTGCCATCCATGTATTCGGTTAGCATGCCTGTTCTAGGCTTGCGAGTAGGTGCATTATCAGCAGGAAAACTGCGATCGATCTTTACATCATCGAAGATCACCCCTTCGTTTTCAAAGGCCTTCATGCACTTGTTGTGTGCTGGCCAGAAGGTGTCCTCTGGAAAGGAGTCTGTACCCAAACCATCCTGATTGGTCACCATGACCAATTCGTATCCTAACTTGGCGATTTTAGACATCCACTGGAATACGCCTGGATAAAATTCCAGCTTCTCCAAAGAGTCCAGTTGGTAATCAACTGGTGGTTCCAATACCAGGGTGCCGTCTCTATCTATGAATAATACTTTTTTCATTTTTCTGTTGCTTGCAGCCTTGGGCTATTCGCCTTGAGCACTTTCATATTCTTTAATTCCGTCTATCAATCGATCATTTTCCTTTGGCGTACCAATCGTGAAACGCAGACTTTCTTCGCATAGATACTGGGTCGAGCGATTCCTTACAATCACTTTTCGTTCCAATAGAAAATTATACAAAGCCTTGGCATTGTCTACTCTAGCCAGTACAAAATTGGAAACGGTAGGAAAAACCTTCGAAACACAACTGGCGGCTTCCAATGCAGCAATTACCTTTATTCTTTCGCTTAGAATGATAGCTACTTGTTCCTTAAATGCCGGCTCATTATTCAATACTTCTAATGCTGCCTTTTGTGAAAGCACATTCACGTTGTACGGCGGCTTGATGGCATTGAATACAGCTATGATTTCCTCCGATGCGAAACACATACCCATTCTCAATCCAGCCAATCCCCAGGCCTTAGATAGTGTCTGACAAACGACGAGATTTGGGTAATGGTCTAGCTCGTGTATCCATGATTTTTCCTCAGCAAAGTCGATATATGCCTCATCGATCACTACGATTCCTCTCTTCAAATCCAGGATTTTTTTGATCTCATCCTTTTGTAGCAAGTTGCCCGATGGATTGTTAGGAGAGCAGATGAAAAATAGCTTCGTATATTCGTCGGAAGCATCAATCATCGCCTGGGAATTTAGCTGAAAGCCTTCTTCCAGATTGACCTTGCGCAGTTCGATATCATTGATCTCAGACAAAACCGGATACATACCATAGCTCGGGTTGTGAGAGATGATATTGTCCAATCTAGGTTCGCAAAAGGCACGAAAGATGATGTCCAGTACTTCGTCACTACCATTGCCTAGCAGGATTTTCTCTGGAGCAATCCCTTTGATCTCGCTCAGACGTTTTTTGACCTCTTTTTGATAAGGATCTGGATAGCGGTTCATGCCATTCTCAAATGGATTTTCATTAGCATCCAGATAAACATCCGCTACATTGTCGAACTCATCACGTGCTGAACTGTAGGGAGTCATTGCCTTGATATTGGCTCTCAAAAGATCTCTCACATTCATGATTTTAGATTTTTCGAGTTGAGGTATGCCAGTCTTTTGGTCACCGCATTTTTGTGTGCATCCAGTTGCTCTGCTGTGGCCATTTGCTCGATGGCTGGACCGATTCCTAATATCCCCTTTTCAGTGATTTTTTGGAAAGTGATCTTCTTCATGAATGCATCCAGATTCACACCGCTGTATGATTTAGCGTAACCATTGGTTGGTAGGGTGTGATTGGTACCAGATGCGTAATCACCTGCACTCTCCGGCGTATAATTACCGATGAAAACAGAACCCGCATTAATCACTTGGTCCAGATAGAAATCTTCATTCTGCACACAAAGGATGTAGTGCTCTGGTGCGTATTCGTTGATGAAATCGACACAGTCCTGATCCTCTGGTAAACAGATGATTTTGGAGTTTTCTATCGCCTTTTCAGCTATTTCTTTCCTTGGGAGTAAAGCCAATTGTATCTCTAGTTCCTTTTGTATGGGTTCGACTTGTTCCTCGCTTTTGACAACACAGATCACCTGACTGTCAACACCGTGTTCGGCTTGAGAAAGTAGATCCGATACCACGAATTCAGGCACAGCCGTTTCGTCAGCCATCACCAACAGCTCTGAAGGACCCGCAGGCATATCGATCGCCACGCCCAATTGTGCAGCACGCTGCTTGGCGGCAGTCACATATTGGTTGCCCGGACCAAAGATCTTATCCACTTTCGGAATCGACTCTGTTCCAAATGTCATCGCCCCGATGGCCTGAATGCCACCTACTTTAAAAATCTGTTTGACGCCTGCATACTTCGCTGCAAACAAAATGGCAGGATTGATTGAGCCGTCTGGGCCGGGAGGCGTACATAGCACGATTTCTTTGCATCCAGCAATTTTCGCTGGAAGTGCTAGCATGAGCACAGTAGAAAATAGGGGAGCTGTGCCTCCAGGGATATAAATGCCCACTTTTTGGATGGCTTTGGCTTCTTGCCAGCAAGTAACCCCAGGAGCCGTTTCTACTTCCACTCTTTGTGGTTTTTGGGCCGTGTGAAAGGCCTCAATATTTTTTGCAGCCAGCTCGATCGCTTCCTTTAATTCACCACCGACCAATTGATCGGCATACTGTAGTTCTTCTTCACCAGCTACGGTGTTGATCAGGGTAGCATTGTCGAATCTCTTAGTGAATTCGAGTACAGCCTTATCCCCATCGGATTGGATTGACTTGAATACCTCATCGACTGTGGATTGCAGATTTTGCTGCTCCAGGGCAGGGCGCTCAGCCAGTTGCTCCCACTCTTCTCTTTTTGGATTAATAGCAACTATCATAGTACCATTTTTTCGATTGGAACGATCAAAATACCTTCTGCTCCAGCTGCTTTTAGCTGGTCAATGATTTCCCAAAATTCTCCTTCGCCGATCACCGTGTGCACCGAACTCCAGCCTTCCTCTGCCAATGGCAGTACCGTTGGGCTGCGCATCCCCGGCAATAGTTGAATGACCTGCTCGATTTTGTCATTCGGTACATTCATCAGTGCATATTTGGATTTTTTCCCTTTCTGCACTGCATCTAGACGAAACAAAAGCGTGTCCAATAGCTCCTCTTGTTCTACAGTCAGGTTTTTATTTTTAACCAATACTGCCTGAGATTTGAGGATCAGGTCTGTTTCTTTTAGCCCGTTTTTGAACAAGGTGCTACCTGAGCTAACCAGGTCACAAATCCCTTCAGCCAGACCAATGTTTGGCGCGATTTCCACAGAGCCCTTGATCACGTGGATGTCTGCATTTACCTTGTTTTTAGCAAGAAATTTTTTCAGTGTATTAGGGTAGGAAGTTGCAATTTTCTTTCCCTCAAAAAATTCTACGCCAGGATAGTCAACCTCCTTTGGCACAGCCAGAGACAACTTGCATTTAGAAAAGCCCAGCTGTCTAACCGTTTCAATATCATTTTCTGTTTCCTCGAGTAGATTTTCGCCGACTATGGCTATATCCGCCACACCATCTTCTACATACTGTGGAATGTCTCCATTGCGGAGGTAAAGTACGTCCAGAGGAAAGTTGGAAGCACTGGCTTTCAATTGGTCTTTGCCATTGTCGATGTGGATACCACAGCTCTTTAGAAGGTCGATTGATTCATCGTTGAGTCTTCCGGATTTTTGTACTGCGATTTTAAGCTTGCTCATGGTTTTTGATTTAATGTCTTCTCAGTGTTTGGAGGGACTATAAACAAAAAATCCCGTCCAAAATTAATCAGACGGGATTAGTGAAATATTTTTATAGACATACCTCTACCACCTCGCCTGTGCGATCATTGTATGGTGATGATGTTGTCTGTTAGTAATCATAATTATTTTCTTGCGAGGCAAATTTATAAAAGTTGTTGGAATATTGTCTTTTTGCTGTAGAAATATTCAATGATTTCTGTCATTTGTTTTGACTGTCACAATTGACACATTTGTTATTGCTAAAACAAAAACTCGGACAGTACGGCCAACCCCGCTCCCAGCAGGCTGATTAAAAGCTTTTTCGTGCTCCAGCTGTGTTCAGGACTAGATTCGATAAATATGGTGGTCGATATGTGTAGGAAGTTACCTGACACAAAAGCAAAAAGAAAGGTCATCGAGGCGTGATCCATCCATCCAATATCCTCCATGAAATGCCCTGCAAATAATCCAAGAGGAGAAGCCATCGCAAATATAGTGAGCAGAAACAGTTGCGTTTTTCGAGACTGGTACTGACAGGAAAGCACCGAAATCAAAGCCAGAGCAGCCGGCACCTTGTGAAAGATGATGCCTGCCAGTAAAGTTCCTTCGGTATGATTGCCATGCACACTTTCTGGGTGGGCCAGGAGTGTTCCTTCTAACAAACCATGAATACTAAGCGCTACGATTAAGGATAGACTTTTCAGGCTGGAGTGCTTTTCTCCATGATGATGATGGTGCATATGTCCATGCTCTACACCGTCGGTAAAATACTCCAGCACCTGTTGGAAAAAGAAACCCAACAGAATAAAGAGTCCGATATGAAGATGGTTGTCTCCTGCTTCAAAGATTTCGGGTAGAATATGAATGACTGTAATGGAGAACAAAAAGGATCCCGCAAAAACCAGCAATATCTTGATGTTTCTTTTGACAGCATCTACAGAGTTGATTGCTAGTAGGCCACCTAGCATGGCCGAAAGGAATAATATGATAGCAGATTTGATCATGCGGGTTTTTGAATGACGAAGATTAAACGTTCAGATTGGTCATTGATATAAGGATTGAGTTGATAGTCTCCGAATATGTCCAAAAGCTTAAGTCCAATTTGATCAAAATAGTTCAAAAAATCTGTTCTTCGGATCGCCTTTACTTTTTCCATGTATTCAAAATGCTGGCCATGATCATCCACTTCGATGTTTTTGACGATATAGTCGTCTTTGGTATGCTCCCTTGTGATTTTGAAATGAATGTTGTCAATGGTTTTGTCTTCCTCGCTCACCAGTTGATTGATTACTACATAGGGATTGAGGAAATCGATAAGCAATTTCCCGCCAGGTTTCAAAGATTCGCAGGTGGCTCGAATTACATCCAGGTTTTCTTCTTTAGAATCAAAATAACCAAAGGAGGTAAATAGGTTGAAAACATAATCGAAAGTAGCAGGCTGAAAAACCTCCCTCATATCATGAATGTGGAAGTGCAGCGAGTCATTTGCTTTTTGTCGGGCAAAGGCGATGTTTTGCTCCGATAGGTCTACACCAGTTACATCAAAACCCCTATTGTTTAAATAGATCGAATGGCGCCCTTTACCACAAGCAAGATCCAAAATTTTGGCATCCTTAGGCATTTCAAAATAATGGATGAGCTTGTCCAAGAACTTGCCAGCTTCTTCGTAACTCCGGTTTTTGTATAAAATATGGTAGTAAATGGTATTGAACCATTCATCGAACCATTCTTTCTTTTGTGTTTGCTCCTCCATCATAGTGCGCTGCAATATTAACATGCATTGCTTTCAAGACCTAGTCGCTCGGTTGACGGGAGTGAAATAAATCAATATCCATAATGATTTTGGTCATTGTCCAGATTTATTGGCTCTCCTACTTTTACGCCTCATTTAAACGCAAACAAATAAAACGATGGATCAAGACATTAACCAGGTAAGGCTCAGCTATGGCCGATGCGTAGCTTCGCCCACATTTTTCGACGATTTTTATCAATTCTTTCAATCTTCATCACCAGCTGTCAAGGACAGGTTCAAAAATACAGACATGGTCAAGCAAAAGGATCTTTTGAGGCATGGGCTGTCGCACTTGATCATGTTTGCCGGTGGTAGTAAATCTGCTGAAATGAAGGTGGAACAACTTTCGACTTCTCATGACAAAGACCATATGAATATACCCGGATGGATGTACCGAAATTGGTTAGACGCTCTGCTTCGTACGGTCAAACTTCACGATAAAAAAATGACACAGGAACTAGACGCTCAATGGAAGTCCGTTCTTCAATTGGGTATTGATAAAATGATCGCTGCTCATAGTAGAACAAAGTAATCCATCCAATAGAGTCAATAAACCCTTATTCTACAATCTCAATTATTGATGTGATCCCTTCGGATGCATAATAGTTGAGGTTGCCCTTCTCGTCAGAAAATATCAATAGTCCTTCCAGTTCGTTATTGGATTCAATCATAGCAATAGATTTGTCTACACCCAGCACCATGCAAGCAGTCGCAAAACCATCTGCCAGTGCACAGCTCGGAGCATAAATAGAGGCGCTCAGGAGATTGTGTCTAATAGAGTAACCGGTATATGGGCTGATGGTGTGAGAAATAATTCTACCCTCTTCTTTGTAGTAATTGCGGTAGTTTCCAGAGGTGGCCAATGCCGTGTTTTTCACAAATGTAGTAGCATATAGGTCACTCATTTCGGGTGACATGTCTGGTTTTTCAATACCTATTTTCCAGTAGGTGTTTTTGTCATTTTTACCATTGCAAACCACTTCTCCACCAATCTCAACCATAAAGTTGTGGATGCCCATCTCTTCTAGAAAACTGGCTACTACATCCACTGCATAACCCTTGGCAGTCGCACTGAAGTCTAAATATACGCCCGGTAGTTTGGCCGCTTTCTTATTGTCAAATAGTACATTGTCAAATCCAACTGTCATCAATAGGGAATCAACCAAAGCACTGTCCAGGGTAGATTTTTTCTCTGGCCCAAATCCCCAGGCATTTACCAATGGCCCGATGGTGGGATCAAAAGCTCCTTCGCTTTTCTCAAAGATATCCTTGCTGATATTGAGCATAGGATAGAAGTATGGCGTACGATAGTAAATCGAATCTGTGCGGTTAAATTCGGAAACCTCTGAGTCATGAATGTAGGTAGATAACGATTGGTTAAAATCAACGAGTAAGGAATCAATCTCCTCTTTATAATCTCTCTCTGCCATGTCAAGGTACTTAACAGAATAGGGAACCACGCCCATAGTTTCTCCTGTCAAATGAATCAACTTTGCCTCTTCCTCCTTGTGCAACTGTCTCCACACAATCAGTATGCCCAGTGCGAGCACTACCAATAAAATTCTTCTCTTCTGCATTTTCTTCTTTTACTACCGGTGCGCAAAGAAACTTAAGTTTAATAGAAATAAGAAATTGACCTGCAGACTTATGCCCTCCTTTGTCTTTCATTCTCACTACTTTTGCAGGCAAATGGCTATTTTAGCTGATATTAATTGGATTAAATGAGAGAAGATTATTTAGACCCGGATGGGGAGGACATGATGCCCGAAGAAGTAGAGTTTGAGAAAGCGCTGAGACCGCTCTCTTTTGACGACTTTGCCGGCCAGCAAAAGGTGGTAGACAACATCAAGGTGTTTGTGCAAGCTGCCAAGCAACGGGCAGAACCACTGGATCATGTGCTTCTGCATGGACCTCCTGGCTTAGGAAAAACTACGCTTTCTCATATCATCTCCAATGAACTTGAGTCCAGCATCAAGATTACTTCAGGACCAGTGTTGGACAAACCGGGAGATCTGGCTGGTTTGTTGACTAATCTAGAGCCAAACGATGTACTGTTTATAGATGAAATACACAGGCTGAATGCTGTCGTGGAAGAGTATCTTTATTCGGCGATGGAGGATTTCAAAATTGACATCATGCTGGATACAGGGCCCAATGCGCGATCGGTACAGATTGGTTTGAACCCCTTTACACTGATAGGTGCGACGACACGATCTGGATTGTTGACCTCACCCCTTCGTGCCCGCTTCGGGATCAATGCGCGATTGGAGTATTACGATGCGGAATTGTTATCCGGCATTGTTAAAAGGTCCTCAGCTATTTTGGATACTCCAATAGAAGAAAACGCTGCTTTGGAATTGGCAAGAAGGAGTAGAGGGACGCCTCGTATCGCGAACAACCTCCTACGCAGAACGAGGGATTTTGCACAGATCAAAGGCAATGGTACCATAACCAAACCCATCGCGGATATGGCATTAGAAGCTCTAGATGTAGATGCCAATGGGTTGGACGAAATGGATAACCGCATCCTTTCTACGATCATCGAAAAATTCAAAGGGGGGCCGGTTGGCCTCACCACGATTGCCACTGCATGTAGCGAAGAGGCTGACACGATAGAGGAGGTCTATGAACCCTTCCTGATCAAAGAGGGCTATATCAAAAGAACCAGCAGGGGTAGAGAATGCACCGAATTGGCATACAAGCACCTGAAGATTGTGCCGCCTTCGAGAACCGGGACCTTGTTTGACTGATGTCGAATCAAAGCAAGCTTACACAATTCATTAAAAACAAAGCATCAGAAGAGGGCTTTCAGGCTTGCGGTATTGCTCGGGCTGAATTTCTCGAAGAGGAAGCGCCAAAACTCGAAAAGTGGTTGAATCAGGGCATGCATGGTGAGATGGCCTATATGGCCAATCACTTCGACAAACGACTCGATCCTCGTAAGTTGGTGGATGGCGCCAAATCTGTCATTTCTCTGGTCTATAATTATTTCCCAGAAAAGGATCTGGCTGAAGAGGGCAATTATAAGATTGCCAAATATGCTTATGGCAAGGATTATCACTACATCATCAAACCAAAGCTGAAGACCATCCTAAATGAAATCATCGATCAAGTCGGTGAGGTCAATGCCCGAGTATTTGTGGATTCTGCTCCCGTGCATGAAAGGGCCTGGGCTGCCAAATCCGGTTTGGGCTGGGTAGGGAAGAACTCCCTCTTGCTTAACAAGCAGATGGGTTCATTTTTCTTCTTGGCAGAGATTATTCTGGACGTAGAGTTGGACTATGATGGGCCTGTGACGGATCACTGTGGCACCTGTCGCAGATGCATGGATGCCTGTCCTACTGATGCGATTCCAGAGCCCTATGTGGTGGATGGCAGCCGTTGCATTTCTTACCTTACCATAGAATTAAGAAACGAAATCCCTGCTGAGTTTGAAGGCAAGATGGCGGATTGGGTTTTTGGATGTGACATTTGCCAGGACGTTTGTCCTTGGAATCGTTTTTCCAAATCGCATCAAGAGCCCGCGTTTGATCCTCATGAGCAATTGCCCGATATGAAAAAATCTGATTGGGAAGAAATTAGCGAAGAACTTTTCCGAGAGCTTTTCAAAGGTTCGGCGGTCAAAAGAACAAAGCTTTCAGGTCTACAGAGAAATATAAACTTCGCTAAGAAGAAGTGATTGAGCCCTTTTAAAGGGCTCAGAGTTGTTTTTTGCCCTTTCGCTTCAATGAGCTTTAATAAAAGTCAAGCCTGATAACTAGTCGTCGGGAGCTATCAGGCCAGAAGTTCTAATGACAATTTTGGGTTTAACCATTGCCTCCTTTGATTGTATAGAGAATCCCCACGTTGAAAAGGGGTTGCTCGGTCATGTTCACGTCCAGGATGAAGCTGTTGTTGATTGCACCGAAGCGAGCCAGTCGACCAATGATCTGCCACTTAGGGGCGATTTGATATCCAATCCCTGCATCGGCATAAAAATCCGTAACCGAATTGGTATTGCCCGGGTCTTGGGTGATATAATTTACCTTGAGGTTTGCGCCTACATAAAGGCCAAATTTTTCAGTAATAGGAAACCAGTAGCGACCATATACATGAGGTGCTACGGTTGATTCATCTAGTCCCGCAACTCTTTTGTCATTTTCTATGGTAAAGGACGCACCTAATTGGATTTGATCGGTAATCCAATAGCCACCTTCAGGAGCTAACTTCCAATAATTCTCCTGAAAACTGAGGGCTCCACCTCCGTAGATATTTCCTTCTTGTGCATACAATGCGGAAGTGGCACATAGTAGTACCACTAGTGTTAGCATTCTTTTCATGATGTTTAAATAATTATATTTTTTACAAAAATTGTTATAAAAGAATTCTTGACAAATAGTAGCACATAAAATGTCGTGTAAAAGATTTCGATCTCAGGTGAAATACTTTCGTATGCTATAATTTAGCATTCTCAAAATTGTATTGAATCAGTATGAACAATCCTTTATTAAAGCCCTTTGACGGGCCATTCGGAGTGGCTCCCTTTTCTACCATAGAGCTTCAACATTACAAACCAGCCATTGAGCAATTGATTAAGGAATCACTCGAGGAGATCGATCAGATTGCGAATAATGAGCAGACTGCAACTTTTGAAAATACCATCGTAGCATTGGATCGCAGCGGCAAGCAATTGGATAGTGTTGCAGAAGTGTTTTTTAATCTGAACTCAGCGGAGACTTCAGATGAGATGCAGGCCTTAGCGGCGGAACTATCGCCCATGCTCACAGATTTTGGGAATCAGATCATGCAAAATGAGGCCCTATTTGCCAGGGTAAAGGAAGTCTATGAAAATGCCGACCGATCCAATCTTGACAAAGAGGATTTGATGCTATTGGAGAAATCCTACAAGGGATTCATCAGAAGTGGTGCTAACCTAAGCAAAGAAGAAAAAACCAAATATGGCGAGATATCTAAGGAGTTGTCCAAACTGCAGCTGAAGTTTGGGGAGAACGTTTTGGCCGAAACCAATTCCTATGAACTGATCATCGAAGACGAGGCGGATTTATCGGGATTACCTGACGGAATCAAAGAAGCAGCCGCTATGACTGCCAAATCTAAAGGGCATGAGGGCAAATGGTTGTTCACCCTACAGGCGCCTAGTTTCGTACCTTTCATGGAGTACGCAGACAATCGCGAATTAAGAGAAAAGCTCTATAAGGCTTACATGTCCAAGGCCTTTAAAGGAGACGAGCGAGACAATCAGGAAAATGTCAAGGCTATAGTCAAGCTGAGAAACGAAAAAGTAGGCCTATTGGGCTATGCGACATATGCGGACTATGTGCTGGAAGAAAGAATGGCAGAATCTGCTGAGAAGGTGAATGGCTTCTTGAATGATCTGCTAGAAAAGGCACTACCTAAGGCCAAAGAAGAAGTGAAGGAAGTTCAGGCCTTTGCTAAGGCCAATGGACTCGAAGGAGATTTAGAAAGATGGGATTGGGCCTATTATTCTCAAAAGCTCAAGAACGAAAAGTTCCAAATCAACGATGAGATGCTCCGCCCTTATTTCAAATTGGAATCGGCGGTAGAAGGCATTTTCGAAGTAGCCAAAAGACTCTATGGACTGACTTTCAAAAGAAACGAGTCCATTCCGGTTTATCACCCAGACGTTAAGGCCTATGAGGTTTTGGACGATGAAGGTAAACATGTTTCGGTATTCTTTGAAGATTATTTCCCAAGAGAAGGCAAAAGAGGCGGTGCCTGGATGACTTCCTACAAGAGCCAATACAAGGACGAAAATGGAGATCACAGACCGATCGTTTCTATCGTTTGTAATTTTACACCTGCATCGGCCAGTAAGCCTTCCCTTTTGACCTACAATGAAGTGGAAACGCTCTTTCATGAGTTTGGTCATGCCCTGCACGGGATGTTGGCAGATAGCAAATATGGTTCACTGAGTGGCACGAGTGTGTACTGGGACTTTGTAGAGCTGCCATCGCAGATTCTGGAGAATTGGTTGCAGGAAAAGGATTGTCTGGATCTATTTGCCAAACACTACGAAACAGGAGAAGCCATCCCAGAAGAGTACATCCAAAAAATCAAGGACTCTTCCAACTTCAATGAAGGTTATCAAACTATGAGACAGCTAAGCTTTGGTTTGATGGACATGGCCTGGCACTCGCTACAGCAAGAAGAAATCGATGTGGAAGATGTTGCAGCATTTGAGCAAAATGCCATGGCTAAAACGGAGCTTTTCAAAAAAATACCGGGCACCTGTATGAGTACCCAGTTTAGCCACATTTTCCAGGGAGGATATGCTGCAGGGTATTATAGTTACAAATGGGCTGAGGTCCTGGATGCAGATGCTTTTTCCGTATTTAAGGAAAAAGGAATTTTCAATCCAGAGGTGGCACGCTCCTTTAAGGAAAATATATTGTCCAGAGGTGGAAGTGAGCACCCAATGGAGCTTTACAAAAGATTCAGAGGACAGGAGCCTACTGTAGAAGCATTGTTAGAAAGAAGTGGCTTGAAATAGCCACTTCTATATTTTCTCAATTAATAAAGTCACGGTATTTGGGTGTGTAGCATCTACTTTGTCATCAGAATTGACAGGGTAAATAATTGCTTCCAATTGTATTTTATATCCATGGACAGTATCCGTGCTGGGAAGGCCTAAATCTCCAATTGATAATTCAGAAGAGCTACTAGCGAATTGAAGGCTCATGGTGAAATTACCTTGTCGTATGCACACCAGATCCTGAGGACATAGTGAGTTTTCTTTCACTTCTTGAAAAACGATAGAAAAACCGGAAGAATCCAAAAGGTGTTTGCTTTGACCTTCTGTTATTTCGAAGGGCACCCCAAGTTCAATGGTGTTTTCGCCCTCTTCTTCGCACGACGTGATCCATAGCGAGACTATGATAGCAGCCACTATGGTGCCCAGATATAGGATGAGTTTTCGTTTCATATTGTTAAAGACACCACATGAGATTGAATGGTTGGAAAGAAAATATATTATGAGTACGTGTGTAGTTATTATTGAAAAACTGCTTACCTTGCGGCACTTATTAAAATAATAGTGTCATGTTAATTGTAAAAAAGAAGTCCGTCAACTGCACCTGCGTCTAATCCCAGACGCTGCAATAGTTTCTTTTTTTACATTTAACATTTACAACCTTGACACATTTCATTCAATCTATAAGAAAAGCCTATCATTACTTTTTTCTCGCCTTGAAGGGGGAAGAAACCGAATTTACTACTGGTAGCATCAACAAAGCCATCTTCTTGCTTTCGGTACCTATGGTGCTGGAGATGATCATGGAGGCATTGTTTGCAGTAGTGGACGTCTACTTTGTAGGCAAAGTCAGCGTGGACGCTGTAGCGACCGTTGGTCTTACTGAGTCTGTGATGATGATCGTTTACTCTATTGCCATCGGTTTGAGCATGGCAGCTACTGCGGTTGTTTCTCGTCGAGTAGGCGAGAAGGAATATAAGCGCGCGGGTGATGCGGCTTTTCAGGCCATAGCGATAGCTGCTGTGCTATCAATAGTCATTTCCATAGTTGGGATCGTTTATGCAGAGGATATTCTCCGATTGATGGGAGGATCTGAAAAACTGATCGCCAATGGTTTTGGATACACCAGGGTGATGCTGGGAGGTAATCTATGTATCATGCTTTTGTTCCTGATCAATGCCATCTATCGGGGAGCAGGAGATGCATCTATGGCGATGCGCTCGCTCTGGATTGCCAATGGATTCAATATTATCCTTGATCCGATTTTCATATTTGGTTTGGGTCCTGTTCCGGCATTTGGAGTAGAGGGTGCTGCCATTGCTACCACCATTGGTCGCTCTTTGGGTGTGTTCTACCAGCTATTCGGATTGCTAGGAGGTGAAAGAATCATTCAACTAGGAGTAGATAATATCAGACTCAGATGGAGTACTGTAAAAAATATCTTTGGTATCGCCATGGGAGGTATGGGGCAGTTCTTGATAGAGTCTGCCAGCTGGTTATTCCTCGTGCGTATTATTAGCGAATTTGGCTCTGCTGCCCTGGCGGGTTATACGATTGCCTTCAGGATCATCATATTCACCATTCTACCTTCATGGGGAATGGCCAATGCGGCAGCTACCCTGGTTGGGCAAAATTTGG
This sequence comes from Reichenbachiella ulvae, assembly GCF_025833875.1. Taxonomy (NCBI): domain Bacteria; kingdom Pseudomonadati; phylum Bacteroidota; class Cytophagia; order Cytophagales; family Reichenbachiellaceae; genus Reichenbachiella; species Reichenbachiella ulvae. The sequence goes on along the minus strand of NZ_JAOYOD010000001.1, from coordinate 3,757,265 downwards.
GAGCTAAAAAGCCTGATCGTGCGGAACGTTCTGTATGGATCACAGCACACCTCAATACGGGGTTTTTGTTTTGTGTGTCAGTTTTGTTTTTCATCATGGCGCCTGAGTTTGTAGCCATATTTACCACAGATGCTGTTGCTGTGGAGCATGGTTCCCTTGCACTTCGAATCATCTGTGTAGGCTACATTACTTTTGCATATGGTATGGTGATCAGTCAGGGATTCAATGGCGCAGGTGATACCAAGACACCAACGATCATGAATGTGCTCTTTTTCTGGTTGATTCAAATTCCATTGGCTTATTTTTTAGCTATTTATATGGATTTTGGGTTTCCAGGCGCGATAGTCTCTGTTTCGGTTGCTTTTGGATTACATGCCATGGCCTGCATCTATTGGTTTAGAAAAGGAAAGTGGAAATTGATTGAGGTCTGATTAAATTTTAGGCTTTGTTCAATTAGAAAAATATGTATCTTTTCAATTATGAAGAGATGCATATTGCTTTTATTCTTCTTGTCGAGTTTTTCAACTGCTTTTTCTCAATCAACATGGATTGATAGTCTTCGCAATGCATCAAATTCTCTTCCCAATTCCTCAGAAAAAGTAGATGCCCTCAATCACCTGGTCTTTGAGTTGAGTTATGGGGACAAACACGAGGCGTTGGAAAAATTGCGGGAGTCTATTCGCTTATCTCAAGAACTAGATTATCAAAAAGGCTTGAATCGAGCCTATCAAATACTCGGAATAATTTATTTGGATAAGGGGGAGCTTGATTCGGCAGAGATTTATTTTCATAAGGCACTTGGCTATTTTGAAAAAACTCAGGATAAAGCGGAGCTCTTTAAAATTTATCAAAAATTGGGTCAGGTTCAGTCTTCACGAAATAGTTTTCAGCTGGCTGGAGATTATTATGAGCGAGAAATGCAGATCGCCCGGTCTTTGGGAGATACCATTATGCTGGGCAATGCCTACAACGATCGAGCTGCCCTGTTAATAGAGCAAGGATGGCATGCGATAGAAAGAAGTGATAGTTCCATTTATCAGCAATATTTTGAGGAGGCCATACCGCTTATCTATAGAGCCATCGATGAATTTAGAAAAGCGGGCTATGACAAAGGGGTCGCCCTGGCTTATGCCAATCTGGCTCTACTCCAAGATGAACTTAACGAACCTGATGCTTCGATACATAGTATGAAGGCCGCCCTTCAATACTTTGAGGAGATGAACTACAAAGTGTATATGGTGAGTGCCTATAACCATCTCAATAAGGTAATGCAGGGCCAGCAAGACTATGATTCGGCCTTGTACTATGTCAATTTGAGCTTAGAACTATCGAAGGAAATTGAGAGTAAAGTAGATCTGAGGAATGCATATGGCCAATTGAGCCAGTTGTATGAAGCGATGGCGCATTATGAAATGGCGCTGAAGTACCATAGAGAATATGATTTGTTGAATGATGAGATATTTTCGGAAGGGAAACAGGAAACGATTGAAAAATTAGAAATGCAGTTTCAATCCAGAAAACAACTTGATGAGATTGCTTTTCGGGAAGTTGAAAATAAGAATCAGCGCTACATCATTTTTTTAGCCGCGATATTGGTCATACTTATGATGATTTCGACCTTTATTTTTTGGAGAAAGAATTTGTCAAAAAAGCGTTTCAATCTGCAATTATCCAAGCAGTCGGCACAGCTCAGAAAAAGTCATGATCTGATCGCTCAGAAAAACGCAGAGATAACAGAGTCTTATAATGAGCAAAAGAATTTAATGGCTATAGTGGCTCATGATCTGCGTTCTCCTTTAAATAACGTCAAGGCACTGATGGTTTTAATGAAGGATTCGGGGCCTTTGAACGAGGAGCAAGATATGCTCTTGAGCAAGGCTTTTCAGGTTCTGGAGGGAGGGGATTCATTGATCAGCGATATGGTGAACCTATCACGATTTGAAAGTGGCACCAATATCAATTTGGAAGATATTCATTTGAATAGCCTGATTGCTGAAATTTTAGAAATACACACCTCATATGCAGAGCGAAAAAGTATTTCGTTTGAGATGCATGCCAACGACAATGAAATTTACCTTGAATCAGATCAGGTGAATCTTTCTCGTATTATGGACAATTTGATTTCCAATGCCATCAAATTTTCACCTTACAACAGTAAAATTAAAGTCGTCCTTTTTGAAGCCACAGATGAGGTCACCATTAGCGTGATTGATCAAGGTCCAGGTTTGTCAGAAGACGATATTGCTAATGCTTTTAAGAGGTTTAAGAAATTGTCTGCTCAGCCGACGGGAGGAGAGAATTCAACTGGACTAGGGTTATCAATAGTTAAAACATTGGTTGAAAAGATACAAGGAAAAATCAGTATCGAATCCAGATTGGGACGTGGAGCCTCGTTTCATATAAGGCTTAAGAAGAAACTTTCTATTTCAAAAGAGCAATAAAAAAGCCGAAGCAAATTGCCTCGGCTTTTTATTAACCTTAATTATTCTTTAGATCAAGATGTCTCCAGTCATATCCGCTGGTATATCCACACCGATCATTTTGAGAATCGTTGGTGCCAAGTCACCCAATTTACCATCCTTAACTGGATCTTTGATGTCATTGTCAACGAAGATACAAGGAACCAAATTGGTCGTGTGAGCAGTATTAGGGCTACCGTCCGCATTGACCATGATGTCTGAGTTGCCGTGGTCCGCGATGATAATCGCAGAGTATCCATTGGCTTGTGCTGTTTCTACCACTGACTGTGCACATGCATCTACGGTTTCACATGCTTTAACTGCAGCCTCGAATACACCTGTGTGTCCTACCATGTCCGGGTTGGCAAAGTTCAGACAAACGAAGTCTACTTCACCTTTTTCCAGTTCAGGATTGATTTTGTCTCTGATATCTGCAGCGCTCATTTCTGGTTGTAGATCGTAGGTAGCTACTTTAGGAGAAGGACATAGCAATCTGGTTTCGCCTTCGAACTGTTCTTCTTGTCCACCAGAGAAGAAGAAAGTCACGTGAGGGTACTTTTCTGTCTCTGCGATTCGGATTTGTTTCTTTCCAGCATTGGCCAATACTTCGCCAAGCGTGTTTTTCAGATTGTCCTTATCGTACATCACCGTTACTCCTTCGAAAGTGTCGTCGTAGTTGGTCATGGTGTAGTATTTAAGGGCTAGTTTTTTCATTCCAGCTTCTGGAAAATCCTTCTGAGTCAAGGCTTCAGTAATCTGACGGCCTCTATCTGTACGGAAGTTAAAGCAAATCACTGCATCACCTTCCTCAATTTTTCCAACCGGATTGCCAGATGCGTCTACCTTTACGATTGGTTTGATGAACTCGTCCGTTACGTCAGCGGTATATGATTCATCAATGGCAGCTAGTACATCACTGCTTTCTTTTCCGATTCCGTTGACCATGGCATCATAGGCGAGTTTTACTCTTTCCCATCTTTTGTCTCGGTCCATGGCATAATACCTACCTGTAATAGAGGCAATTTCGCCAGTTGTTTTATCCAGATGATTCTGTAGATCGGTCAAATATTTTTTTCCACTCTTCGGGTCTGTGTCACGACCATCAGTGAAAGCATGAACAAAAACATTGTCTAATCCCTGAGCTGCAGCTCCATCACAAAGTGCCTTCAGGTGATTGATGTGAGCATGAATACCCCCGTCAGATACCAGTCCGATAAAGTGAACTTTTTTACCATTGCTTTTGGCATATTCAAATGCCTCCAACAAAGTCTCGTTTTTTGCTAATGAACCTTCTTCTGCAGCTTTATTGAGTCTTACCAGATCCTGGTATACTACTCGACCAGCGCCGATGTTCATATGTCCTACTTCGGAGTTTCCCATCTGACCTTCTGGCAGGCCTACTGCCAATCCAGATGCTTCCAGTTTGCTATGGGCAAATTTCTCATACATAGAATCTATGAATGGAGTTTTTGCACTGTTTATCGCAGACACCTCGGGATTAGTACCGATTCCCCAGCCGTCTAGTATCATTAGTATTACCTTCTTGTTCATGGCGCAAATATAGAATTTGCTACCATGGATGTGAAGCGTTCACACCAAAAGAGTAGATGATTTGAAGCAGTTTAGGAGATAATTTGGGTCATGGGTGCTTTTGCCAATTATTTACTAGACAACCATTTTTCCGGATCCAGCTTTACATTGTTTTTCCAGACTTGAAATTGGAGCTCAGAAATGCCGTCTTTGTTGGTGTAAACGGTGCCCAAACTTTGGTTGGGGCTGATGGTTTGACCCTTCTTTACATTCACCGTTTTTAGTTTGGCATAGAGCGTATAGTAGTCGCCGTGCTGGACGATTACTACGCTGTTCATACCTGGCACGAAGGCAGTAGTAGCTACTTTTCCTGCAAAAACAGGTTTGACACTGGCGTCTTTTTGGGTTTGAATATCAACACCCTGGTTTTCGACAGTGATGTTTTTCAAAACGGGGTGGGGGTGCTTTCCGAATTTTTCGGACACGAAACCTGAGGCCACTGGCCAAGGAAGTTTGTTTTTGTTGTCTTCGAACGAGGCGGATAGCACAGCGCCCTCTGCAGACAGTGCAATGGTATTGGCCTCTTTACCCTTGTTTGAATCACGAATCTCTTTTTTAATGATTTCTGCAAGCAGTTGATCCAATTGTTCGATCGATCTTTTTCTGTTGGCTAACTCACGTTTTAGTTCTTTTTCGCGTTTGCTCAGATCCTGTATGATTTTGCTTTGTTTGCTCTGCAGGCCAATCAGGTTTTTGTTTTCCTCGATTTTTGATTCCAGGAGTTTACTTTGTTCTTCTTTCTTACTTACCAGTGAGGATTTTTGACTGTTGAGTGCATCTTTTACTTTTTCGATTTGCTGAACCTGTCTTTCTCGTGCATTGGCGTACTGTTCCAGATATTTCAGTCTTAAGAAGAGTTGGTTGAAGGTGCTGGCCGAGAAAATAAAAGTCAGCTGGCTATATCCATGGTTAGTTTTGTAGGCACTATAGATCATCTCGGCATACTCTTTTTTGAGCTGGTCCAGATCCGATTCCAGGGCTACTGTCACGATGGTTAGATCGTTGATTTCCCCATTGATCATCGAGATTTCCTGGTTGATTGACTTAATCAGATCCTGACGAATGGTGATTTGGTGATTGATGGCTTTGAGCTGGCCTAGCGTTGATTTTTTCTCAGTAGCGGTTTGCTCCAGGATTTTTTGTGTTTCAGATATCCTTTTGAGGTTTTCCTTCCTTTCTTTTTCTAGTTGTGCTTTACTCTTTTGGGCATGGGTAGTAAAGGCACAGAGTGCTACGAATGCGAATAGTAGCAGGCTAATTTTTAAGCGCATACTTGGACGGAATGCTGATAGAAAAATCGTATTCTCTCTGGTCAATTTCTACTTTACTATGATTCATTGTAATATTAGCATTTTTTTCCTTTCTGTACCTTGTATCGTAGTAGTCTGCAGAAATATCTATGTTTTTTGGGTAGACCATATTTTCCTGTTTTTCGAAATTGGAAAACTTAATGGTCATTCGATTGGGAGTACTGATGCTTTGAGCCTCTAGTTTTTCCATTTTCATCGAATTGCTATTGACATAGCTAATCAGTCGCAGATCACCTTTTTCCTGAGTGATCACATAGTTGTTGTTTTGTCTGACCACATTGTCTCGGCTTTCTACATGCCATAGCAGATTTCCGATAATGATCGATTCGATCATCCCGATTTCGAAATGGAAATTAAATCCTTTGAAAAGTTGTTCCAGATTACGGACCGAGTATTCCTTGTGAATCTTGTCGATCACGACGATAGAATCAGTGTCAACCAATCCTCTGGCTGCTTCTATGCCGAAACCAGGGGATAAGGAGAACCATACCGCACTGTCTTTTTTCATGCGGATGTTGGCGGTAAACCTGAGGTTTTCATCGCCTTTGTATCGCATTCGTGATTTAATGGAAAGCGTCTCGTATTTGAGGTCGTTGAGGTGAAACTTTTCATTGCTTGATGTGAAAAGTTTCTTGTTACATGAAGGCAAAACCAGTATGGATACCAGAAGGCATGCCAGGAGTGTCTTATTCATAAAGCTGTCTGTCCGCAATTTTCTTATCTAATGTACTGGTGTCTTCTACCAAATCCCGTGCCTTTTTCCATTGTGCCACTGCTTCTTCTGTTTTGCCTAATTGGAAAAGGGCATCTCCGTAGTGTTCGATGATCACAGCGCTGGCATCATATTTTACAGCTTCTTTTAGGTAGTGTGCAGCACCTTCATAGTCTTCCATCATATACAGCACCCAGGCATGAGTATCCAGGTAGGTTGGGTTAGTGGGGTAGTCTTCGACTAATTTGGAAGACATTGACTTAGCTTTTTCCAAATCTTTTTTTCTGAGCGAAAGAAAATAGGAATAGTTGTTCAGCACATGATCATTGTCCGGCTTGGATTCAAGGGCTTTTTCATAGGCCTCATCAGACTTGTTGTGTTCGCCGATACTGTTGTAGGCATCTCCGAGCTGACCATAAAACAGACTGTTTAGATTGGCGTCTCTGGCGGCATATATTTTTCCGGCGTTAAAGGTTTTAATGGCTTCTTCGTATTCCTTATTGATGAGGTGAGCCGTGCCGTTGTAGTAGTACAAAGAGGCTTGGTTGGGGAAAACTTCAAGGGCTGTGTTAGTGTGTTCGATTACACTATTGTAGTCTTGAAGTTCCATGTCAAGGTTTAGGATGTTTTGCCAAACGTTGAAATTGGATCTATCAATAGTGATGGTCTGGAGATAAAATTTTCTGGCATTGGAGAGTTGACCCAAATTGTAGTATAAATCACCAGTCATGGCCAATGCCTGATAAGAATCAGGATGAGTTTCAACCAAAGTAAGAGCAAGATCAATCAGTGGCTGATTGAGGTTGTCGTCTGGTAGCATGCCCAAATAGCCAGCCAAGGTTCGTATTTTGGCATTGAGGTCGACACTGGTGCTTTCAAAAGGTACCTTGAGAGTCTCTAGTGCTTCACTGGTTTTTCCTTGTTTGCGATATACTTCGGACAGCATCACAAAAAGCGTTTCATTCTGAGGATTCTCTTTCGTCTGAGTTTTTAGGAAAGTTTCTGCCTCCTCCAGTCTTTCGTTCGAAATCAAAACTCGGGCCTGAGTCATGACATAGGATTCGTCCTCAGGGTTGATTTTGATTAGTTTGTGACCTTCTTCAATCGCCTCGTCTAACTTATTTTGCTTGAGATAAACTTGCTGTTTTTGAAGGGCAATTTCCTCCATCGGCCCGAGTTTCTCTTCTGCCAGGTTGTAGGTTTCGATAGCCTCATCCAGTTTTTGTTGATAGATCTGTAGGGCAGCCAAATCAAAGAGATGTCTTTCTGTACCCGGCACACGGTTGATCATTTCACTATACGTTTCTTCTGCATTAGCGAGTTCTCCTGTGCTCGTTTGGATATTGGCCAGTAGTAGATAGTAATACTTGTTTTCTGGTGCTAACTCTTTTGCTTTTTGGGCAAAAGGCAGTGCATCCATCATCTCATTGTTTTCGCTATAGATTTGAGCGATTTTGAAGTTGGCAGTGGCATGGCTCTCATCGATTTCAATAACCCTTTCAAAATAGGTTATTGCTTTTCCATAGTCCTTTAGAATGTAGTATTTCTCCCCTTCCAGAAAATAGTGGTCCAACTCAGTCCTTTTTTCCTCGCTGATTTGATCAACAGACTTTTCTTTCTTGCGGTTTTTTCGCTGGGCTTGACCAGGATTAACTGAAGCCATCAGGACCATCAGCACAAGAGTCAGATAAATAAAAGATTTGCTATGGAAAGAAAAAGTCATTCGAAACTATTGATCAAAAAACAAAACTAATGAAAAAGAGCACTTCGCTATCATATTTGCAGCCTTAATGGGCTTTAATGACGTGTTTTATACTCATGGGATTTTGAAACCGAAAACTTTGATGCCCGAAAGTTGTTTTCTCTCCCTAAAGTAGATGTACGCAATAAATAGAATGACAGTCAGGTTTTTGATTACAAAATCGAGAAACCAGTGACCTAGTTCGAGTGGATATATAATGGCTACTCCTATGGAGGATAGTACAAGATATTCTAGTGCTTTAGGTAGATCATAGGGGATTGGGTAGTACTTTCTTCCTAAAATATAGCTGATTGTGGCCATTGTGAAGAAGGTCGCAAAGGTCGCAATGGCACTTCCCAGATAGCCCCAGACAGGAATCAAATAGTAGTTGAGTGCTATAGTTATGATAGCACCTATACTGGTTATAATCGCGCCATATTTGGTTTGATCTGTCAGTTTGTACCAAACAGATAAGTTGTAATTGATGCCACTAAAAAGGTAGCCCATCAGAAGAATCGGGACAATAAAAATGGCCTCACGATATTCTGGATTGGTAAGGAAAACTACACCTATCGGTTTCAAGTTGACAGAGACAGCATAGAAAACCAGACAGTTGAAAATGATGAACCCAGTCATAACTTTGGTGAAAAGCTGAGGAGAGTTTTTGTTTTCAGAATGAGAAAAGAAAAAAGGTTCTGCAGCATATCTAAAGGCCTGGATACCCAACAACATGAAAACAGAAAGTTTGTAGCAGGCTCCAAAAATACCAAGTACTTCTTGATTGCTCAATCCTGGATAGTACCCTTCTGGTAGCCAATATTTAAGTATTGTGCGAGATAGCATTTCGTTAGTCACCACAGCTAAACTCATGATCAAAAGGGGCATGGCGTATTTGATCATGGGTTGGAGTTTTTCACGATTGAGTGAGAAGCGAAAACCTTTGAACTCTTGATAGAGCAAGAAAACTACAGAGGCATTAGCGATTAGGTTGGATAGAAAAATGTATTTGACCTGAAAATCCAGGTCATACCAGGGGGAGATGTAAGATGCTAGACTGACTAAAAATTTTCCCTCTATAATTTGAAGACAGAATGCATAGAAAAACAAGTTGAGCAAGACCGTAAAACTGACATTGAACAATCGAATGAATGCAAACTTTCTGGGTTTTTTCTCCCTTCGCAGTTTGGCATAAGGAATCGCTACGATGGCATCTATGGCGATGATGCTTGAAAGCCAATATATTACTTGTTCCTGCCCCTGGTATTCCAGTAGTTCAGTGATGGGAGTAGCCAACAAGCACAAAGCTCCTGAAATAGAAATACTGACGACCAATATGGAGCTAAGGGAAACATTGAAAGTGGACTGGGGATCATCTGTTTTGGAGGCGTACCTAAAATAGGAGGTCTCCATACCAAAAGTATAAATCGCATATAAGAAGCCTACATAAGCATAGAATTCTGTATAAACCCCAAACATGTCTTTGGCTAAAACACCTGTATAGAGTGGAGTAAGAAAGTACGTGATCATTCGACCGATGATACTACTTAGCCCATACCAGACTGTATCACCAGCCAGTCCCCTCAGTCCTGCCATATTTGGTCTAATTGATTATTCCCCTTTGAAATTGGGTTTTCTCTTTTCGATGAAGGCTTGAGTCCCTTCAATAAAATCCTGAGTGCCACAGCATCTTCCAAAAGAATTGGCCTCTGTTTGAAAGCCGTTTTCTCCACTGGTATGAACTGCATTGACACTGTCTATGATGAGACCAACAGCAATTGGAGCTTTCTGCCTGACTTTGCCTAGAATTTCCAAGGCCTTATCCATCATGGCAGCTCTGTCTTCCAAAACATAGTTGACCAGGCGAAGCTTCTTGGCATCTTCAGCCCCGACCATGTCGCCCGTCAATAATAGTTCTAAGGCCTTTCCTTTGCCGACCAATCGAGTGAGTCTCTGTGTGCCACCATATCCGGGTAGTATTCCCAGATTGATTTCTGGTTGTCCGAACTGAGCAGATTTAGAAGCGATTCGTATATGGCATGCCATTGCCAATTCACACCCGCCTCCTAATGCGAATCCGTTGATTGCCGCGATAACAGGTTTGGACAACCTTTCGATTCTTTCAAAGAGTTCCTGGCCTTTTTCGGCCATACTTCTGCCATTGACTTCAGTGACTTGCGCGAGTTCTTTGATGTCTGCACCCGCTACAAAAGCCTTGTCTCCAGCTCCAGTTATGACGACTCCTTTTATCGTTTTGTCATCATCTATCTGCTCAAAAACCTCGCTTAATTCGTTTAATGTGGCATCATTAAGTGCATTGAGAGCAGACTCTCTATTAATGGTGACAATACATATTTCATCCTTTTTTTCAACTATCAGGTTTTTCAGCTGCTCCATAAAAATTGCTTCTGGCCTTGTCAAATGTATTTAATGCAAGGTATAATTGCTAGTCCTAATAGGAAATATAGTGGACTAAAAAATTCTAATCTATACTCCTGGTTCATTGATCGGGAATTTACCGCCATTCGTCGAAATGATAAAATGTCGTCTTGAGATATTCGTTTTTTTGCGTTGATTCTTTCTAGCAGCATTTTTCTAAATGAGAAAACTTATAGTTTTGACAATGATAGTGGGGTTGGGTATCAATGCGAATGCACAATTGTCCACTTTAGATTTTTATACTGGCACATGGTCCAATAGTAATTCCTGGACCGATGGGGTTCAACCGAACCCTTTGACCACCAATATTGATGAACAACAGAATATTACCATTAATGGGTATATCACCCGGAATGGAGGTTTGAGTTTTGCGAATATTGGAGCCAATAGTTACAAGCTTTTGGTCAGAGATACTTTAATTGTGATTGGTGATTTGAGTTTTGCTAACAATTCTATCAATTTGGAGGTAGTCACTGGCGGTGTTTTGGTGGTATTTGGACATTTCACAGCTGAAAACAAGGTGGTGCTAGACAATGGTGGTACTATGGTTGTTACCGAAGGTATGACCTTGAGCGGAGGGCAGCAAGATTATGTGGATAATGGAGGAGGTCTTTATGTAGATGGTGGTATCAACGGAAACGGAGATACAGATGGGGCAGGATCTGTGGATGCTCCTATCAGTGATCTTAACAGTGGGACTTCTGAACAAAAGGCATTATATAATTTTATTGATGGAGGTGGCACAACTCCTCTTCCTATTAAGTTGGCTTCATTTGATTTGGAAGCCACTGATAGTGGAGTGAAAATTACATGGGAAACTCTAAGCGAGGTAAACTTCAGCCATTTTGAGGTGCAGAGATCTAATGACGGGCGGTTTTTTGAATCGATTGCGGAGATAGGTAGCAGTGGCAGTGAGGTGGATGGCGCCTCATATTCTTATTTGGATGAGCAAGTGAAAAGCCAATTGGTCTACTTCAGGCTCAATGCCATTGATTATGATGGTAGCAACGAGATTTTTGAAACAAAAAGTATCAATGTTACGGGGCTCCAATCCGAGGAACTAAATATTTATCCGAATCCTTTAGTGGGACAAAAATTGACTTTGAGTTTGCCTGAAAGTATTTCAGAAAAGCAAGTATCAATTTTTGATCTGCAAGGAAATCAGATTTACACAAGTCATTCAAATGAAACGAGATTGGAGATTCAGAATCTAAATCTCCAACCAGGAATTTATTTCGTTAATCTAGAAGTCGATGGACATCAATTGAAACAAAAATTATTGGTTCGATAGCCTATAGGTTTTCTAACATTACTTCTGTCATTCTTTTCAGGTCATATTCAGGTTTCCATCCCCAGTCCCTTTGAGCTACAGAATCGTCTATGCTTTGATTCCATGAATCTGCTATTTCCTGTCTAAAATCAGGCTCATAGCTGATTTTGAAGTCTGGACAGTGTTTTTTGATCTCCTCATAGACATCTTCTGGAGTGAAACTCATGGCAGCTACATTGTAACTTGATCGTATCGTGATCTGGTCTGCAGGTGCCTGCATGAGTTCGACAGTGGCTCTTACCGCATCTTCCATATACATCATAGGCAGTTTGGTGTCCGCTCTTAGGAAACAGCTGAAATCTTCACCCGCTTTGGCCTTGTGATAGATGTCTACTGCATAGTCCGTAGTCCCACCTCCAGGTAGAGATTTATACCCAATCAGACCAGGATAGCGGATGCTTCTCACATCCATATTGTGCTTGTCAAAATAATAGTCGCACCATCTTTCACCAGCCAATTTGCTGATTCCATAGATTGAACTTGGATCCATGAAAGTCTGTTGAGGCGTATTGACCTTTGGCGTGTTGGGACCAAAAACAGCAATGGAGCTAGGCCAATACAATCTTTTGAAATGTCCTTCATTTGCCAAATCCAGGAGGTTGACCAGGCTATTCATGTTAAGTTCCCAGGCAAAGCGTGGACTGGCTTCAGCGGTTGCAGATAGTAGGGCTACCAAATGATAGACTTCTGTAATTTGATATTTTTTTAGAACCTCTTTGACACGGTTGATATCCATGATGTCGAGCACTTCGAAAAGACCCTCTTTCAGATCAGAAACAGGCTCTTTTTTGTCTGCAGCGACTACATGCTCCTCGCCATAGATTTCTCTCAACCTCGTGGTGAGTTCGGTGCCCAGCTGTCCGCAGGCACCTATGACTAATATATTATTCATAAGGGTAAATGTTGTTTGTGCCTGAATTCTCAGGAGTAAATAGTTATTGATAAAAAGTTATTAGGATAAAGGCTCGTCATTTTTGAGTTATTTTTTTCGAAACTTTAACCTGATATGGGGATAGAAATTCAGTCGCTTGGTATCACCTATTAACCAATTAACTTATTTTCTATTATCCACCGCACATGTGGGGTTAAAGTTAGGAAGATTCCGCTGTGAAAAGTTCGAAAATGCTCCATAAAAGCCATAAATTGCCCAAAATCTGAACTCTAGCCAATTGAGATATGGAAAATGAAATGAGCTTTGAAGAGTATTTAATTTCGAAGAAAATCGATTCTTCGAAATTTAAATTGGGTGATGCGCAGCAATATTCGGAATTGAAAGCTGAGTTTGAGCAGATGAACCCCAATAGCTTCACTCAACAGAAGCTTTTCATCATCAATCCTCTAAGGAGGAAATATCAGTTGACAGAGTCAGATCAGGCTGTAAAGGCCAAACCCAAAAAAATGTTTAAACCCAAAATCCAAAAATGATATGTACGATAGCCTTCAGAAAAAGCTGAAAGCCAATTTGGCTGAAATAGAAGAGGCGGGTCTCTTTAAAAAAGAAAGAATTATCACCACTCCACAAGGAGCGGATATTAAAACCGATGAGAGTGGGGAAGTAATTAACTTCTGTGCCAATAATTATTTGGGGCTGTCTTCTCATCCCAAAGTAATAGAGGCCGCCAAAGCTGCCATTGATTCCCATGGTTATGGTATGTCTTCGGTACGTTTCATCTGTGGTACTCAGGATATTCACAAGGAACTAGAGCGTAAGATTTCGGAGTTTTTAGGAACAGAAGATACCATTCTATATGCTGCTGCTTTCGACGCGAATGGTGGAGTATTTGAGCCGCTTTTTGGGCCAGAGGATGCCATCATTTCGGATGCGCTTAACCATGCATCGATCATCGATGGTGTACGGTTGTGTAAAGCTCAACGATACCGATATGCCCACAATGATATGGCTGATTTGGAGGCCAAACTGATCGAGGCTAAGGATGCCAAATGTAAGATCATCGTAACGGATGGTGTGTTTTCTATGGATGGTACCATCGCGCAATTAGACAAGATTTGTGATCTGGCTGACAAGTACGATGCAGTGGTGATGACGGATGAATGTCATTCGACGGGTTTTATGGGAAAAACCGGGCGCGGTGTTCATGAATACCGAGATGTGATGGGCCGAGTCGATATCATAACCGGAACTTTGGGTAAGGCCCTGGGTGGGGCATCTGGAGGTTTTACTTCCGGACCAAAAGAGATCATCGAGATTCTTAGACAAAAATCCAGACCTTATTTGTTTTCGAACACGGTGGCTCCATCCATAGTGGGTGCGTCGATTGCAGTCATCGATATGTTGAGCGAAACCACTGAGCTAAGGGATAAGTTAGAGTTCAATACACAGTATTTCCGCAAAGGGATGACCGAGGCGGGATTTGACATCAAGCCAGGAGACCATGCGATAGTGCCTATTATGCTCTATGATGCTGTATTGGCGCAGAATTTTGCTGCTAAGCTGCTAGAAGAGGGGATCTATGTCATTGGGTTTTACTTCCCGGTAGTGCCAAAAGGACAGGCAAGAATCAGAGTGCAACTCTCTGTGGTTCACGAAAAGGAACATCTGGATAAAGCGATTGCTGCATTTACTAAAATTGGAAAGGAGTTGGGAGTCATCTAAATGCGCTACTTCCTGGAGATATCTTATGATGGCACGGCCTATCATGGTTGGCAAATTCAGAACAATGCCTTGACAGTACAAGAAGTACTGAACGAGGCATTGTCAACTATTCTCCGTCAGGAAGTAAGTACGATCGGTAGTGGTCGAACAGACAAAGGTGTACACGCACTGAATCAGGTAGTTCACTTTGATGTGTCGGCTGAAACCAAAATAGGAGACCTATGTCACAAATTAAATAGCATCCTTCCTAGTGATATTTCGGCCAATGAATTAGCAAGAGTACAGGAGGAGGCCAATGCACGTTTTGCGGCGGTATCGCGCTCTTACCTCTACCGTATACATCAAAAGAAAAATCCTTTTTTGGTCAATCGATCCTATTTGTTTCATCGTCCATTAAATGTGGAAATGATGAATGAGAGCTGTGAGATCATCAAAAGATGGATGGACTTTGAAAGTTTGAGCAAGGTGCATACCGATGTGAATCATTTTAATTGCGAAATTTTCGACGCAAGGTGGCAGGAGTACAACGGTGAATTGCATTTTCACGTTAGTGCCAATAGATTTTTGAGAGGGATGATCCGAGCCATGGTAGGAACCATGCTGTTGCTAGGTGAAGGCAAGATTAATTTAGATAATTTTGAGGCAATATTGGAAGGCAGGGATCGAACCAAAGCTGGGCGAAGTGTGCCGGCTCACGGGCTTTACCTCAAGGACATCATTTATCCAAAAGACGTATATCTATAATCATAACATAGGATTTTGAAGAAGGAACAGGCAAGTGGAAACATTGTAGATTTTAAGGTGCTCAAGAGGCTTTTTACCTTCGCAAAGCCCTATATGCTTCAGTTCAATTTGCTGATATTTCTTACGGTAGCACTTGCCGTCTTAGTCCCAATCCGTCCTTATTTGATTCAGTATACCATTGACTCAGATGTGGCCAATGGAGACTATCAGGGATTGGTTCAGATGGTATGGTTATTGGTCGCCTTGTTGGTCGCTCAGGCCATTGTGCAATATTTTCACACTTATTTGTCTAGTTGGCTGGGGCAGCATATCATCCGAGACATACGAACTACACTCTATGCACATGTTCAGCGACTGAAGCTTAAGTTTTTTGATAACACCCCAATTGGTAGGCTTGTTACCAGAAACGTTTCAGATATAGAAACACTGGCAGATGTTTTCAGTCAGGGGATTGCCATGATGATTGGTGATTTGCTGCAACTGGTATTCATACTGATCTTTATGTTTTATACCAATTGGCAATTGACACTGGTGAGTTTATCGACTTTGCCGATTTTGATTTTTGCCACTTATATATTCAAGGAAAAAATTAAAGTCTCTTTCAACAACGTTAGATCAGCTGTAGCCAATCTCAATTCCTTTGTTCAGGAACACATTACTGGAATGAATATCGTTCAGATTTTTAATAGTGAGGATGAGGAACTCAGGAAATTCAAAGACATTAACAAAGAGCACCGAAGGGCTAACATTCGCTCTGTGTTGTACTATTCTATTTATTTTCCAGTAGCGGAAGTCATTCAGGCAATAGGTATCGGATTGGTGGTTTGGTATGGGGCAATACGAATGATTGATACAGTATTTGAGCCTGGCGAGTTGATTGCATTTATCATGTACATCATGATGTTTTTCCGTCCGATACGCATGATTGCCGATAAGTTCAATACCCTTCAGATGGGGATCGTAAGCTCCAATCGTATCATGAAGCTTTTGGATAGTGAGGAGCACATTCCTAATGAGGGGACTTTCGTTCCAGAGAAATTTGAAGGGGCGGTTTCATTCAAGCATGTGTGGTTCGCTTACAACGATGAAAACTACGTGTTGAAAGACATTAGTTTCGATGTAGAGCCAGGTCAAACCATCGCGCTGGTAGGAGCTACTGGAGCGGGGAAATCTTCAATTATCAATTTGCTGAGCCGCTTTTATGATATTAATAAAGGTAGTATCTCCATAGATGGTAGGGATGTCCAAGACTATGAGTTGCAATCCTTAAGGAGGAATATAGGAGTGGTACTTCAGGATGTTTTTCTGTTTTCTGATACGATCAAAGCGAATATTTCTTTGGGCAATGAGGATATTCCTGAACAAAAAATCGTTGATGCGGCTGATTTGGTTGGAGCGAGAGAATTTATAGACAGGTTGCCGGGTGGTTTAGAGTACAATGTGATGGAAAGAGGTGCCACACTATCAGTGGGGCAGAGGCAGCTGATCTCTTTTGTAAGGGCTATGGTCTATGATCCTAAAATCATCGTGCTAGATGAGGCAACTTCTAGCGTAGATACCGAGACGGAGGAGTTGATTCAAAATGCCATAGATAAGATGATGAAAGGCCGAACATCGATTGTGATTGCGCACCGATTGTCTACGATTCAGCATGCTGATAAAATCATCGTTTTGGACAATGGGGAGATAAAAGAAAGCGGAACTCATGAAGAATTACTTGCGAAAGACAGTTATTATTCGCAGCTTCACAAAATGCAGTACAAGGAAGTAGTAATTAGTGAATAAGTAATTGGCATACCCTAAAAAAATATACTTGGTCGGCATGCCCGGTTCGGGCAAGAGTACTTTTGGGAAGAAATTAGCTGAAAGGCTCGGGAGACAGTTTTTTGATCTGGACGAACAGATTGAAAAGATGTCTGGTATGACCATCCCAGAAATTTTTGCCGATGCTGGCGAGGACCAGTTTCGCATGTTCGAAACTTACGCTTTGGGTATGATCACCCAATTAAACGAACCTTCTTTGATCGCCACTGGCGGAGGTGCCCCATGCTTCAATGGCAACATGGACTTGATGAATGAGGCTGGTTGTACGATTTTTTTAGATACGCCCTTAGATGAAATCATCAATAGGGTCTCTAACGACAGAGCTACTCGCCCACTAGTTAATGATATGGGAGATGTAAAGGCAGAAATGACTGCATTGTACAATGAAAGACTCACTTTCTATCAGCAGGCTAAATTCACTTCAGATTCCGATATCGAAGAGATCATGTCTTATCTTGATGCTCTTTAAAAATTCACACCAAAAGTTACAGAAACGTTTACATTACTATGATCGATGGATGCCGTTGGACTGATGTCTAGGTTAGGGTCGTCAAAGCTATAAATGGTGTATGGGCTTCTTCGAGATTGCCATGAAGTGTGAACCACAGCGAGATCCACGAAGTAATCTTTGTTTCTGTAGCCTATGCCTCCTGTGATTCTTTGAATACTATTGTCTATAGCGCTGTTTTTATAAGGATCACCATCCAGATTGTATCCACCTCTAATCATGAATTGGTTGATTCTGAACTCCCCGCCAAAGCGCAAATTGATTGTATTCTGATACAAATCTTTGATGGCATTGTTGTCATCTGTCTCGATAAAATCATTAGAGCTAACACTGGCCTGAGAGTAGTCCATGAATTCGATATCAGCAGATAAAAATCCTATTTTACCGAGAAAAAGCGACCCACCAGTAGTGAGTTTCCAGGGTGTAGTTAAGCTATATCTTGATTCTGATAGGTATTCCGAATAATATTCTCCGTCGAGAGTGATGTCTTCAGTTCCATCATTGAAAGTCAGGTTATTGTAGAGGGTAAGGAAATCATCTGAGGTTTCCTCTCTCATTCCATACAATGTAGGAGTTTTGATAGTTGCGCCTAACCTAAGAATCGGTATGGGTCTTACAATCATCCCAAAAGTCCCGCTTACCCCTGTGCCGTCTACCTTCAAAGTGTTTCTGCGGCTATGAAGGTCGATTCCCTCATCAATGGATCCTTCGAAAACGTATTCTGACTCAGAATATGTTTGCTCGGTGTAATATCTGATGGTGTTGATGCCTAATGCTCCACCAAAGTAAATTTTATCCATGAAATTGGCTCCCAGAGCAAAATCCCATTCGTATTGAGCGCCTCGAGATCTGACTTTTTCGATTTGTCTAGGGAAGTCCCCAATTACTTTATAATATCCAGTAAAGTCCTGTCCAGTTCCGGCATCTGTTAAAATTTCAGGGTTGATAAGGTATTGGTCATAAGCATCCAACAGGTCTCCGCCGAGATCATCAGGATCCAATCCCCAGGCTCTGTCTAAATAGGAGTCTACTATTGAAGATTTTCCTGCTTCCTCATCATTAAATCCATCGTAGAAATAATTCTGATGGAAGTTGTTTTCGCGGGTAAGTGTGATGGCAAAGGTTAATCCTTTGAAGCCACTTTCATTGTCCTCATTTGGGAAGTGTAAAGCCATTCCTAAATTGGCAAAATTGAAATTGCCTTTAAAATCACCAGAGTAGTTACCCATAAATTTAGACTCGGTGTTACTGAAATCTAAGGAAGGAGTAAAGGTAATCCCACTGCTAAGTAAAGAACCCAGACCAGCAGGATTGACATAGGCAGCATTGATGTCCGACCCAAGAGAAACTTGAGCCCCTCCAATTCCTTGCATCCGAGCGCTACCCCCTGTATAAGTTCGGCTAAATAATAGTGCATCGTTGTAATACCCGAAGGCATTATCAACAGAGTTTTGAGCCCATAGCGGAGTCCCGATGATCATGCTCAGAAGCAGTATGCTTATCTGTCTGGACATAGTATTCTTGTTCATCACTAAATGAATTGTAAGTTTGGACTGATTAATTATTACCTTCTTCTACTACTGGAAGAAGAGCTAGATCTACTTCCAGACGAGCTGCTTCTTGAGCTTCCTGATGATCTGCTGCTCCCTGAAGACGAGCCTCTAGAGTAGCTGCTGCTAGAAGAAGATCGACTTGGTGCAGAATAGCTGCTTCTACTGTTCGATGAGCTGCTGCTGCGACTAGGGCTATATGAAGAAGACGAACTACCTCCCGAATACCTTCTGCTATTAGAAGAGTTGCTATAACTCGAACTAGAGCTTCTGTTGTACGTCGAGCTTCTTTGTGGACTAGAGCTGGTACTGCTATTTCTAGTAGCCTGACTTCTCGTTCTTGAGCTGCTCGTGTTGTTATACGAGTTGTTTCTGCTTGATGTAGAGCTACTTGCTCTGTCGTAGCTTCTACTGCTGGTAGTAGGAGCTGGTCTTGACGAAGCTGCTCTGCTTCTGCTGGTTGAGCTTCTACTCGTACTTGTTCTAGCAGTCGCATATTCGTTTTGAGTCGAACGGGTTCTGGCTACACTAGAGTTAGATGTTCCTACAGTTCTGGTTCTTCTGCTCATGTCACCTGTGGCGCGAGAAGAAGAGGCGGTTCTTGCGTAGGTATTAGAGCTACTTCTTGCAGAAGAACTTCTAGTAGGTTCTACAGAAGACATTCTCGACAATCTGCCGTTGTTGGAAGATATGTTAGAACCTCTACTGTATCTAGCGCCTCTGTTTACATACCTGTATCGGTCATAGTACCCATTGCTTGCATAGTATCCATCATAGAACCCTCTATAGTAGCCGTTGTTGTAAGCCCAATAGCCACCACCATATCCATAATATGGGCTATACCATCTGTATCTATTGTAGCAGTAAGCAGGAGAATAGAATGGGTCATAAAAGAAAGGATCGTAGTATCCCCACGAATTGCCCCAGCTATAACCAAAACTCATAGACCATCCCCAGCCTGATCCATAACTCAAGCCCCAGGAAGGTCCATAGTATGGATTAGCATAATACGGGTTATTGAAATTTCCGTAGTAAGGGTTGTTGTTATTATATCCATAATAATTATTGACTACCACAGGTTGCTGGTCTGTGCCATAGTTGCGATCGTCTACCTGATCGTACTCTTCCACATAGTAGTCATCATTGTTGTAGATAGGTGCATTGCCGGCTTGGGAGCTGGCTTGACTTTGGTCCTGATAGCGCTGGAGGTAATCTGGATTCACCTGCTTGTCGGCATAGGTATTGTTGTACGCGTCATTGTTGAAGGCTGTTAGAGTCTCCTCCGAGTCTTCCGCAATGGTTTCTTCTCGCTTTTCCTCTTTTTTTCTATCCTTAGATGTATAATACATGTCGTCGTACTCCTGTGCCAGTACGCTACCTGCCATCATAAAGATGAGCGAGAAAATGGTGATTTTGATAATGTTTCGTTTCATAGTGACCTCCTGCTAAATGTGAGACTTCTCATTACATTATACGTCAAAGAAATTATATTTGCCGCATAATTCTACTTGGAATTTAGCAATTTTCATACCAAAGAAATAATCAAGATGAGTAAAGGATTACCAAAGAGAAGCGAAGACTATTCGCTATGGTACAATGAATTAGTGAAAAGAGCAGATTTAGCTGAAAACTCAGCTGTGAGGGGCTGTATGGTGATCAAGCCCTATGGCTATGCCATCTGGGAAAAAATGCAGGCAACTCTAGACGAGATGTTCAAGGAGACGGGCCATAGCAATGCTTATTTTCCACTTTTCATCCCCAAATCATACTTGAGTAAAGAAGCCGATCACGTAGAGGGATTTGCAAAAGAGTGTGCAGTGGTGACACACTACAGGTTGAAAAATGATGAGAATGGAAATGGAGTAGTGGTAGATCCTGATGCTAAGTTGGAAGAAGAACTTATTGTTCGTCCTACTTCAGAAACCGTGATCTGGAACTCCTATAAAAACTGGATTCAATCTTATAGAGATCTTCCAATACTCGTGAACCAATGGGCCAACGTGGTTCGCTGGGAGATGAGAACTCGACTGTTTTTGAGAACGGCTGAGTTTCTATGGCAAGAAGGACATACTGCACATGCAACCAAGCAGGAAGCGATAGATGAGACCGTTCAGATGATGAACGTTTATGCCGAATTTGCGGAGACATACATGGCTGTGCCTGTATTGAAAGGAGTAAAGACGGAAAGCGAGCGATTCGCAGGCGCAGAGGATACTTATTGTATCGAAGCTTTGATGCAAGATGGGAAAGCACTTCAGGCAGGAACTTCTCACTTCCTTGGGCAGAATTTTGCCAAGGCTTTTGATGTGAAGTTTGCCAATAAAGAAGGCGGTGCGATGGAATACGTTTGGGGAACCTCCTGGGGCGTAAGTACCCGATTGATGGGGGCATTGATCATGGCGCACTCTGATGACAATGGTTTGGTTTTGCCTCCTAAACTGGCTCCTTTCCAGGTAGTGATCGTTCCAATCTTCAGAAATGAAGAGCAGTTGGCGCAGATCAGTGAAGTGGCGGAGAAAATCAGAAAGGATTTGAAAAAGCTTGGCATTAGCTCCAAGTATGATGATAGAGATACTCACAAGCCAGGTTGGAAATTTGCCGAATATGAATTGAAAGGCACACCGGTTAGAATTGCCATTGGGCCTAAAGATCTTGAAAATGGTACGGTAGAAGTTGCTAGGAGAGACTTGCTTGAGAAAATGGTGATGAATCTGGACGATAGTTTGGCTTCTCATATTTTAGATCTATTGGACAACATACAAGAAACCATCTATCAAAAGGCTCACAAGTTCAGAGAAGAGCGTTCGTTCCAAGTCGATACTTACGAAGAGTTTAAGAAGATTATCGAGAGCGAAGAAGGCGGTTTTGTCTATGCCCACTGGGATGGCACTACTGAAACTGAAGAAAAGATCAAAGGAGAAACCAAGGCAACCATTCGTTGCATTCCTTTGGATCAGCAAGCCGAAGAAGGAAAATGTATTTATTCTGGAAAGCCTTCTAAGGGTCGCGTAGTATTTGCGAAGGCCTATTGATATAAAATTCCTTTGTGAGCCTAGGTAATCAACCTTAATTGGCTGTATCTTAGGCTCACAACTAAAACCACCACATTGACTGACTGGATTATAATCATATCCCTTATCCTCGGAGGTATCGGCCTCATCATCATCGAAATTATTTTTGTTCCGGGTACTACTATTGTAGGAATTGGTGGCTTTCTGTTGAGTGGCTATGGGATCTATCATAGCTATGAGCTGTATGGAAGTGGGACTGGGCATACCGTATTGGCTGTGTCGCTCATCACGGGAGTAGGGTTGGTCGTGTACAGTTTCAAAGCAGGTCACTGGGAGCGTTTTGCTC
This sequence comes from Reichenbachiella ulvae, assembly GCF_025833875.1. Classification (NCBI taxonomy): domain Bacteria; kingdom Pseudomonadati; phylum Bacteroidota; class Cytophagia; order Cytophagales; family Reichenbachiellaceae; genus Reichenbachiella; species Reichenbachiella ulvae. The sequence goes on along the minus strand of NZ_JAOYOD010000001.1, from coordinate 3,735,090 downwards.
TGAAGCAAACCATGGAAGGAAAAGTCAATGAAGGTTTGACCAGTCAATTGACTGTGGGGATGACTGGAGTGGCCAAATCAACCCTGAGACCTGTCGGCAAAGCAGAATTTGATAACAAAGAATATGAAGTAACTACACTAGGCGACTATGTAGATGCCTCCACACAAGTAGAAATTATAAAAGTGGACTCAACCAGAGTCTATGTGAAACCCATAATAAACTAATCATGTCTACGAATATTATGACAATAGCCATCGCAATTGCTTGCATCGTTGGTTTTTTCCTTTTCTTTTATTTTGTGCCAGTCGGTCTATGGATCAATGCGCTTTTCAATAAGGTTCGCGTGACCATTGGAGAGTTGATTGGGATGAGAATTCGAAAAGTTCCTCCTAGTTTGATCGTGAACTCATTGATCACAGCGACTAAAGCTGGCTTGAAATTGACCACTTCGGAATTAGAAACACATTATTTGGCTGGGGGCCATGTTCCATCAGTGATCAAGGCTTTGATCTCTGCCGATAAAGCAAATATTTTGCTTGGCTTTCAGCAGGCAACTGCCATTGATTTGGCAGGTAGAGATGTATTCGAGGCGGTACAGATTTCAGTAAACCCTAAAGTGATTACCACTCCTAGAGTAGCCGCAGTGGCTGCCGATGGGATTCAGTTGATCGCGGTGGCGAGAGTTACCGTTAGAGCTAACATCCAACAATTGGTAGGGGGTGCTGGTGAAGACACGATCCTGGCTAGAGTAGGTGAAGGCATCGTAACTTCAATTGGTTCTGCCAAGACCCACAAGGAAGTACTGGAGAATCCGGATAAGATTTCAAAACTGGTGCTTTCAAGAGGTTTGGACGCAGGTACTGCTTTCGAGATCCTTTCCATTGACATTGCAGATGTGGATGTTGGGAAAAACATCGGAGCAGATCTTCAAACTGATCAGGCAGCAGCTGACTTGAAGGTGGCTGAAGCTAAAGCGGAGGAAAGAAGAGCTATGGCGGTAGCTGTAGAGCAAGAAATGAAAGCAAAAGCACAAGAAGCCAGAGCTAAAGTAATCGAAGCAGAAGCAGAAATACCAAAAGCAATGGCAGAAGCCTTCAGACAGGGTAATTTAGGAATCATGGATTATTATAAAATGGATAACATCAAGGCGGATACTGAGATGAGAGAGTCCATTTCCAAGCCTAAATCTTCTGGCGGAAAAAAGAAGAGCGGGGATAAATAATCTCCCTTTTTAATATCGATAGAAATACAAAAAGGTCAGCGATCGCTGACCTTTTTTTGGAGGTTTCATACACCCCGCTGCACAGGTTGGACCAAAAGGTCACTGGTGCAGACAAATCCCATAGCTGATTTTGAGATCTTGTATCTGACCTAAAACTCCGATTCTCTAGCGAATCGGTTTCTTTGTTTAGGGGAGGAAGTAGGTCAGGATGGAAAAAATTGGAACCCTCCGGGAGGCAAGGCCCGGAAAGGTTCCATTCAGCAGGTTTAGCTATTGACAGCTACTACGAGATATTTTGAAATCTTCCAGAACTCTTCTGGATTGGTGATTTTAATTGATTTGATTTTGTCCCCGTCCTTCACTAGTTCATATGAGTGAGGAGGGTGCTCTGTAATTAGACTGACTTTTTTGGAATCAACCTCTAGACTGGTTGTAGTCCTAATGTCAATTTCATCGAATTTTTCCTGTGGCATCTGGTTGTTGATATCCGTGATCTTCCCGATTCCCAGAAATCCACCTTCTCTTACTACCAGTCCTTCTTCCTGGAGGATTTTTTCAGTGCCAATGGCCATGTAAGCCTTGTGCATCTGCTCCTCCTGCAGATCTATTTTCTTTCTTTGAATGTCTATGGTTGAATTTTGAGATTCTACCTTTTCGTTCAAAGAATTCACATTTGTAGTCAATTCAACGATTTGAACATCTTTAGCATTGAGATCCTCCTTAAGTGCGATCATCGATAATTTTCTTTCTTCAAGCTCTTTTGTTAAGTCTTTCACCTTGTTCTTGAAAGATTTGAGATTGAAAGAGGCTTGATCTAATCTGCTCGACAGATTGGCTACTTTGTCATTAGTTTCCAGGATCAAACTATCGATCATGTTAAGATCTTTTGATAGTTGCATTTTATCCATCTGATTCACTTCACCTACCGATAGGTCAGATATCAGGTGCTCTCTATCTTTGATCTGCTCTATTTTAGATTCAACAGAATACATGATAGAGATGATTTGATTGTAGGCCGAATCACGTGCAGCTAATTCTTTTTCCAATTGAAAAGATTGCTCAGACAATTGGGTCTTTTCTTCCTCCATGGTATAGAAAAGAGCGCAAAGTCCGCCAGTCACTACCAAGGCTGCTACGATTAATGTTATTTTTAATGATTTATCATTCATGATATACCTTTCTTATTTGTTTTTGTGTCCCTGATTAAAAATCATAAAGGGATTCTCATCTTGAGATTTTTTGATTTTTACGTAGGCACGTAAGACAACAAAAGCTCCCATCCATATGTAGAATATCCCCATCATTTCAATAAAAGTATTTTCCATGTTGACTGGTGTTATTGTTCGATGGACATAAGACTACTACTGTGCCAAAAATGTAAATAGCACTTATACAGATAGTTAAGTATGTATAGGGAGTGGAGTGTTTTCTCAAAATGAGAAAACGACTCTCTTTATAAGACGGGATTTTCTTTCAGGAGGCGATATATCGTAGATTGACCAATGTCTAGCTTATCTGCAACTACTTTGATATTGTCGTCGTGTCTTTTGAGGTATAGCTTGATGATTTTTAGCTGGTACTCTTTCATGGTCATTTCTTCGGACAGTACATCTGGGAGTACATCTTTCTGCGCAAATGTGATATCCTCAGGTAATATTTCGTCCTGATCGGATAGCACCATGGCGAGCTCTATCACTGATTTTAATTCGCGAATATTACCTGGATAACTATAGCTGAGTAATTTTTGTTGGGCTGCTTTGCTTAGTGACTTTTCTGGTTGTTGGTTCTCTTTGGCAAAACTAGAGGCAAAGTGCTTAGCTAAAATGATGACATCTTTATCTCGTTCTCTTAGTGGAGGCAGAGATATAGGCAATCCAAATAAACGGTAGTAGAGATCTTCTCTGAAATTCCCTTTTTTAATTTCTTCCTGAAGGTTTCTGTGGGTGGCGACTATTACTCTGCTATTTACCTTGATCGTTTCGTTACCTCCTAGTCTTGTGATTTCTTTTTCCTGCAGGGCTCTTAGCAATTTGGCTTGTAGCGAAATATCCATTTCGCCAATCTCGTCTAGAAACAGGGTTCCATTTTTGGCTTGTTCAAATTTGCCAATGCGCCGTTCTGCTGCGCCCGTAAAGGCTCCTTTTTCATGCCCGAACAATTCACTTTCAGCAAGATCCTTTGGGATGGCACCCATGTTGACAGGGACGAAAGGTTCTTTGGCTCGAGCACTACTATAGTGGATGGTTTTAGCCACTACTTCCTTTCCTGTTCCGGTTTCACCAGAGATGGTAACTGTCAGATTAGTAGGGAGAGCTTTTTCAATCAATCGAAACACCTTTTTCATTTCGGGGCTATGGCCGATGATGCTGGATTGAAAATCGTATTTGGTCGCCACCTCTTGTTGCAGGGTTTCTACCTTTTGAACCAGATCTTTATTTTTTTGCAACTGGTTGATCACATGAATCAATCGATCTCGGATGTCCTCACTTTTGGTCAAATAGTCAAAGGCTCCCTTCTTCAGGAAGTTGATGGCTGTGTCGATATCCTGTTGCTCGGATATTATGACAACTTCAATATTGGAATTGAAAGATTTAATTTTTTCAAAGATTTCGGCACCTGTATAGTCCGGAAGGCGAAAATCTAGTGTGACTAAATCAGGACCTTCTTTCAAGTGTTCCAATAGAGATTTTCCGTCTCCAAAGGTTGTCACTTCAAAATTTTGATTCAGTTGTAGCGTGTGCGTCAATAACTTACTGTACCAGGGGTCATCCTCTACTACGAATACCTTCATTTCCCGATCTGTCATATGGTTTTGCAATCGCGTAAATATAGTTGAAGCGAATCAATTAGGGATCGAATCTGATTCTCGATGTCTTCTTGTAACATGATTGGTATGGCCTCCCCTTTTCTTGCAGCTATCTCGGAGTTCTTTAGTTTTTTGACTAATTCAGGTACGCCGAAATGTCTGGCGGGCGCAATAATTTTATGCAGAATATCCGCAGCTTTTTCCCAGTTCTCCTCCTCTACGGCTATTTTCCATGCTGCCAGGTTGTCCCTGGAGCTGTCTACAAACGTTTCGACCATGTCAAAAACAAAATCGTCATCTCCCATTTTTTTGAGATTTTCCAGGGAAAAGTCCTGAATGGAATCAGCTGGGCTTTTATCTGTATTAACCTTTCTGTTTGTGCACTTGGCGATCAGTTGGATCAGGTCTTGTGTATCAAATGGTTTTCTTAATATGTGATCAATTCCACTATTCTTTGCTTCCAATATATCTTCATCTGATACTGTGGCGGTCAAACCGATGATAGGGGTAGATTGATTTAAGCCCTCTTCACTTTTGATTTTTTTGGAGATTTGGGGCCCGCTTAATTTTGGCATCCTAAAGTCTAGTAGGATTAGGTCAAAAGGTTTTTGATTGAGTAAGTCGTAGGTCGTTTGGCCGTCCACGGTCTCTTCAAATGTGATGTTTTGCCCATCAAGGATCGTTTGCAAGAGTTTTCTATTGAACAACTCGTCATCGGCGATTAGAATGTGAAGGCCTGCTAAGTTGAATTGCTGCCGGGTATCATTTTTTTTCTGTAAACCTTCTGTTTCAGCTTCTTGGTAAGGTATTGCGATAGAAAAGGAAGTCCCATGCCCGGGTCGACTTGTAAGTGAAATTTGACCTTTCTGAAGGTCAATTAATTTTTTGGAAATGGCCAGGCCTAAACCCGTACCAGTCATTCGGTCGCTGGCACTTACCTGCTCAAATTCACTGAAAATGCTGGCTTGTTTTTCTTTTGGGATACCAATACCTGTGTCAGTCACAGAAAACTGCAAGACCTTATTTTCTTGAATCCACTTTGCGTCAATTGTGATTCCGCCTTTTTCTGTGAATTTGATGGCGTTGAATACCAGATTGAGTAAAATTTGTTTCAATCGATAGGGGTCGCCGGACACAGGGCTAGAGGTGTCTGTATTATTGGCTTTCAGGTATAGACCTTTCTCGTGGGCCTTGGGTAGTAGCAGGTCTAAGGTTTCCTGAATTACTGTTTCTGGGACAAAGGCTTCAGTTTCTAGTTTGAAATTTCCTGATTGGATTTTAGTGAAGTCTAAGATATCATTGAGAATGTAAAGAAGGTGGTCAGAGGATTTTTTAATTATTCCCACCTGGTTTTGCTGTTGGTCTGTTAGTTGACCCTGCAAAAGAACCTGAGAGAAGCCTGCTATAGCGTTCATGGGTGTACGGATTTCGTGGCTCATATTCGCCAGAAATTGTTCTTTTTCTTTGGCCGTGTTTAATGCGCTTTGCCTGGCTTGAGACAATACCTCCTGATACTTTCTGGATCGTACCATATAGATGAACAAGACGACTAGTGACATCAAAAGAATGATGCTCGCCATGACGCTAAAGATCGAAATATAGCGATTGGTAAATCGAGCTCTGTCTTCCGCATATTTAGCCATTTGCTTGATACGATCTACTTGATAATTTTCAATTTCGTTAATAGCAGCGGTGATTTGTTTGTCGACTTCCAGATGATCTTGATAGAGCGTGTACTCTTTCATTTTCTGATTGTAGGCCTCTTTTTCGGCGTTTCTGGCTATGGAATCCAACTGGTTATTTATATCCTCCCAGAATCTAGCATCCTCATCAGAATTGGCTTCCTCGGTAGTATTAGTTGTTGTTGCTTCTGTTATTTCTTCATTTTCTTCTTCCTTCTTTTTACCCAAAAGTCTGGACCAAAAGCTTTCTTTTTTTTCGTTTTCGTCAGCTTTCTCATTTGAGGTATCTTGAGATATTGATGGTTTTATGTTTGCTTTCTCTGCTGTGCTCTTGGGTTTCTGCTCTTTGCTGATTTTTTTGATCCCCTCCATCGCTTCACTCATTGAAATAGGGTTAAGCTCTGACGCTTGTTTCAGTAAGGTTGCTTTATCCAGGATCAAGTTTTGAAGCTCATCTAGTTGATTAAGCAGATGGGGGTCTGAACTTCTTTTTTTGAGTTGATCTACTCCTTTGATACTTTGACGCATGCTTTGGCCAAAGACATCCATGTATGTGGAGTCATGATCGAAAACAAATCCTTCGATAGCGTTTTCCATCTCTTCTAATGAGATAGATAGCTCTCCCAAAAGGATCAAATCCATGTTGGGTTTCACTTCCTCTTCGAGCGTACTGACAATATGATTCAGGTTGCGATAGGCAAAATATCCAATCACAGATGCACCTACAATCACCAGCAGCAGAGATGCACTAAGGAAATATGGGTAGTAAGATTTCTTCAAAATCGCGGCAAATCTATCAAGTTTGAACTGTCATAGATACGAATAGTATACCGACTTTGCCAACCCCTGCCACGATTTTTGAATTGTATTGTGCCAGATTATCTAATTGGCCATTTCTTCAATGCATCGATCCAGTTCGTCGAGACTGTCGAATAGCTGCTCGTAGCTATCTATCACAAAATACTGTTTTTGAAAATCGTGCTTGTAAAAAGGAGTTTGTAATATGGTTTTCACGTCATAGGGTATCCTTGGCACATTGGGGTCTTCGATGGAATAAACCGATTCTCCGGGGGAAGAGGCGATACCAGCACCGTAGATTTTGATTTGGTTGTTTTCTTTGATCAAACCAAATTCGACCGTAAACCAATAGAGTCGACTCATGAGTTCAATGGCATCAGGATTATTGATGTGCTTGAGCGAAATGGCAGCCAGGCCTTTCATGAATTCACTAAAATGAGGGTTGCTTAGCAGTGGTACATGGCCAAATACATCATGAAACATATCGGGTTCTTCCAGGTATTCCAATTGCTCCAATTTTCTGAGCCAGGTAGTCACGGGAAAATGTTTGTTGTGGAGAAATTCGAAGAATGGCTTGTCTGCAATCAGTCCCGGCACTACATATAATTGCCAACCCGTGGCTGCCATCAAATTTTCGTTGACATGATCCAAAACTGGGATTTTGTTGGCCGTAAATCCACATACCTTCAATCCTTCAAAATAGGCTTCTGAAGCTCTGTTTTTGAGCACATCCATTTGCTTTTCGTATAGCAGTCGCCATACCTCAAAGTGCTCTTCAGTATAGCTGTCATATTCCTGACGCATCGCTTCGGTCGGGAACTCATATGGGGTTCTATTCTCCAACATTAATCTTTCATTTTGGGTTAAATCTTGCAGATGAGCCAATCTAAGCTTCAATAAGCTGGAGATTGATTTACTGCCGATGTTGCTTGTGAAATTTAATTGGAATCTTCCAATAAAAAGCAAATGTCACCCTAATAAACGACGTGTTAAGAATTAACCTATTCTAAATGGGGAGAATCTGTAAGATTATTCTACTTCTTTCAAAAGTTGATTTTTCAGGGCAGAGGCACGTTGCATCAACTGCACTTCCCTCAGTAGCTCTATAGAAGCATCTATCTCTGCCTTTCTGATAGCCACACTTTCGATATTGAATCCAATAGGTATCCCTTTTACTCTGCTAAACTCCAAAAGTTCCTTGGCAACAGATTTACAAATATCCATGGATCGACCCAGGATGTTTTCAGAATGCTTCAGGTCATTCTTAAGCCAACGAGGGATGTGTATGCCTAGCCATTCCATAAACTGAAGGGTCTTCAGCGATCCACAAGGAGTCAACGTGAAGATGATAGGAGCCATAGGCTTCTTCTTCTCTTTGAAGTAATAATAATAGTCAGACAAAAAATCTTTAGCGTTGTCCGTACTGTACACACACTGCGAGATGAAGAAACTACAGCCGTTTCTTATTTTTCTGGATACACGGATGTGTTCGTCTTGTTTTTTGAAGTGGCGCTCAGGTATAGTGACTCCACCAATTAATAGGTCTACTTCTGTGCTTTTTTTGGTCTTGTAGGCTTCTCCCAGAGTAAGTCCCTTTTCTCGGGAGGATGGAGATCCAACAAACACCGAATACTTGAGGTCATTTGGGTTGTTGGCAAGCCATTCCTTGAATGTGCTTTCACTGAATTTGCCCACACTCTTATAAACGATCTTTGGTATTTCTAGCTTATTCAGGTATTGAGAGCTGTAGATTCCCGGATCCATAGTCTGCATAAAAGGAAAAGGCCTGGGCATATCCGTACGAGAGGATTCGTCCTGGATGTCATAAAGCACTAAAGCATCCAGGGCCACATCTTTCAGGCGATCCATTTGCTTTTCGGCAATGGTTCTGATTTTGTCAGTATCTTCAGTGTATTTAGGAGGCGTCAGTCCATAAAAGAGGTAGTGACCTTCCCTGTTAAGAATTCTTTCTTTAAGCATATAATAGTACTAGCCGAGTGCTTTTTCGAGATCCGAGACCAGGTCTTCGGCATCTTCGATTCCAACGCTCAGGCGAATCAATGAATCTTTTAACCCAGATTTTAATCTTTCTTCTCTGGGGATGCTGGCGTGCGTCATACTGGCTGGGTGTCCAACCAATGATTCTATACCGCCGAGCGATTCGGCCAATGTAAATAACTCAAGTCGCTCCATCATCTGAATGGCGCTTTCTAGTTTGTCATCCTTTAAGACAAAAGATATCATACCTCCAAAATCACTCATCTGCTTTTTTGCGATGTTGTGATTAGGGTGGTGATCAAACCCCGGCCAATAGACCTTGTCCACCTTCGGGTGGGACTTTAAAAAATGCGCTATACGTCTACCGTTTTCGCAGTGTCGCTGCATTCGGACATGTAGCGTTTTAACTCCACGTAAAACCAGAAAACAATCTTGAGGACCAGCCACAGCTCCGCTGGCATTTTGAATAAAAGCCAATTTATCTTTCAGGTCGTCTTTGTTCATCATCAAAGCACCCATCACCACATCCGAGTGACCCGAGATATATTTGGTCACAGAGTGCATCACGATATCCGCTCCCAGATCTAGAGGGGTCTGGAGAAAAGGAGTGGCGAAGGTATTGTCCACACAAAACAATGCTCCGAACTTTTTGCAAACTCCAGCCAGTCCCCTGATGTCAATGATGTTCATCATTGGGTTAGATGGAGTTTCGATCCAGACCATTTTGGTGTTGTCGTTGAAATGCTCGGAGATCCGATTCAATTCATGCATATCCACGAACTTGAACTTAATACCAAAGTCCTGATAGATTTCTGTAAATATCCGATAGGTACCTCCATACAAGTCGTTGGAGCTTAATACTTCGTCTCCAGGTTTTAGTAGTTTTAGGACTGCATCTATAGCTCCCATTCCGCTGCTGAAAACCAAACCATGGGCTGCGTTTTCTAACGAAGCAAGGTTGGTTTGCAATGCATCGCGAGTTGGGTTTTGTGTTCTGGAGTATTCATACCCTTTGTGCTTGCCTGGGGATGGTTGGGCATAGGTCGAGGTTTGGTATATAGGAGTCATAATGGCTCCAGTAGTTGGGTCAGGTTCTACACCCTTATGAATAGCTTTGGTACCAAATTTCATGTGAGTTGGGTTTTGGCTTTCGATAAATGCTGATTGAAAATAATAATGTTTTTGGGAACATTGTCGAACAAAAGTAATCAATATAGGATATTCGCGATACTTTTCAGCATTTCAATTATGACTTGATGCAATCGAAGTTTTTATCCTTAATCAATGAACAAAAGAACATGGGCTTGCTCATGCTCTGGATGGCAATAATACCCATCGCCAGTTCACTTACGGCTACTTATATTTTTATATCACTCGAAGAGGAGATTTTAGCTTTCAATGGGTGGCAGTGGGGCCTGTTTTATGTGCTGTCCATGCTTACCATGACCTTTGCTGTGACCCCTACTACCTATGTGGCTATAGTGAGTGGTTATTTTCTGGGATGGGAGAGTCTGCCGATGGTGGTCGTTTCCTACCAACTGGCTTCCCTGTTGGGGTATTTTTTTGCAGGTAGGTTAAGTGAAGGATTTATCTCTGGGATTGAAAACTACTATCCAAAATCGCGTAGATATTTTTACAACGTGGAACGAAAGCAATGGAGCACTACTTTTTTGTCTAGAATCTCTCCAGCTCTGCCATTTGCCTTAATGAATGTGGTTTTATCAGTATCCAGAATCCGTCTGGCACCTTTCTTTTGGGCTGGTTTGATTGGCATGCTGCCAAGAACTGTTTTCTTTATTTGGGTGGGAAGTCAGGCCCAGTATTTTTCTGAGGCGATTCAAAACAAAGAAGGGCAATTTTGGATGATTGCCCTCTCTGTGTTAGGAATTTATTTGCTCTATAGATTGATCAAGCCTCGGGGTTGAAATACTTGTCTTTTTTGGCTCTTAGCTCCTCTTTGGTCCATGTATAGTTGGGAGATAAACTCTGCTGCCCAGGCAGGTCTTCGATATGTAGAGTCTGAGTAGGGAAGGCAAAATGTACACCTAATTCTCTCGCTAATTTCAGAATCTCTAGTATTATCTCCTGACGGAATTTCAATTCGGCAGACCAGGTAGGCGCATGAAAAAAGATATAAAATAAAACATCTAAAGACGAAGCTCCCATTTCATTTAAGTGGATCTCATAATTCTCCTTGTTTGTATTGGGATGTCTCATCAATATTTCTCTCAAACCTTCTACAAATACTTCGATCCTTTCTGGAGGGGTATCATATTTAATGGAAAGGGTACTCTTGAATCTTCGGAATTGGCGCAAACCATTATTGTCAATGGTTTGATCTGCCAGCTGTCCATTGGGAACAGATATCAATGAATTTCGAAAGGTTCGGATGCGAGTAGATCTGAACCCGACCTCTTCTACCATACCATCGATACCATCCGATACGATCCAATCACCTATCTGAAATGGCTTGTCAATGAAGATCATCATGGACCCAAAGAAATTTTTGATGGTGTCCTGAGCGGCCAAAGCAAAAGCCAAACCACCAATGGATAGACCAGTCAACAGCGGTAGTATTGGCACATTCATATTGTCCAGGATCACCAATACGCCAATGATCACCACGATCAGGCGAAGGACCTTTTTCAACAGAGGTACCAACTGATCGTCCAGCTTGCTTTCTGTCTTATTGACCAGGCGGGTGAGATACATCTCCAGGATATTGACCAATCGGTAAACCGAGATCATAGCATACAAGGGAATCAGCGCCTTGAGTGCCATGGTTACGTAATACCCTACCATTTCATGCATTTGCAACACTGGGTATACCAAACTGATGAATATGAAAACACATATCATTCCTATAGGTTTGGTAATAGGGAGGAGGTATTTACTTCCAATTTGTTTTTGTTTGAATCGGTCAAGAAGGCGGATGAAAATCTTTTCAAATACAATGGAAAATATGTATCGAATCAGAAGACTGATGAGAATGATGATCACGATTCCAATGATTTGCCATAATTCCATCCCAAATATTTTGGCTCCAAACCAACTTTCTTTTTTCTCTGGGCTCAAAAGAAAATCGGTTCCGAAACGAAAAATTTCTTTGTGAATGGTATCCATTTCAGAGATTACCTCTGGTTGAAACTGCCATCTTCCTCTTTTTCTTTGAAGGTAGATCTCAGGGTATCGACTATTGATTACATATCTGTGCTCGTTGGAGAGAGAATCAAAGTAGTCTTTGGTTTTCGGTACATCATCAAAGAAGATGAAGATTCCGGCCCCTTCCATGATTTGCTCAAATTTTTTGACGTACTCTATTTTTTCATCTGTGCTGAGTTGGGGATCATTGAAGATAATAGAGGCTGCTGCTAGATTGGGTTCATTGGCCTTGGTGTTGCTTACGAAAGTTTGTAGTGCCTCATAGGGGGATTCTAGCCTTGAGGTGATGGTGTCTTTTTCTACCTCTAGCGCATTAGAGAAAAAAGGAGAAAATAGAAGGACTAAGAAAAGTATCTTTCGCATTTTGGATCAGTTTTTTTGCTGATGCAAAACTAAAAATAATCCTCGCTCCACCCATTAAAAAAGCCACAACTAAGTGGCTTTTGATTAGTGAGAAAATTTAAATTGTCTGTCAAGAATCTTTGGATAAAGCTGGCTGAATGTTTCATAGCACCATGCTTTCAACGCTTCTAAATGTTCGCCAACGAGCCGAATGGCCTTGGCTAGTTCCTTTTCGAACAATAATCTGTCAAAACTTACTTTAGACAGAATCGTTTTAGAGTACTCTAACATGTAATTTTGGTTTAGTGCTGATCAAAATAGACAGTACGTTTACTGTTTGTTTTTATCGGGGAATGAATATAATGAGATATAATTAGATTTGCAATTTGTCAATTGATTTAGGCCATGAGAAAAATCATATTTGCTGTCATATATCTATGTGCACTGAGCGTCACTCAAAGTTGGGCCCAGCAGGTGACAATAGAGCTGGGACCGGACGAGATTGCGCTCAATCAGCTCTTTACTGTAAGCATTAGAGTTGAAAATGCCAGATTACAGAGTTACAGTGGTTTTCCGGAAATTGAGGGCTTTCAAAAAAGAGGGACCTCTTCCTCTTCCTCTACCAATTTTATCAATGGTGTGAGGAGCTCCACGCAGAGCATCATTCAAAACTATCTGCCGACACAAGAGGGTACATTTACTTTGCCTCCATTTGAGATTACAGTGAATGGCAAGACGTATTCCTCTCCAGGCAAAAGAATAAAAGTGGGCCCAGCTGCTCAGCAGCAGTCTCGCAACAATGGCCAGTATGGTTATGATCCTTTTGAAGACTTCTTTGGTAGAAGAAATAATAACCAGCCTCAGGAATTTGTAGATGTGGAGGCGGACGCTTTCCTTGCCCTTACTACTGACAAATCTTCTGTCTATCCAGGAGAGGGATTTACCATGACTTTAGCCTTTTATGTATCTCATGACAACCGTGCAGAGATGCGTTTTCACAATCTGGGGGAGCAGTTAGAGGATATCATCAAGAAGATCAAACCAGAAAATTGCTGGGAGGAGAATTTTAACATAGAGAGTATCACAGGAGAGCCTGTCACCATCAATGGGGAGAAGTACAACCAGTTCAAAATTTATCAGGCAACTTTCTATCCACTCAACAATGAGACCATTGAAATCCCTAAAGTAGGTTTGGAGATCATTAAGTATCAGGTGGCCAAGCAGCGGACATTTTTCGGGAGAAATAAGAAAGAGGAATTGGTGACTTTTAATTCCAAACCTAAAAAAGTCACAATCAAAGAAATGCCTGACCACCCGCTGAAAGAAAGAGTGGCTGTCGGGGACTATCGCCTGGAGGAGCGCATCAGCTCTGATCAACTACAGACTGGCAATAGTTTTAACTATGAATTTAGCATAGTAGGTGAGGGGAATATTTCTGGAATCAATGACATAGAGTTGAACAGCGACGAAAATTTTGACCTCTTTCCTCCCAATGTAAAGCAGGATATCAGTCGCAGCAACGGGAAAGTCAGAGGTAGAAAGTCTTTTAGTTTTTATGGAATCCCTAATGAGCCGGGCACTTTTGACATGGGCGAGTATTTCAATTGGATTTACTTCAATACTCGAACCGAAAAATATGATACGCTAAAATCTGAGGTGAAACTGAATGTAACTGGGGAGAGTAAAAAGAACGAATCGATCATGTCCAATGACATGGGGAGCTTTTATGACACCATGATTATGGAGAATAATTCACTAGTGTCGTTAGATAGTCGCAAAAACCTGCGTACTGTCATCAATGTTATTATTTTTGCGCTCATTGGACTCACCGTTGCTATCATGTTCAAAAAATAGATTCGGAAAGACCAAAACAACATCCCACTTCACTAATACGAGCGGCGGAAGCCCTCGATAGACTAAACATTAATAAATGAGCAATTCATTTGGATCTGCATTTAAGATCACCACATTTGGAGAATCGCACGGAAGAGGATTAGGCGTGACTATAGATGGATGTCCTGCAGGGATAGAAGTCGATATGGAATTCATCCAATCTGAATTGACCCGAAGAAAGCCGGGACAATCTAAAATCACTACACAGCGCAAGGAGCCAGACGAATTCGAAATCCTAAGTGGTATTTTCGAAGGTAAGACGACTGGTACCCCCTTGTCGATGGTGATCTTTAATACTGATCAGAAAAGTAAAGATTATTCGCATATCGCCGATTCTTTTCGTCCTTCTCATGCAGACTATACCTATCAGGAAAAATACGGTATTCGTGACTATAGAGGCGGAGGGCGTAGCTCTGCTCGCGAGACAGCTGCCCGAGTGGCTGCAGGAGCGATTGCCAAACTGGCATTGAAGCAGCTGGACATAGAGATATTTGGCTATGTAAGTCAGGCTGGTGATATTAAAACTGAGAAATCTCACACTGAGCTAGATTTTAGCCTGACGGAAAGCAATATCGTAAGATGCCCTGATACCGAAGTGGCGAATCAAATGATCGAATTGATCAACAACATCAGAAAGCAAGGGGATACCATCGGCGGAGTAGTTAGTTGTGTGATCAAGGGTACGCCAGTAGGATTGGGCGAGCCTGTGTTTGACAAGTTGCATGCCCGATTAGGTGCGGCTATGTTAGGGATCAATGCTGTTAAGGGATTTGAGTACGGCAGTGGTTTCGAAGGAGCCAAAATGAAAGGTTCGGAGCACAATGATAAGTTTGAAAACAAGGATGGTAAGATCAAAACCCTGACCAATCTTTCTGGAGGAATTCAAGGGGGTATATCTAATGGTGAAGACATCTATTTCAATGTGGCCTTCAAGCCAGTGGCTACCATCATGAGAGATCAGGATTCTGTGGATAAAGATGGCAACACCGTGACGGTCTCAGGCAAAGGTCGACATGACCCATGTGTTGTTCCTAGAGCAGTGCCAATTGTAGAAGCCATGGCAGCCCTGACGATTTTGGACTTCTATCTTTTGAATAAAACAACGAAGCTGTAGCGAGCTTATCAACCTGCCATAGGTCCTCAACAGGGCCCATTGATGGAATTTTTAACAACATGATTACTAAGCGGAAACTTAATTTGTTAAGTTTCCGCTTAGTTTATAGCAAAACCCCAAAATGAAAAAATTACCTCTACACGTCAAGATTATACTCGGTCTGGTGGCCGGTATCATTTGGGCCTTGATTTCAAGTGCTCTTGGTTGGAATGAATTTACCATCACCTGGATAGATCCGTTCGGTACCATTTTTATCCGACTGCTTAAATTTATTGCTGTACCTCTAGTGCTTTTTTCCATTATCAGTGGGGTAGCAGGACTTAGTGACGTGTCTAAATTGGGAAGGCTTGGAGGTAAGACCCTGGGGGCTTATCTGGTAACTACGGTAGTCGCAGTGGGGATTGGTTTGGTATTGGTCAACCTTGTCAAACCAGGGACCTTTATGGACGATGACCAGCGCTTGAAAAACCGTGTAGCCTATGAGGTTTGGCTCAAGGACAATGGGATGAAACCAAAGGATGGGGAATGGTTTATTAATCTCCCTGAGAATAAACATCTTTTGTCGGATGCGATGAATGTGCAGATTGCTGAGAAGGATCTGAAAGAGGTAGAACAGAAGATGAAATTGGCTCAGCAACAAAAAGATGCCAGCCCACTTCAGTTTATCGTAGAGATGGTGCCTGAGAACATTGTCAAATCGATATCCGATAATAAGCTGATGCTGCAAGTGATCTTCTTTGCCATCTTTTTTGGAATCACTATCGTGGTGATCCCAAGGGAAAAGTCCCAGCCTGTAGTAGATTTTATAGAAGGGCTAAATGCCATCTTTCTGAAAATGGTAGAGATGGTCATGCAGGCCGCTCCTGTTTTTGTTTTTGCGCTCCTGGCTGGGGTAATTGCGAAAATGGCAGATACTCCAAAAGAAGTATTGGAGATATTCTTAGGCCTGGGATCTTACTCGGTTACGCTATTCGTAGGGTTGGCCTTTATGGTATTTGTCTTCTATCCTGTGTTGTTGAAGTTATTTGTGCAGAAAATCAGCTACAAGGAGCTTTTCAAGAATATCAGCCCGGCTCAGTTTTTGGCTTTTTCTACCAGTTCTAGTGCGGCTACCCTGCCTGTAACCATGGAGTGCGTGGAAGAAAACATGGGTGTACCTCGCAATGTCACTAGTTTTGTATTGCCTATCGGTGCAACTGTAAATATGGACGGTACAAGTCTCTATCAAGCTGTAGCGGTTGTGTTTTTGGCTCAGCTGCATATGGTGGACTTGACACTCGGACAGCAGTTGACGATTGTGTTGACAGCTACTTTGGCTTCTATCGGGGCAGCTGCTACGCCTAGTGCGGGATTGGTCATGATGATCATCGTTTTGCAGTCTGTGGGCTTGAACCCTGCCTGGGTAGCCATCATTTTCCCAGTGGATAGGATCCTGGATATGTGCCGCACAGTGGTGAATGTAACTGGAGATGCGACCGTTTGTACGCTGATTGCGAAATCTGAAGGCGAGCTGGAAAAATATTCCTGAGAATACTGATAAGCGACACAACAAGGAAACATAACTCATCGTCTTAATTGAGAACGATAGAATCATTATTTTTGTAATTCATTAGAAACGATACAATCATGGAAGACGGAGTAAAAAACGCACCCGTAAACATATATCTGGAGTCTAACCCCAATCCAAACACATTGAAGTTTGTGGCGAACTACTTTTTGATTCCTGAAGGGATGAATTTCGATTATCCTACAGTGGAGTCGGCTACCAATTCACCATTGGCTCAGGAGTTGTTCACTTTTCCTTTTGTGAAGGGAGTGTTCGTGATGAGCAACTTTGTGACTGTGACTAAAGATGAGCAGACGGATTGGTCAGAAGTTCAGAATGGAATTCGCGATCATATCAAGGCATATTTGGATGCTGGTAAACCTGCAGTAGATCTTTCCAAAGCCTACGAGGCACAACAAGAAGAGGAGGCAAACGCGGGACCTTCTTCTGACATAGATGAAAATATTAAGGGTATTTTGGCCGAATACATCAGGCCTGCTGTGGAGCAGGATGGGGGAGCGATCAGCTTTCACTCTTTTGACGAGGGTGTGGTGAAAGTGGTGTTGCAAGGCTCATGTAGTGGATGCCCTTCTTCTACACTTACGTTGAAAGCAGGGATTGAAAATCTCCTTAAGAGAATGGTTCCTGAGGTGAAAGAAGTGGAAGCTATCAACGGTTAAGTTGAGCTCTGAAAATATATTAAAGCCCTTTCAAAGGGCTTTTTTTATGTCCATTCGAATCCAAACAGATCGCCTAAATGACCTTTCAATTTCCCTTCTACTTCTTTTATATCTGGCTTTTTGCCAAGTTCCTGCTCTAAGGAAGTAACAGCCTTGTCATCAATCCCACATGGGACGATGTGACCGAAATAGCTGAGATCTGGATGCACATTAAAAGCAAAACCGTGCATGGTCACCCATCGGCTGGCCTTTACTCCCATGGCACAGATTTTTCTGGCCTTTTCCTCTGATTCAAAGTCAATCCACACACCCGTTAAGCCCTCGATTCTTCCTGCTTCTATGCCGTAATCTGCACAAGTGAGAATAATAGCCTCTTCCATCGTTCGGAGGTACTTGTGGATGTCTGTGAAGAAATTGTCGAGATCCAAAATCGGATATCCCACTATCTGACCAGGTCCGTGATAGGTAATGTCTCCGCCGCGATTGATTTTGAAATAAGATGCCTGTCTCGAACTCAAGCCTTGATCATCCAATAATAGATTTTCTTCCTTTCCAGATTTTCCTAGCGTGTAGACATGGGGATGTTCACAAAATATCAAATAATTGGGAGTGATGTGTTGCTCCTCAATGGGCAACTTTCGATTGGCAATTTTGAGCTCAACCGTTTCTTTGAAAATCTTTTCCTGATAGTCCCAGGCCTCCTGATAGTCGATCAATTCCAAATCGATGAATTGGACGCTTTTGTTGATGTGATGGTTCATATTCTGAGTTCTCACTACAAAACTACACCCTTATTGCATTATTTTAGTATTTAAATAACTGGCCAAATAACTATGAAGTATTTCCAGCCAATACTACTGATTTTACTTTTCTGCTCTCAAATCCTTACTACAGGATGTACAGTGTATTATGGTGTTGCAGATTTTTCATCTGAAGCAGAATATACTCCTAAACCTTTTGTGCAAGATTCTGCCCGTCAACAGCTGTTTTATGCTGGCGGAAGTTACTATCGGAACAATGTCGGTTATGGCGGTGTTTTCACATCAGATGTACAGGTGGATTTAGTCAACTTAACTTTTGGCACTACAGTAGCTGAAGAAGGATATTACTATTCTTATGGCGGTTTAGTTAATTATGGCAATTATATAGAAGATGGCAAAGAGTATGATTTCTACGGAGGAGGAATAAATACTGAAGTGGGGTTGGTCCGCTTCTTTGGTAAAGGAAAGGGTTTTAATGTGAAGCCCGGTATCAAAACGGTTTTGCAGTATGAGGACGGCTCTTATGGAACCCTTAGAAAAAGCATAAATGATGAATATTTTGGTGAAGGATCTTGGTTGATGGAGCCGCTAGAAGGGCAGGATGCCGAACCTAATGGCTTGGCATTTTCGGGTCTAGCAACTGTGGAGTTTTCATATAGATTGGATGAAAATATTTTTTCGGTTTATTCCGCAGGAGGAATTACATCGCATGGATTAATCGGTGCAGGTGGGATTTCATATAATCGACATTGGTTTGTTACGAGAGCCTCTTGTACAATATCCCCTATTGGAGGCGTCTACTACGGTGGAGGAGTTTCTTTTCTCATCCAAAGATAATTATGCTATTCCTGCTTCCGCTTCTTTATCGATTTGATGAATTGGTTCCAGGCGAATGGATTTAAGAGAGAAATAGAATTGGGCTGGTATTGCAGGTTCTGTGCCTGAGCTTGCTGCTGCATATAATATTCGTAGTTGCCGCTGGCACCCATGCTCAGGCTACCCGACATGCGGTAGAGCATGCGTTGATCCGTATTGCGGCGCATGTTGTTGAGATCCTGTTGGTTGGGTAGTTGCAGGGCCAGAACCGCTTCTTTGAACATCTCTTCACTAGGGAATGGATATACTTCCAGTTCGTCCAGATAGGTAGTGTCACCTTTCAGGTTGATCACTACGGTGTAGCTGTCGCGATCTTTCATCAGTCTGGGGATTCGAATTTTTTCTTTTTCATATCCGACTGCCGATACGATCATACTGTCCCCTTCTAGTACTGCCATGGAGAAATACCCATAAGGATTGGTAGTCGTTCCTCTTCCTGATTTAGGCGCATAAATATGGACACCGGGTATGCCCTGTTCTACCTCCTGATCGATGACAATTCCTGAAAACTGAATGACCTTATTTTCTTCTTGTCCCAGACTTTTTTCAGTGAAGGAGAATAAAATTAAAAGGGTCAATATGCTCGTCAGTAATTGCTTCAAGGCTTTTTGTAATTATTAATGCTAATTTGCACCAGAAAGTTTTCCTATGAAGCAAATTTACTAAATAAATAGGGAATGCGTCTTTTGTAAAACGAAGTGAAGCACGACTTAAAGTATGAAGCTCAAGCATTTTAACCTTCAGTACGGTTCTCAGATTTTTAAATCATTTTCGGATGAAGCGAGAATCCGCATCCTGTTTTTGCTTTACAATCACGAAGAACTTTGCATCTCGGATATCGAACATATTTTGGAGTTCACACAGACTAAAACATCTCGTCACATTACCTACCTGAAGAACGCGGGATTGTTGAATTCCAGAAAAGTAGATCAGTGGGTATTTTATTCTATCAAGGAGGAGGTAATGGGCATCGTCGCTCAGATATTCAAATACCTGAACCGAGACCAGCAGCTTCAAAAAGATAATGAGATCTATGAAGTTCTGCGATCCAATCGCGAGTTAGCCATCATTAAAACACAAAACCGATTTGAGTAAGAAGTCATACAAATATCTATTTTTTGATCTGGATCATACCCTTTGGGATTTTGATGCCAATGCCAGAGAGGTGCTACAGGAGCTGTATCATCATCATGATTTGGCTAATATGGGTATCGAGTCTGCAGATCATTTTTGGGATCGATTCTATACAACCAACAACGGCCTGTGGGCCAAGTACAACAAAGGAGAAATTGATAAGTTTTACCTCAGAAACGAAAGGTTCAAGTTGATATTTGAGGCGGCAGGGGCTGTAATGCCTTTGGTTCAGGATAATTTTCTTAAAGAGTTCAATAAGCAATTTTTGCACCTCTGTCCGCGTAAAAGCAAGCTGATAGATGGAGCGATGGACTTGTTGGAACAGCTGCATGGCAAGTACCCGATGTTCATCATTACCAATGGTTTTGAGGAGGTGCAATCTATCAAAATGGCCAGCTCAGGCATTGGTCACTTCTTTGATCGGGTGATTACCTCTGAGAAAGCAGGTTTTAAGAAGCCCTATGCTGGGATTTTTAACTATGCGATGAAATGGTGCCAGGCTCATCCCGAGAAATCTCTTATGATAGGAGACAACCTGGGGGCCGATGTAGTAGGAGCACGCGAGTATGGGATGGATCAGGTTTATTTCAATCCGGAGGGCCAAGTGCACGAAGAGGAAGTAACCTACGAAGTGTCACATCTCAGCGAAATTCATTCGATAATCGCCCAGCCGCTGCGTTAAAAAAGGTTAATTAAAGGCAGACTGAGGCTGATATCACTAAATTTGACGCTATGACAAGGGTGAAAATTAGTTGGTTGATCGTGGCTATGGGAGTGGCTTTGGTGGGCTTGATCGTGTTTCAGGTAGCCTGGCTTGACAACCTGATCAACTCCAACGAACAGGCCTTCAAGAATCAGGTGCAGTCTGCCTTGAGTAGTGTGGCTTCCAAGCTAGAGAAGCGAGAAGCACTTGAGGTGACTGTAGATAATTTTCACACCGATTTCATATACAAAAGTTTGTCTAGCGTAGACAGCAGCCGCGTCGAATTGATAGAAAGCACCTTCGAAAAAAAGATCATTGAGATACAGGATTTCGCACAGGATTCTAGTAGCCGGCCCGAATGGATGAGTTTTTACTTCAATGCCGATGCGAAGGCTGATGGATTGAAAAACACCCCTGTGTCGGTTAATTCTGATCTTCATCCACAAGACAACAAGGTTATTTATCTGGGCGAGAATACAGACTCAACTGAGAATAAGAAGGCCTATGAAAAGCGCTTGAGAAGAGTGGCCAAAAAAACAGAGTACGTACAACTCGCGCTCAAAGAATTATTTACAGGGAAAAGAAAATTGGCTGAGCGTCTGCCTCAGGAGGAACTCGATTCTCTGATTAGAAGTAGTTTGGAAGATAATGGGATTCAGCTCGATTATGAGTTTGCCATCTATGACCCCCTGGAAGGCATCGTTTTGCCTGAAACAGCGGATACTACGATTTTACGGTCTGAGCTTAAGGCTTCTCTCTTTCCGAATGATGTGATCGGTGAGGTCGGGTATTTATTTGTGAACTTTCCTGGGCAGCAGCGCTATATTTTGGGTCAGGTTTGGGTGACTTTATTGTCTTCGCTCCTTTTCATTTTGATTGTCCTGTTCTGTTTTGCCTATGCGGTGCGTACGATTTATGTACAAAAGCAACTTTCTGAGATCAAAAATGATTTCATCAATAACATGACGCATGAGCTAAAGACCCCGATATCTACTGTCGCCTTAGCTTGTGAAGCATTGCGTGATCCGGACATTCAAAATGCAGACACCCTAAAGGATCGCTACCTCGGGATCATAGATGACGAAAACCGAAGGCTGGGAACACAGGTTGAAAAAGTGCTGCAGATGGCAGTGATCGACAGGAGAGACTTTGAGTTGAAATTGGAGATGCTCAACATTCACGATATCATAGAAAATGCCTTAGAGAAGATCGCTTTGCCGATAACTGAGAAAGGCGGAGAGGTTCAGAAGGAATTGAAAGCAGTTAAGCAGTCCTTGAAGGCAGATCGGGTGCATTTGACCAATATCATTTTCAATCTGCTGGACAATGCCAATAAGTATTCTGGAAATGACCCTTTTATCAAGGTTACGACTGAGGATAAAGCCGAAGGAATTTTGATTCGGGTAATTGATCACGGCATAGGGATTTCCAAAGAGGGCTTAAAGAGAATCTTTGAGAAGTTTTATCGAATCCCAACTGGCAATCTCCATGATGTCAAAGGTTTTGGTCTGGGCCTTTCTTATGTAAAAAGCATGGTAGAGGCCCACGGCGGTGAAGTAACCGTACGAAGCGAATTAGATAAGGGCAGTGAGTTTAGGGTCTTTCTTCCCTACGAACTAAAAAAAGATGACGCATGATAAAAATACTGGTAGTAGAAGATGACCCTAATTTAGGTCAGATTTTAAATGAATATCTGCAGCTCAAGGGCTATGATACGACCCTCTGTACAGATGGCGAGGCAGGATTCGAACGATTCAAAAATGAGTCTTTCGATTTCTGTATTTTGGATGTAATGATGCCAAAAAAGGATGGTTTTACATTGGCAACAGAAATACGTGCCATGGACAAAGAGATTCCTATCATTTTTCTGACGGCCAAATCCATGAAGGAGGACACCATAGCAGGGTTGAAGATAGGTGCGGATGATTATCTGACCAAACCTTTCAGCATGGAGGAACTGATCCTGAGGATTCAGGCGATTTTGAAGCGTACGGGCACCAAGTCAGATCAGCCAAGTGCTGTTAACAAATTTGAGTTAGGGGAATTGACTTTTCATTATGACAAGAGTCTTTTGGAACGTCCCTCTGGTGATGTGAAGTTGACTTCAAGAGAGAATGAATTGCTAAAGATGCTGTGTGACAATCTCAATCAGACCCTTGACCGAACGGCTGCTTTGAACGCGATATGGAAGGACGACAGCTACTTCAACGCTCGAAGTATGGACGTCTATATTGCCAAATTGAGGAAATATCTAAAAGAAGAGGAGCAAGTTCACATTCTAACTGTACATGGTCAGGGATTTAAGCTTGTCAAAGTGGAATAATTAACGTAAATTTTACTATCTCTGCTGTTCGAGAAAACATTCAACATTAACAACACCAAAAAACTATGCAACTCGTCCCGTCTATAGCCATCAAAGATGGCAAAGTCGTGCGTCTGACCAAAGGAGATTACGCGTCAGCCAAAGTATATGATCAGAATCCGATAGATCTAGCCAGGCAGTTTAAAGATCATGGGATCAAACGAATCCACATGGTGGATCTGGATGGAGCCGCCAAAGGTAAAGTCATCAACTATCACATTTTAGAAGCTGTGGCTGGTCATACCCATTTGAAAGTCAATTTTTCTGGAGGGGTTCACACCGATGGGGATATTACCAAGATACTAGAGTGTGGTGCAGAAAGTGTCACCTGTGCTACCATGGCGGTCTATGCCAGAGATATGTTTACGGCCTGGATTATGTCCTATGGTCGTGAAAAAATTGCCTTGGCGGCAGATAGCTTGGATGGCCTGATTCGAGTGGGTGGCTGGCAAAAAGACACGAAGATAGATGTGTATAATCACATCAGCTATTTCTACGAAAGAGGATTGAAATATCTGAAGACCACTGATATATCTAAAGAAGGTGGTTTGAAAGGCCCTTCCTTTGTGCTTTACGAAGAGATTTTAAAAAGGTACCCTGGTATATTTCTATTCGCCAGTGGTGGGATCAGAAATGTAAAGGACATCGAAAAGCTACAGAGCATCGGTGTACATGGTGCCATATTTGGAAAGGCCTTTTACGAAGGACATATTACCCTCAAAGACATCGAAAAATTTTCGGCAGAAAGTACGGCTAGTGAATAATCACTAGCCTTTTTTATTTTTCTGTAAACTCTGGATCCTCATTGTAGATAGGCCTAGGCTTCTTTTTAGGGATGATCCAGTAGATACCGTCACTCTTTTCTACTTTTTCTTTCTTACCAAATGCGGATGGGTGTAGCAGGTCTTTGCGGCTATCTTTTTTGATTTTGTCTCTGCCAAAGACAAAATTGATTCCAAATCTGATATCAAAAGCCTTTGCATTGGGTACATCCCAAACTCGAATCAGCTGGTCACTGGCCATATACAGTTGCACGCCTCCTACAGTCAGGGCAGTGGCCATCCCAAAATCTATCCCTTGTTGAGGTTTGCGAATGGCATTGGCCGAGACACTGAAGAAATTGCCAAACTGGCGGGTATAACCCAGTGCATATAGCATTCGCCAATTACCCTGAACCACATGTGGAGATAAAGTGGCCGTAAAATGATCCTGCTTTGTCAGATGATAAGTACCGCTGATATAAGCACTAGTGTTCAAACCTGAAGAATAAGACTTGTACATGATCGAATCCTCGAATCGGTTGAGTAGAGAGTCTTTTATGGCCTGCTCGATGTTGTCGATTTCACTCAATTCTAACCCTGAAAAGGTGAAAGTAGTATCTGCAAGCATATAGTTTTTGGCGTCATCCTTCCAATTGATGTAACCTAGATCGTTGACCGAAATAGCAGTTGAGAAGTATTCGTTGATTTGCCAGTTCATACCCAGATCTATCCCGAATCCAATATTGCCATTGCTCGTAAAGTGAGATTGGATTTCGGAATTACTGCCGTTTTCTAGTAGGTTAAGGCCAACAGTATTTAGGTTGGCATTTTCAGTGATAATGGTGTGACTATAGTCGTCATCGTCTATACGGATGTTACCATTAAAATTCTGGTCACTGATGACACTGACCATACCATTCAAGAATTTGACGCGAACGCCTACTTGAAGTTTTTGTTTGGGGATTTCTTTCCAAAACCCTAGCCCATACTCTCTGTAATATCGAGTGTCTGCTGCCATGGTAGACATGTCCAGATAGGTGCCCACATAGTTTCTATTTCCATTCCAGGCAAAATCCAATACCTCTTGAGAAAAGAACCCTCTTGCTGCGATGCGTTCTCTTACAAAGAGGGACAATCCAGTCGTACTGTTGGTTTTGAAACCAACATAGAAGGTGGATATTTCAGATTCCAGACTAAAATAATTTTTATCTGTGGCTTTAGAAACCATACCGGAAATGTCCCATTCTCTTTCTCCCAGTTCATTGATGGTGGTGGCATCATTGTAACTGTAAGGTGAATTAATATCCAACATGACGCCAGAGAGCACAGGGAGCCCCATATAAAACTTCCCATTGGGAACAAATGATGGGTTCATGTGGTTGCCCTGAAATGTGGTATTGCCTAGATGATACAGTGACATACCAGATTGTGCGTTTGCTTGGCAGCAGGCAATCACTACTAATAGGATGATATATATAAATTTCTTCAAGGCTATTCAAGTTCTAGGTTGAGGGTAGCTTCTATACCCAGGTTAACTTCTAAATTGTAATCCGCATAGATTTTCACGAAGGTGTCATTGTCTGCATCGTAGCTATTGACATTGATCACCAGTCTGATCGTAGGCTGAGTGGTGATGGCTTCTAGTCCCTCCCCATACAATTTGATGTAGTCGACACTCTCTGCCCCTTCATTGATCTTGCTACCTACTGGCACTACTGGAGAGGAGAAAACACTGACGTTAGGGATTTCATGCACTACAGCACTGTCTGCATCAAGTATCTGCAAATCGATATCACCATTCAATGGCAACCTATTGATGGTTTTTAATCGTAGATTCAATGAATCCGCATCATCAAAATCAAAATCATCGAGACTGTAGTCAATGGTCCTACTGAGACTAGTTAGCTGTAGATCAAGCGGAATCTCGAGTTCCATAATGGTAGTCGCTGTACTGTTGATGTCTACAAAGTTTCTGTCCTCTTCGGGTACCACACTGCCCCTATCGGTGTAATTGAGCTCTGCAGCCACACTGATATCAAACAGATTGGGCCCTAAGTTGAGCAAGTCGGCTATGTTAGAATTTTCATTGTTGATCCTGATAATGGAAGATCTAGAACTGCCCACAGAGTTGACGTCTGGTGCGTTGATGAATTGCAATTCCTCTGTGATTGCCCCACTTAGCGCTAAACTTTCTCCATTGCTATTGGATGCTGATATGTTAGATAGCTCCAGCCCCATAGTGACGCCAAAACCATTGCTGATGAGTAGGCTTATCTGAGGATCTCCAAAATTCAAATCCCCTTCTATCTGATCGAAAAAGTCCATTTCGATTTGCTGGGATTGGATGTCGAATGTTTTGGTTCCAAAATAGCCATATATCGTTTGGAATTCGACTCCTTCTATATCTATCCGATATCTAAACTCATCAGTAAGGAACACACTACTACCTTCTTCTATATACAGCGTCCCATTGAATGTACCCGTGAAGATATTTTGGTTGAGGTCGTTTCGGGTGGCAATGGTTCGATGGTTGGCTAGCGATGCGGAGGAACTACCTGAGCCATTGGAGCCCACTGAGCCACTTAATCTCAATGTATCACCCGTGTTAATGTCTGTAATGTCGTCGATGACCATTTCAAAATCGAGAGGTACATCAAAATCAGATTCGAAAGAGATCGAAATGGTTCCTGCTCGATAGATAATAGAGTCGAGTTCCTCTCCATCAGATATGGGGTATTCGAAACTAAGACCCTGATTTAAAGGTAGAGTCACTTCTACAGGAGAATTGATCACTTCTTGTGGGGATTCAATCAGGCCATCGTTGCTTACATCGTCTATTACAATGACTTCATCCAAATCTGAAAATTCGGCTGTATCTCTATAGACTAACGTAAGGATTCCTGCCTGAGTGGTATCTATGTCTAGTTTGTCATCCTCCAGATCCTCCAGTAGTTCACTAGCAGTGAAGGTGGTGCTACCTAATGGAAGATAATGCCGCCCTTCATAATTGGGCAGCTTTATGTCTTCAAAATCTAACTCGCCCGTATTACACTGTGTAAGGGTGAAAAGTGATAATAAAGTCAGTACCATTAGGTATCTGGACTTTTGTAGGTTGCTTTGTATCAATCTCTTTCTAAATAACAGTTTTTATTCTATAAACCTTTGTCACATTGCTGGTCGAAACTAGGTCTTTCGATAATACAACGACAATATAGCTATAGACCCTAACGTGGCGCAAGGGTTTTATTGTAGGAATTCGTCGAAATATAAGAATACTACAACTCCTTGATAGAATCCTCCACTTTTTTCTTAAGTCCTTCTTTGTATTGTGCTAAATTGTCTCCGATCTGTGAGTCGTGGCATCCGATGATTTGAGCGGCTAATATCCCGGCATTTTTTGCGCCATCCAAAGCGACTGTCGCCACGGGGACACCACCTGGCATCTGTAGGATAGAAAGAACAGAATCCCAACCGTCGATGGAGTTGCTAGATTTGATCGGAACTCCGATCACAGGTAGGGTAGTCAGAGAGGCTACCATGCCTGGTAGATGAGCCGCACCACCTGCTCCAGCGATGATCACTTTCAGACCTTTGGATTTGGCTTGCTCAGCATATTCCACCATGCGATGAGGAGTACGGTGAGCCGATACGATGGTCAGCTCGTAGGACACTCCTAGTTCCTTCAAAACTTCTGCTGCCTGATTCATGATGTTGAGGTCAGACTTGCTGCCCATGATAATGCCTACTTGTGCGATCATAGTTATTTAGATTTTATGCGATGATTTTGATGCTTTCTTTGAATTCGCGGGCCTTGTCTTTCAGGGCCTGCAGATCGTCTCCCACCAGGGTGGCATGTCCCATTTTGCGGAAGGGTTTGGTTAATTTTTTGCCGTAGAGGTGTAAATGCATGCCACTGTGTGCCATGGCCTCTTCTATGCCTTCGTATTTGGCCTGACCGCTATAGTCCGGATGTCCCAGCAGATTGATCATCACGGCACTGCCTTTGACGCTGGTGTCTCCTAGTGGGAGGTTCAGGATGGCGCGGATGTGCTGCTCGAACTGCGAGGTGATGTTGCCCTCGATGGTATGGTGGCCGCTATTGTGCGTGCGAGGGGCACATTCGTTGACGAGGATTTCTCCGTCTTTGGTGGCGAACATCTCTACTGCTAATAGGCCCACCATGTCGAATTCGGAGATGACTTTTTTGGCCAGATCACGCGCTTTTATTCTTAGCTCTTCTTCGAGCTCGGATGGAGAAAAAAGGAACTCCACTAGATTCTGCTCAGGATGATACTCCAGCTCCACTACCGGGAAAGTCTCCATATCTCCTTTTTCGTTTCGAGCGACGATCACAGATATTTCTTTGTGGTAGTCGACGAATTTTTCGAGGATAGAGGGCGCCTCGAATCCCTTGTTCAGGTCTGCTTCGGTTTTGATGATTTGTACCCCACGACCATCATAGCCTTCAGTTCTCAGTTTGTTAGCAGCGGGTAGGAGGTCGGTGTGGTTTTTTAGTTCTTCTTTTTGATCGATGAACACAAAGTCTGAAGTAGGGATGCCGTGATCCAAATAGAACTGCTTTTGCAAGCCTTTGTCTTTGATCGTTCGTAGCACTCTTGGCTGTGGGAATACCTTTTTGCCTCTTCTTTCTAGTTCTTCGAGTGCTTCTACGTTTACATTTTCGATCTCCACGGTGATCACATCAAAGGCCTCTCCAAAGGCCAGTACCTCGTCGTAGCTGGTGATGTCACCATTCACAAAATGGCTGGCCAGGCTCTTGCACGGGGCGTTGGGATCTGGGTCCATGCTGGCAATCTCCAGGTTGAGATTCATGGCGGATTGGATCATCATGCGGCCTAACTGGCCTCCTCCTAGTACGCCTATGCGAATGCTCGGATCAAATGTCATCTTGGATGCAGTGTATTTGTTAGAAGAAAATAGTTAATCGTCGCATTGCGACTGTATTCCGCCGCAAAAATAATGGGACTTGGATAAGATTTCAGGGTTTGGGGAAAGAATCGTTGGCTGTGGTTTGAGAATCATGCAGTACCACTATAAATTTCTTTAGATAAAGGTGTAAAATTCATTTTTTGGCTTTCTGACGATGTGTAATGAGGGAAAAATCAATTTTTCTACGTTCTGCAAGTTGGGGGAATGCAGAAAAACCAATTTTTGGAGCTTCTGCAAGCTCGGGATTGAAGAAAACTCAATTTTTTGGTCTTCTGCGATTTGGAGAATGGAGAAAAACCAATTTTTGGGGCTTCTGCAATCTTGCGAAATGAGAAAAATTGATTTGGCTGGCTTTTGCAGCTTTTCGGAAGGTTGAAAAATACATTTGGCAAGTAGGAGTCAAATTATTTGACACAGTTTAAATTCTGGTTCTCTAAATTAGATATCTCATCATTGATGCGGAATATGGAGGGACTGGTATTCGAGACCAATACGATGGCTTTATTTCCTTAGATGATATTCCTATTTCAGATGAACTGAAAGTACAAGTTTCAAATTGGGTAAAAAGGTATCCTTCTCTTGGAAATACAAGGTCTTTTGATGGAATAAGTAGTCATGACAAAATAGGCATTGGTATAATGAAAAAGGTAAGAGATGAACTCGGGTCAGACTATAAGGTAAGGTACTATTCGGATATTAGAGGCAAGGAGTTGGTTGAAATAGAGGGTGAGAGGATAGTTGAGATTTAGGATTTCTTTTAAACTCTTGCGCCTTGATCCAAATTGAGTGACGATTATATCTTCTCGGTAATTTAAATGCTATTGAGCTTTTATTGTATTTGGGATGTGATTGAGTGGGGAATATACCCCTTCCGCCTGTCGGCACCTTCCCGATGGAAGGATTGATTTCGAATCTTACTGGTAGAGGGGAAAGATTGGTTTGTTGACGGACGTTAATTGTTGAGTGGGGAGCAGGCCACCATGCCGAGCATGGCGGGAACGGTGGACAATCAATGGTTTTATCCTGTTTAGGTTTTATTTTCTTCAATAAATTTCTTCCAGAATTCGAGAGTCTTTAAAACAGCAGATTCAAAATCTATACTTTTCGAATTACTAATAATAATTTCAAATCGTGGAACATTGTAATCATGTCTAGAATAGTCGTATGGCGAATAATGTCCTTCTCCAATTCTAGTTTCCTTTTTGCTATTCAAGTCCCGTGGGATGCAATGTTTAATTCCATTAGTTATTAGTCTCATATATTCCAGTTCAGGACATGATTTGATTAAATATTGTTGATATAATTGAAGTGCTGATATAAAAATCAAGTTGCCTTTGGAAGTGTATTTTTCACGATCTTGAAATCGTTTATCGGTCGTAAAGAATTCTTGATATGTCCAGTCAGTAAGGTGCCATGAGGTGGTTGCACAATTCATTGCATGCCTTGGGTTTAAGTGCTCTTTGTCAAAGTCTGCATATTCCTCTAATAATTTATCAAACATTCCAGAGAAATTTTTTATTTCAAAGGTTAGCTTGGGGTTGAATCGTTCCGACATAAAATCCTTTAGGTTCTGGTAAAAGTTCTAATTTGAAACAAAAATGTCAATTTTCCTCTAACGTTAGGCAGGGTCTGATTGCTTAAAGCTATAAGTTTGATCTATTTGGCCGAGTGACTCTAGTGATTTTACCCTAGTTTCTCGACTCCTGATTTTCAACCTTCAACTTTTCACTTTGACCTTTCTACTCCTGTATGATTCCCATCTGGCGCATCAGGGCGGAGGCATTGAAGCTCTTGCAGGGGCCGTCTGTCAGTCGGTAGTCGAAGTTGATTTCGTCGTTTTCGAGCTGGCTGTTGAAGCTGTAGTTGGTCATGTGGTCGTTAGACAATTCGGCCAGCTCCACATCGTGGGTGGAAATCAGGCCGAGGCAGTTGCTTTGTGTCAGCTGATTGATTAGCGCAATGGCGCCCGCATGTCGGTCTTTGGTATTGGTGCCTTTCAGGATTTCGTCCAGAAGGTAGAGCACCGTTTGCTCCCCACTGAGCTGATCCAATAGCTGTTTGATTCTTCGGATCTCGGCATAAAAGGAGCTGACGCTTTCTTCCAGATTGTCCTGTGTTCGCATGCTGGTGAAAATATGCAGAGGCGTAAACGAAAGCGACTGGGCCGCTATCGGGGCACCCATCTGAGCCAGGACCAGATTGACTCCAAGCGTCCGCAGGAAGGTACTTTTACCCGACATATTAGAGCCGGTAATCAGAGCCAGCTGCCCTTTGCCTTTTAATCCAAAATCGTTGGCCACTGCCACATCAGCTGGAAGCAAGGGATGCTTCATTTCGCTGGCTTCAAAGCCTTCGATATCTTTGACCTGGGGGAAAATGTAGCTAGCTTCTGCAAAAGTGAAGCTAGCCATATCCGCCAATACGGATGTTTCTTCCACCACTTCCAACCATTGTCCCACCTCCTGGTGGTGACGGGTATACCAATTTTTGATCCGTCCAAGCACGAGTAAATCCAATGCGAAGAGAGAATTGAGTACGCCATATATCAAATTGCCCCGATTGGTCAGGAAGTCCAGCGAAACCTTGAGTTGGGCGATTGAAGCCGAAGCTTGGGTGCCATTTGAAATTCGGGACTGCAGATTTAGGAGTAGGGTAGATTGAAAGTCTTGCTTTTCTATAGCGGTCAGGGCGTACTCATAGCTACTCAGCAGCCGATTGAGCTGGGGCATTTCTTTGGTAAGCTCCAGCAAGGGGGAGAAAATCGCTCTTAAGAACAAGGTGTTGATCGCTACAGGAAGGAAAATCCAACGGTAATCCAGCTCAAAAGCGGAAATGGCAATTATGATGCCCAGGGCAAACAGGGGTAATAAGATTTTCGCTGTGGTCCAGTAGCCTTTGTCCATCACCTGTGTGTCTCTTTTGATGATGTCCAGATGCTGGGAGATGCTCAGTGATTCTTTTTTCTTTTCTTTGATCTCGGCAGAGTGGGCACTCAGCAGTTGGTTCCAGTCTGTTTGGGGAGCGAGCTCTTTTACGGCTTCTTGTCGGGCCTTGATTTCCTCTGCATTGGCTGGTTGGGAAAGCCATTTCGCCAGCAGGTCTTTGGA
Source organism: Reichenbachiella ulvae (assembly GCF_025833875.1). Lineage (NCBI taxonomy): Bacteria > Pseudomonadati > Bacteroidota > Cytophagia > Cytophagales > Reichenbachiellaceae > Reichenbachiella > Reichenbachiella ulvae. The sequence goes on along the minus strand of NZ_JAOYOD010000001.1, from coordinate 3,703,193 downwards.
GCCTTGCAGTTCGTTTCTATTGATCAACTGAAATAGGGCATGTCGACCGAAGATGTCCAGGTCTGGAGCGTAAGAGTGATCCATATCCAGATAGGCGCTGCTATCGGGGAGCTCCTTGAGTTTTCTTTCCAGTCGGAGGATTTCTTCCTGATTGAGGCGGGTCAGCTGAAGCTGGATGTCTCTTTCATGTTTCTGCTGGTTGTGTTTTTTGACCAGAAAACCGAAGACTGGCACATAAGCCAGTAGCGTAAGGATGGCTCCCATCAATTCTCTGTCGTTGATCAGATAGACTACCAGCACGGCCACTATTACAAAGCTGAGTACCCTTGCCCAGCCAGTGATCGCTGCAGTAGACTTTAAATTGACTGCTTCTGCCTGAAATTTTTCCGCTCTGGCCTGAAAGAAATCTTTTTTTGTAGACATTAGATACTAGGTTTTTAGATTCAAGACTCAAGAGCCAAGACTTTAAATCTTTGAATTTTGAATCTTCAACATTGAATGTTTTATTCTAAGTCACTTCAGTAGTTGATACGCAACTAAAGCTGAAATGTAGGCCAGTCCTGACATATAAAAAAGCTGCAACATCGGCCATTTGATTGATTTGGTTTCTCGATAGACCACTGCCAGGGTACTCATGCACTGCATCGCAAAGGCATAGAATATCATCAGCGACAGACCCAGGGCAAAATCGTACATCGGTTCGCCTGTTTCTGGATCTTTTTCGGCTGCCAGTTTTTCCTTGATGGTGCTTTCATCCCCATCGTCACCGCCCACACTATAGATAGTGGCTATCGTACCGACAAATACCTCTCTGGCTGCAAAGGAAGTAATCAGGGCAATTCCAATTTTCCAGTCATACCCTAGAGGTTTGATGATGGGTTCTACCGTTTTACCCAGGATGCCAGCGTAAGAATTTTCCAATTTGTAAGAAGATACCGCTTGCTCGAACTCGTCCGAGCCTGGTTCCAGGTGGCTTTTGGTTTCGGTAATGGCTGCCTCAGCATTTTCCATTTTTTCTCCTGGACCATAAGAGGCCAATACCCAAAGAATGATGGAGATGGCCAAAATAATTTTACCTGCTTCGAACACGAAAGTCCTGCTCTTGGCAAAAATAGTCAACCATACATTTTTCCATTTTGGCCAGCGGTAGACGGGTAGCTCCATGATGAAGTAGCTTCGCTCTTTTACCTTCAGAATTTTTTGTAGGATTAGGGCAGAAAATATCGCCCCAAAAAAGCCTAATAAATACAGCAGCATAAGGGTAAGCCCCTGTAGATTGAAGATGCCGAGCACTTTGGTTTCTGGAATGACCAGGGCAATCAATATCGCATAAACCGGTAGACGAGCCGAGCAGCTCATGAAGGGAGTTACGAAAATGGTGATGATTCTATCTTTCCAGCTTTCGATATTTCGGGTAGCCATGATCGCGGGTATCGCACATGCTACTCCAGAGATCAGAGGAACGATACTCTTACCATTCAGACCAAATTTCCTCATTATTTTATCTGTCAGGAATACCACTCTGGCCATGTAGCCCGATTCTTCTAGAATAGATATGAAACAGAAGAGAATGGCGATCTGTGGGATGAAGATAACTACTCCGCCTAAGCCAGGGATGATCCCCTCTGCTATCAGGTTGGTCAGGACACCCGCAGGCAGGTAGCTACTGGCTAGTGCACTCAGCTGCCCGAAACCAAAATCAATCCAGTCCATGAAAGGGTTAGCCCATTCGAATATGGCCTGGAACATCACGAATAGCACGGAGAGAAATATCAAATAACCGTAGACCTTGTGCGTCAAGATGGCGTCCAGTTTGCTGGTTCGGTTCTTAACCTCACCCATTTTTTGCGATCGGGTGATGACCTGCTCTAGTTTGCTGCGGATGGTTTTGTAGCGCTCAACTGTTTCAGTGGTCTGAAACTGACGGTCACAAAAGTTGTATTTGACCTTAGCCTCGGCGATAAATTCTTTGTCCTCGTTGCTCAGAAAGGTTTTGCTATAGGTCTGCTGCGCGTACTGGTAGCTGATGTAGTCGTTGGCCAGATCAAATTTTTCTTTGATGACGGGAATGATCTCAGGGGAAAGTTCATTGACATCATAAAAGGGCTTGTATTCCGAATGGCAGTCCGATAGAATGGCATCTTTTAATTCGTTCAGTCCTTCGCCTTTTCGACCATTGATGGTGACTACTGTGGTGTTGAACTCCGTTTCCAGTGCAGTGAGGTCGATGTTGATGCTTTGCTTGTTGGCGATATCCAGCATAGTCAGGACCAGAATGGTCGGCTGGCCCAGGTCTTTGATTTGGGAGAATAGAAGCAGGTTTCGTTCCAGGTTGGAGGCGTCTGCTACTACGATGATTTTGTCAGGGAAGTCAGGGGCATGCTCGTCGCTAAGGAAGTCAAAAACCACACGCTCGTCCATGGATCGCGGGTAAATGCTGTAGGTGCCGGGTAGATCCAGTACATTGACCTGCTGACCATTGTGGTTATAAACCCCGGAAACTTTGTCCATGGTCACTCCTGGGAAATTACCTACCTTTTGGTTCATTCCGGTGAGGAGGTTGAACACAGATGTTTTACCGGCATTTGGGTTGCCGACTAGTGCGACGTTGATGGCTCTACTCATATTTAATCAGGAAAGAATGATGGTTTTGGCCTCTTCTACGCGCAGGGAGAGCGCATAACCCGAAACATGTACACAGATAGGGTCTCCGAGGGGCGCAGCGAAGCGCATTTCGATTTCGGTACCTGGCAGCACACCCATTTCCATCAATTTGAGCGAAATGTATTCATCTGTAAAATCTTTGACCATCCCCTTTTGTCCGGGGCTTAGGTCCGCCGCTGACCGTTCCATTTTCCTTATTTAGAATTAATTAAAATAAGGGCAAATGTATTCCTTTTGGTCTTGGCCTGCAAGTCAAGAACTATGAGATGTATCAGCTCTCATTCAATTCACCGTTTTGATTAGCTAATCATCAAGATTCATTATACTCCAGGACAATATCTTTCACCATACCTAGCCATTCATTTTTCTTGGTAGCTTTTACTTTTTGGTATAATTCAGGATTGTCTGCTATCAGAGCTTCAAAAGCTTCTCTGTTTCTTCTTTTGTCATTTAAACTCACTACCCTTTGATTTTTTTGTAATACCAGGGTGTTGAATTTGTATGAACGATTGCCATCTGAACTTTGACAATAATGGGTGTAGGCGTTGATTTTTCCTAAGGTTAGTACTTTGGCAAAGTCTTTTCGGAAGTGAGAGACTTGCGCCTTATTAATTCTAATGTTTGAAACTACTGCAAAGCTATCTGTCCCTATAATTACAGCTTTAGCTTCCCTGTAACTTATCTTGATTTTACCCTTGTTGGCCGTTTTGACTTTAAAGGTTGTAGGTTGTGATCCGAATACTGAGAAATTTGATCGAATCAATTTAATCGAACCATGAATTTTTCTTCCCTTGTAGTCATAATAGTAACCTTCATTAAATCTCGTGTATTCATCTACAGCAGAAGTGTTGAATCCTAAAATACTGAAGGATTGTCCTTTTACATTCGAGACTATAGCGAAGCAAAATAAGATGGCTGATAATGCGAATTTGATAATTCTTTGGTTGGTTCTCATGTCGATTTGAAAATTACAATGGATAAACCTCAATAGTAAACAGCTTTGATTAATTGACAAAGAACTATCTGAATTTATCAATTCCTACTTGCTTATTGGACTCATCGATTTACTATTTTGCACTCCAATTCATTAAAGCTTATGGCCAAGACAAAAACCGTTTATTTATGTCAAAACTGTGGTGCCCAATCTCCCAAGTGGGTAGGCAAGTGCAGTAGTTGTGGAGAGTGGAATTCTTATGTGGAGGAGGTAGTAGAAAGCAATACCAAAAACACCAAGATCTGGACAGAGACGGAATCAAAAGGTACACCAAATAAACCGGTTAAGATACAGGAGGTCAAAGCGGAAAAGAATGATCGATTGTCTACTGGGGATTTAGAGCTCAATCGAGTTTTGGGTGGAGGAATTGTCGCAGGTTCGCTGGTGCTGATCGGTGGAGAGCCAGGCATCGGTAAGTCCACACTGTTTTTGCAGATGGCACTGATGATGCAGGACCGAAAGGTGCTTTATGTATCAGGAGAGGAGAGTCCCCAGCAGATCAAAATGCGCGCAGAGCGGATGACGGAGCTGAGCTCGGATAATTGTTACCTCCTGGCGGAAACATCCGTGAGTCAGATCTTCCAACAGGTGCGACAGATTGAGCCGGATGTATTGATTGTGGATTCTATCCAGACGCTTTATAGTTCGAAGATCGAAAGCTCGGCTGGCAGTGTGAGTCAGGTCAGAGAATGTACAGGAGAGCTACTGCAGTTTGCCAAGTCGACGAATGTTCCGGTCTTTCTGATCGGTCATATCACTAAGGAAGGTACCATTGCTGGCCCAAAGGTATTGGAGCATATGGTGGATACTGTCTTGCAATTCGAAGGAGATAGACATTTGAGCTACCGGATACTTCGCACCATCAAAAACAGATTTGGATCGACCTCAGAGATCGGGATATATGAAATGCTGGGCAATGGCATGCGGCAGGTCACTAATCCCTCTGAGATATTGATCTCAAATAAGGACAATGCCCTTAGCGGCGTGACTATCGGTGCATCTATCGAGGGCAATCGACCATTGCTTATAGAGACACAGGCGCTGGTTAGCACTTCTGCCTATGGTACGCCTCAGCGATCTACTACAGGCTATGATGCCAAGCGTCTCAATATGCTATTAGCAGTATTGGAAAAGCGTGGAGGTTTACGGCTGGGCAATCAAGATGTATTCTTGAATATAGCGGGAGGATTAAAGATTGATGACCCAGCACTGGATCTGAGTATATGCGTGGCGATTGTTTCTTCGCATGAGGAGCAGGTGGTTTCATCAGATATATGCTTTGCTGGTGAGGTAGGGCTGGGAGGAGAAGTCAGAGCGGTGAATCGCATCGAAAACCGTATTTCTGAGGCAGAAAAGCTTGGCTTTTCAGAAATCTACATTTCTGCACTGAACAAAAAGGCCATAGATGCCAGTAAGTACAAAATCAAAATCCACTTGGTTAGCAATATAGTGGAGGTATTCAAAGGGCTTAGTTCAGTTTGATACACTTGAAACTAATTGCTTTGAATTAGCGTTTGACAGTGAAATCAAAACATACATTTTTATGAAAAAACTAATCTATCTATTCATCCTGGTGCCGATGATGTCTTATGGTCAGGCGCCTACCGTTCAGCAGGAATTCACCGGAGGTACTGCTTACAACAAAAACCATATCGTACAGTTAATCAATGCGATTCCTGAGGATAAAATAAGCTGGAAAAGCAGTGATGACGTGCGCTCAGTGTCAGAAGTTGTGGCTCATATAGCAGCAACCAACTACATGTTTGGAAGCTTTTTAGCTACTACTCCACTTCCAGAATCCGGTAAGGATTGGCAATCATTTGAAAAGACTTTGACAACCAAAGCACAATTACTCAAGGCGATTAACGAATCATTCGACTACATCGATCAGGCAGCCAATGCGGTTGCGCAAGATGACTTGACCACACAGGTAGAGTTGCCATTCGGAACCTTTACCAAAAGAAATATCATGGGAGTAGCCAATAGTCATTGTGCTGAACATAAGGGGCAGTTTATAGCCTATGCACGTTTCATGGGGATTACTCCTCCATGGAGTCAGGGCAAGGAGATGAACTAATCTCAATAAAGACTAAAGCAAAAAGGCCCGTTTCGTTAGAAACAGGCCTTTTTTATGGTTTCAAATTATGTTTACTTCTCTTCTTCTTTCATGTCTCCCAATACATTGATTTCAGGGATTTCGACATAGTTGAAGTCATAGTTGAAGAATGAACTCAAATCTTCTCCAGCTTCTTGCATATCCTCATCGCCTTCTTCAAAATACCAGTTTACTTTTACCTGCTTGCCTTTATCCATTCTCAGGTCGTTTACCTTCTTGAATAGGATGTAGATACATTTGGAAGAACTGGTGTTGAAATATTCGTAGGCGATATTCATAACCAAATTTGGAGTATCTGTATTTCCAAATGCATCGATGCTTTCGTGAAGATGCTTATAGAATGCAAGGGGATTTTCGGGACTAGACTTTCCTCGTATATCCAACAGGCCTTTTTGAGGGTTGAAATAAATCGATGGTGTAATTCTGGTCGCTCTTATAAAAAATCCTTTCATGGTGAATATGTCTATATATTTTCTTAAAACTGGTTAATCAAAAATGGAGAATTTCGAGCACATAAAAAATACAGGATTCTCCTAAATCTTCAATAGACAAAAAATTAGTGTTTAATTATCAATTGAAAGCGATTGGTTTGTCACTCTTAAATATATAACCGAACAGGTCATAGGGTGAGCGGGTCCAAAATAAGAAAAATTCTTATAAGAACAATTAATTTTCAGTGTCTTCATCTAAATCAGAGAAGAATCTATCTGTGTCATCATAGTCCTCTTTTGATTCTTTATCTTCTTCTCCAAATTCAAAATCCCCTTCTTCTTCCTCTTCGTGCACGACGTTATACTTTGTCACTTTGAATTCAGTACGTCTGTTTTGCTGGTGTTCTATTTCAGTTTCGGCATCTTCTATGATCAGTTTGGTTTCGCCATATCCTTTGGCAACCAATCGTTTGCTCTCTATACCATTAGAAATAATGTACTTGACAGCAGATTCAGCTCTGCGCTGAGAAAGATTCATATTGTAATCATGGTCAGCTCGTGCATCCGTATGCGAACTCAACTCGATCGTGATTTCCGGATTGTCCTTCATTATGGTTACCAATTTGTCCAATTCCTTGGCTGCCTCGGGTTTGATATCAGCCTTGTCCAGATCATAATAGATATTGTTGAGGACGATCGGCTTTTCAATAACGATTTGGTTGAGTGGTAAATCCTGCTGGAATTCCACATTGGTCACCATTTCTTCCAGTTTCTTTTTATCCAGTGATTTGCCAATGGTCGAAAAGTCAATTCTTGTAGTAAAGTAATTTTCCTTTTCGGCTATCAGGTTATAGTTCTCTTCTGGAAAAACTCTAAATCGGTATTTTCCATCTGCTTCTGTAAAGACCTCTGCTATGATGCCATCTTCCTCATCGACCAATACTACTTTGGTGTTGGGCAGAGGCTCAAGTTCGCCAGTTTGGTTAGGAGTTAGTGTCGTACCTGTTAGGTAGTAGTTGACAATTTTCAGGTTCGGGTCGTCATTCACAAAGGTGTAGATGTCATCGTCTCCTTTGCCTCCTTTTCTGTTGGAAGTGAAAAAGCCTCTTGATGGATTGAAGAGGAACAATCCAAAATCATCTCCGGCAGAATTCATCGGCTGACCTAGATTTTCCATGACCACTTTCCCTGAATTTCTGGTGGCTTCAAATAGGTCCAGTCCTCCAAACCCAGGATGACCGTCGGATGAAAAGTATAGCACGCCAGTTCCTCCTACATATGGGAAAATTTCATTTCCCGGAGTGTTGATTTCTGGCCCCATGTTTCTAACATCGACCCATCTACCACGGCGATTGAGGGTTGCAGTATAGATATCCAGCCCACCGTATCCCCCTTCTCTATTGGAAGAGAAATAAAGAGTAGTGCCGTCAGGGGATAGAGCTGGTGTCGAGTCCCAGGCTTCTCTTTTGTTCACCGAAATGGGTCTGGGTTCGCTCCAGCGTCCGTTTCTGTATCGAGTGAAATACAGGTTCACTTCCTCAGTTCCATTCGCCTTACCACTATTGGCTTTGGCGAAAATGTAAGTCCTGCCATTTTCGGACATCGTGATGGATCCCTCATTGATGTTAGGATCATTGATGATTTCGTCCAGAGGTTGAAGCGTTTCAATATCGACTTTCGCTCCACGAGTTCTTACTCTGTAGATGTCTGTAAAGGGGGTGCCAGTGCCTTTGTAGGTTTTGCCGCCATCTCTATTGGAAGTGAAGTACAGATACCCATTGTTGTAGACTGGAGAATATTCAGCAAATTCAGTATTGATATCATCAAGATTTTTAACTCTGAAATAACTGACTTTTGACCGGACCTCTTCCATTCGGTTGAGGTTATCCAATTCTCTTTGAGCCCATAATACGACTTCCTCTTGTTCGCCTTTGTTGGCCAGGTAGTCTTCGAGTACTTTTTTGGCCTCTTCTTCTTTCTTGTTCGACTTTAGCGCCTGTGCATAGTAGTAATAGGCCTGTTCTTCTTCTATGCCATTGTCAATAGCAGCTTTATAGTAGGGCTCTGCTTTTTTGATTTTATTGGAATGACGATAGGCCTCTGCCAATTTGTAATTGGAAACAGGGTCGTCTTTCTTGAGTGCTCTTTTGTATTGATGAATGGCGGTGCTGTATTCGCCTGCCTCAAAGCTTTTGTTGCCTTGTTTAAGAGGGCTGCACGCAACGAATAGCGCTACTAGCCCGATAGCTATGCGTGGATTAATACTTTTCATCTCTTAGCAATCTAATGAAAGATTAGCGACTTAAAAATACCTTTTCAACCAGCTTTCTTCTGCTGGAATGATCCAGCTGCTTTCCAGTTCATCTTTGTTCGGGACCAGATTGTTGAATGTAGGAGTGTCAGATTGAATTTTGCCTTGCTCTACGAGCTGCTTGATTTCAGTAAGCGAACTCTCGAAAATCTCGTCGTTGACAAGGAAGCAAACTTTGCTTCTGTCGAAGAAATTGATTCCTAATTTTTGCTCAAGTGTTTTAACTAAACCTACAGAGGCGTCTATCGAACAGCCACTGGCCTGATTGAATTGCTCGTCTACCGCTATTACTAAAAATTTGTCGTGAAAGACTTTGTAACTGCTTTTGAGAGGAGCACCATGTGCCGCCCAGCCATCAAAGAATTTGTTGGCTTCCTCAGCAATTACTTCCAAATCCGCTTGTCCAAAAGTTTTATCTGCCTGATAAATCCATACCCTGGCAGTACCAGGTAGTTCGTCAAAAGAAACAATCATAACTCAACCTTTTTTGTTTGCTAACGAAAAAATGAGCCAAAAGGCTACGCTTCTTCCTTGCTAGTTTCTACCGGCTCAACGATTTCTGGCTGCTGAGGGAAGATAACCGACAAAACGATAGAAAAGGTCAGGGCAGACATGATGACAATGAACGACCATATGATCGGAATATGCGCATGTTCAATTCCTACCATTTGGAAAGCCGATTGTATCAGACTCCATTCGAGTAGCATTTTAACACCGATGAAAACCAATACGACTGAAAGGCCTTTTTGAAGCAGATAGAACTTGTCCAGAATATTGGCCAATAAAAAGAACATGGCTCTCAATCCCATAACTGCAAAAATATTTGAAGTATAGATCACAAATTCGTTTTGGCTAATGGCAAAAGCTGCTGGAATAGAATCCACTGCGAAAATCAAGTCAGTAGACTCAATAAGCAGGATAACCAGAAACAATGGAGTGAACCACAATTTTCCTTTTTCTCTGAAGATGAACCTGCCTCCTTTGTCTTCTTTAGAAATCGGTAGCACCTTTTTCGCCCATTTCATTAGGATGTTTTTCTCTGGCTCGATGTCCATATCTTCATCTTCGTTGAAGATTTTGACTCCTGAGTAGATCAGGAATACTCCGAAAATGTATAGAATCCAGTGAAACTCGCCGATCAACAAAGCGCCTAGGAAGATGAAGACCGCACGGAATACAATCGCGCCCAAAATCCCCCAAAACAAAATGTCGTGGTAGTATTCGTCTTTCACCTTAAAGTAGCGCAGTATCAATAGGATGACAAAAATGTTGTCAACAGATAGTGCTTTCTCAGTTACGTAGGCAGAGAAATACTCAAGCGCATCTTGCGAACCTCCTCCAAAGTAATAGATCAAACCTCCAAAGATGCAGGATACGAAAATCCAGAAGATGGTTTGTAGTAGTGCGTCTTTTTGAGAGATTTTTTTAGGTCCCTTATGAACCAATCCCAGGTCAACCGCGAGAAATAATATGATCACGACACCAAATACTCCAAATAGAAGTAGTTCATTGGTTCCGGAAAAAAGATTCGTCAGTATCAATTTCATTCAATCAAGTCGTTAGATGCTGCTTTGCAAAAATGTCATTGCCACAAAGAAAGCCATAATATAACATATAATTGATACATTCAAGAAACACTTTTTCACGGTTTAGATAAGCATTGTAAATCAGGCGGTTAATGCCCGGAATTATTCGACCAATTGTAGATTGACCAGATGGTTGTAAGTGCTCTCACTATTCGCAAATAACTTTTCGTGATTTCCGGTTTCTGTAATCTCTCCATTTTCTAACACGAAAATGTTGTCTGCCGATTTAATTGTGGCTAATCTGTGTGCAATAATTAAGGTTGTGCGGTTCTTCATCAATTCGTGAAAAGCCTGCTGTACAAGGTTTTCTGACTCGGCATCCAGAGAACTGGTCGCCTCATCCAGAATCAAGATGGCTGGATTTTTCAAGATGGTTCTCGCAATAGCGATTCTTTGTCTTTGTCCTCCAGATAATTTTACACCTCTTTCACCCACTTGAGTATCCAGTCCTTCTGGGAAGGAATTGATAAAGTCAAGGGCGTTGGCTTTTTCTGCTGCAGCTAGAATTTCCTCTTCACTTGCTTCAGGATTTCCATAGGCGATGTTTTCTCTGATAGATCCTCCAAATAGGATGATCTCCTGAGGTACGATACCAATATTGCCACGTAGAGCTCGTAGTTCGTAATCTGTAATTTCTTTTCCATCGATGGCTATGCTGCCCTGGTAGCCATCGTATAATCTCATGAGCAATTGTGCCACAGTGGTTTTTCCTGCACCACTTTTTCCAACCAAAGCCACTTTTTGGCCTTGCTCAATTTTGAGGCTGAGGTGGTTGAGGACCTGGATGTCTTTTCTGCTTTCGTAAGCAAAGGTCACATCTTCGAACTTGATATTGCCCTTGATTTTGGTCTCTCCCGTGAATTTTTCCTGATACTCTTCGGTAGCTTCTTCCTGGATTTCTAACACACGTTCTGATGCTCCAATGGCGCGTTGCAGTTGACCGAACAAGTCACCCAATCCTGCTATCGAACCTCCTATAAAGGAAGTGTATAGTACGAATGAGATCAAGTCACCCATGCTCATTTCACCATTTTGTAATAGGGTAGCACCATACCATATGATCGCTACCATAGCGCCAAAAAGTGCGAAAATGATGAAAGAGATGAACCCCGCTCGGTATTTGGCAGCATGGATGGCTGCTTGTACCACTTGATCCAGAGCTGAGCCAAATCGTTTTTTCTCAAAGTTCTCGTTGGTAAAGGATTTGACAGCCAGGATTGACTGAAAGGTTTCTTCGGCTATGGTGGAGGATACCGCTAGTTCGTCTTGAGACTTGCGAGAGAGTTTTCTGATTTTCTTCCCAAAGAGCATTGCAGCGATGATGATAACCGGTAACACCGCGAGCATAAACAAACTTAAAGCTGGGGTAGTGATGAAAATCATGCTTAAACCGACGATCAAGGTCACTATTTGTCTGATAAGTTCCGCTAGCGTAGTGGAAAAGGTAGTTTGAAGCATGCTGACATCTGCTGTCATTCTACTCATGAGTTCACCTGTTCGGTTTTTGTCGAAAAATGCAATCGGAAGATGAATAATTCGTCGGTACAGTTCTGAGCGAATGTCAGACATGGCGTTTTCGCTCACCTGAGCAAAAAGATAAACCCTGAAATAGGAAATGATGCCTTGAAGAAAAAGAATGCCAAGTAAGGCTATTGCGACTTGATTGATGTCGGTCAAAATCCAGCTACTATCACCACTGGCTACATCTATCAGCTTACCAGCTACATAAGGAAAGGCCAGAAGCAAAAAACTACCAACAACTAAAAAAATGAGACCGATTACGAATTTGGATCTGTAGGGGATTAGGTATTCGAATATGCTATATAGCTTCTTTAGATTTTCACTATTTAGCTTGCGTTTTTCTTCGTCCTTTAACTTCTCTCGTGCCATTTCACTCTCGGATAATTTGCGCAAAAGTAAGGTTCTCTGGCTTATGGTACAATCGATATGGATTATTTGCCAATAATGTCTTGAGGCAGGATATATTTTAGATATTTGTAAAACAACATTGAATTGAACTATGAACGGTATTTGTGTGTATTGTGGCTCGTCCACTGGAAATATTTCGACATTTAAAGAAGCAGCCCAGGAGTTGGGCAAATCCTTTGCTGAAAAGGAAATCACCTTAATATATGGTGGAGCAGGTCAGGGGCTCATGGGGGCAGCGGCTGATTCCTGCCTGGACAATGGCGGTTTTGTAGTGGGAGTGGTACCTAAGTTTTTGGATGAAATAGAAATCACCCACGATAGATTGACGGAGATCGTATTGACGGAATCTATGCATGAGCGAAAAACCAGTATGGCAGACAGAGCAGATGCATTCATCGCTATGCCTGGTGGTTTTGGTACTTTGGAGGAATTGATGGAGATTTTGACCTGGAGTCAATTGGGTCTGATTCAGAAGCCGATTGGTATTTTGAATGTTAATGGCTATTACGATCCATTGATGGTCTTTTTTGACCACATGCTGAAACAAGGGCTGATCAAAGAAAAAAATCTGGATCTTTTTGTGATCAACGACTCTGTAGAAGGACTCCTAGAAGATTTAGAATCTTTTGAAACCACTAAAACAGATCACAGACAGAAGCTCGGGCTCGTTTAAGAAGTTTTTTGCGCCTTATCTAGTTTGCAGATTCGTTGGTTATTCCTTTTATTTGACAAGCAGCATTGTTGAGCCAATTATAGCCAACTATGCAAGAATCATTTCTACATTTTGTCTGGAAGCACCAGAAATTCGATAAAACGAATCTGCAAACTACTACAGGCTCTTCTGTAAGTATTCACTCCATTGGTCACCACAATCATGACGCTGGACCAGATTTTCTCGAATCTCAGCTGATGATAGGTGAGGTCAAATGGTTTGGTAGTGTGGAGATCCATGTCAATGCCTCCGATTGGAAAAATCACAATCACCACCTTGATCCCAAATACAATACAGTCATCCTGCATGTAGTTTGGAATGCAGATTCTGAATGTCGGAGAGAAGATGGGGAGTCAATTCCCACCCTAGAATTAAAAAAGTTGATATCTCTTGATCTGATCATACGCTGCAATGATTTGGTCAATTTTCCATCCAGCATCCCATGTGAAAAACGGTTTGCTGAGGTAAGGTCGATTGATAAAATGGCGATGCTCGATCATGCAGCTGTGGCCCGCCTCAAAAGAAAGTCAGAGGAGTTATTGTCTTTGCATAGTGACAATACGGGTTCGTGGGAAGAAACCTCTTATCAGTTGATTGCGAAGACTTTTGGCTTCAAGAAAAATGCCGAACCTATGTTGAAGTTGGCTCAATCCCTTCCTTTCAAAATTTTAATTAAGCATGGCTCTAAGAGAGAAGAATTGGAAGCATTGCTTTTCGGAATGGCTGGTTTTTTGGAAGGTGAATCTATGGATACCTATCATGGTCAATTAAAGGAGATCTATTCCTATCTAAGACAGAAATACAACCTGGAGCCAAAGCAAATGATTAAGGTGGAGTGGAAGTTTTTGCGCATGCGTCCTGCGAATTTCCCAACTGTTCGTCTGGCTCAGTTGGCACAATTGATTCATCTAAATTCGAAGTTTTTTCAATTCATCTTACAAAGCGAAAATACTGGCGAGTTAAAAAAGATATTTCAAATTACTAACCCGGAGTATTGGGTGAATCATTATGATTTTGGGAAAGAATCGTCTCGCAAGATGAATGGGTTGGGCGAGGCAAGTGTGGATGTTTTACTGGTCAATGTAGCTGCAGTATTGCTGGCCGCTTATGCACAGGAGACCGCTAGTCTAAGCTATATGGACAAGGCGGTGGATCTGCTGCAATCGCTCAAACCAGAAAAAAATCACATCATCAGCGATTGGGAAGCCTTAGGTATGGAGCCAGAAAATGCTTTTGACACACAGGCTTTGATTGAATTGAAGAACGAGTTTTGTTTGAAAAAGAAATGCCTTTCCTGTAAAATTGGGCTTAAGCTCATATCAGGTTGACCTTGCAACTCCTATTTATATACCTTATACATGTTTCTGTCCTTTCTGGGCTGGTATATTGGCTTTGGCGATATAGCAGGGAGATACTTTCGAGTAAGCTTTTTTATGCAGCACTTGCAGCTAAGGTTCTGGCAGGTTTGGGCTTAGGGCTACTTTATCAATACCATTATCAAGGGGGAGATACCTGGAGTTACTATGAACAGGCCAGGCAGATGGCTTTACTTCCCTTCAAGGATTTTTGGTTGGAGCTCACCCAACCGCTTCAGAGCAGTCAGCCCGTTCGAGCGATATGGTTCACGAGAGGGGTTTCTCTGATGGTTTATTTGGGGCAGCTTGATTATTGGCTGTGCGCTGTTTATTTCTCACTTATTAGTTTCGCCTCTTCTATTTACGGATTGAAGTCATTCTGCAAATGGAATGAGAGCTATCGGATGCCCTTTTTCTTTTCGTTCATGTTCATTCCTTCCCTGGTGTTTTGGTCTTCAGGATTGCTCAAGGAAAGTATTGGTTTTGCCGCTTTTGTAATCGTTGTGGGTTTTTATGCCAGATTAAGAGCCAGACAGATTAGAATATGGGATTATTTATTACTTGTTTGCGGTTTGGTGTTTTTGATCGTGATCAAATATTATATAGCGGCACTGCTGTTGCCTGCTTTGATTTTCTTAAGGCTTTATCACTTGGAATTTGACTTCTGGAAACGATGGCATGGCCTTTCAAAATCATTGTTGATAGCCGTTCTGATGATTTTTCCGGCCTATGTGTTTCTATACTGGTTGAGTCCGAATTTTCGGGGGTTAGAATTTTTGCAAGTAGTACAGCAAAACCATGACTGGATTTTGACAAAATCGGATGAAGTAAATGGGTTGAATGGCTCGGGTTTATCTGGAGTGATGGGGGTGTTTGCAGATGTTTTTTATTATACCTACTCTGCTATTATTCGACCGCTTGCATTTGAGAGTTTTACTTTTCCGGCCATTTTGAGCGGAACAGAAAATTTTGCTTTGCTACTAATAGCCATAGGGTTTTGGATTAAGAAAGAAAGTCATGAGGTGAACATCGAGGCAATCGTGTCGCTGATTTATGTCTTGCTTTGTGCAGGGCTGCTAGCCTACAGTGTGCCAAACCTCGGTACGGTTGCCAGATACAAGGTGTATTATATGCCTGTGCTCTTATTTCTGGTTTTTAATTTGAAAAGGGGATTTTTGAATCGAGCGAACCAATAAAGCTTGATGAATAAATATAACTTTGCCGCATGGACAATCCGGTAATAATTTTTGGTGCAGGCGGCTTGGGTAGAGCTGCTCTTGAAATATTCGAATCAAATGGTAATGTGGTGTATGGTTTTTTGGATGACCATAAGGAACTACACGGCACAGAAATCGATAACGTCTCCGTTTTGGGTGATACCTCGGATGATGGTTATCTCAAATTGATCGGAAAGAAATGCGAAGCTTTTGTCGCGTCTGATGACAATAAAGAGAAAAAGAGCCTGGCCAAAATGTTGACTGGAAAGCGCAAGAAAATGCCGGTCAATGCGGTTCATAATACTGTCGAAATGGCTAAAACTAGTCATATCGGTCATGGCAATTTTATCAATGCTGGCGCTGTAGTAGGAGCGGGTACCGAAATCGGAAATCATTGTTTGCTACATACGGGTGCCATCGTAGATCATTCTTGCAAATTGGGAGATTTGGTTCAGATTGGTGCTAGAGCAGTGGTGAGTTCAGGGGTGCAGATAGAGGATGACGTTTTTATCGGATCGGGTTCTGTGATTGTTTCCGGTGTTAAGATTGGTAAAGGGGCACGCATTGGAGCTGGATCTGTTGTGATCGCTGATGTAGAAGCTAAATCGACTGTTTTTGGTAATCCTGCTGCAGAAATCAAGAAATAATTCATGACTCAAATATTGTAACGACCCTTAGTTCGTACAATCAGAGGCTTTTTATTATCTTTCCTTCGGATCTTGAGCTATTACCTATATGCGGACAATCTCCGAAACTGATTTAATATTGAACAAGGATGGTAGTGTCTATCATCTCAATCTAAAGCCTGAAAATATTTCTGATACCATACTGACTGTGGGTGATCCGAGTCGTGTGTTTCGTATCAGTCAGCTTTTCGATTCTATCGATTTTGAGATGAATCGTAGGGAATTTATCACGCATCGGGGAAGCTACAAGGGCAAGGACGTGACTGTCATCAGTACAGGGATGGGAACGGACAATGTCGAGATTTTCATGACCGAGCTGGATGCTTTGGTCAATATCAATCTGAAGACGCGTGAGGTCAAAGAAAAACACAAGAAGCTCAACATCATCAGGATAGGGACCTCAGGCAGTTTGCAGGAGGATTTAAGGTTAGGCTCACATTTGGTGTCAGATTATGGTATAGGTCTGGACACCTTGATGACTTTTTATAATCTACGTCAGACTGGGTTCGAAAATATGCTGACCAACAAGCTTCGTCAATATTTAGATTTTCCATTCAAGCCCTATTGTGTAGAAGGCTCTACTGTACTTCGCGAGCAATTTGCTTTCGATATGATTCGCGGCAATACCGTAACCTCACCGGGATTCTATGCACCACAGGGCAGAAGCATTAGGATCGATCAGCGTTATCCACATCTGATGGAAGACCTAATGTATTTTCATATGGATGATTTTTGGCTCACCAATTTTGAGATGGAGACGGCTGGTTATTATGCATTGGGTAGATTGATGGGGCATGAAGTACTAAGTCTGAACGCCATCATTGCCAACCGGGCTAAGAATAAATTCTCGAAAAATCCTGATCGAGTGATTGATTCATTGATCAAAAAGGTGTTAGATAGGTTGTAGTTTCAATTTTTAATAGAGCTATCTTATTTCATAAAGAATAAATGTTTCCTTTTTTTGTTAAATTATTGCTTCTAAGCAAAGATTATGGAAACACCCACTCGCGTATTTGATTTTCTTCATTATCAATTTCAAAATTACCCTTTAGAGGTTTGTCTATCTGCAAAAGTAGATGGTGACTGGTTCGAATACAGTACACAGGATGTAATTGATATTGTCAACAAGCTGGCCCTTGGGCTTATCAAGTTGGGTGTTGAGCCAGGGGATAAGGTTGCTATAATATCTCCTAATCGCCCAGAGTGGAATTTTGTTGATCAGGCATGTTCCCAGATTGCAGCCGTCTCTGTTCCGATGTACCCTACCATTAACGCGGATGATTATGCTTATATCTTTAATCATGCTGAAGTTAAAGTGGTTTTTGGGGCGGATGATGAAATCATGAAGAAAGTAGCTGGCGCTATGGAACAAGCCAATACGATAGAGCATGTATATTCATTTGATGACCTGGGTGTGGTGGACAATTGGAAGCAGATTCTTTCATTGGATCCATCGGGGGATATAAAGGAAATTGAACGACGAATGAATTCGGTTCAATCCACCGATTTGTTTACCATCATTTACACCTCAGGGACTACAGGCAGGCCCAAAGGAGTAATGCTCAGTCATGATAATGTGGTGAGTAATGCACTCGCTGTAAAGACAGCGCTAAGAGGTTTGCTTGATGTAGGTAGTAAGGCTTTAAGCTTTCTACCGCTGTGTCATATACTGGAGCGAACGGCATCATTTTTTTATTTCTATTCTGGGATCTCCATTTGCTATGCTGAAAGCATGGAGACGATTGGTGAAAATTTGAAGGAAATACAGCCCAATATGTTTACGACCGTGCCTAGGCTGCTCGAGAAGGTTTATGATAAAATCATGGCCAAGGGATACGAGCTTTCGGGTATAAAGAGGGCCTTGTTTTTTTGGGCAGTCAAGTTAGGGTTGAAGTTTGAACCATTTGAAGACATGGGTTGGTGGTACAACTTTCAGCTATCTATCGCTCGAAAATTGATCTTCTCTAAATGGAGAGAGGCTTTGGGAGGTCGGATGCAATATATATTAGTAGGGGCGGCAGCATTGCAACCTCGTTTGGCTAGAGTGTTCTGGGCGGCAGAGATTCCTGTATGTGAAGGGTATGGTTTGACAGAGACGTCTCCTGGAGTTGCCTTTAATGTTCCGTTCGAAGATGGGGTTAGGGTCGGTACTGTGGGTAAGCTGTTGGATAGAATAGAAGTGAAGATCGCTGAAGATGGTGAAATCCTATGCAAAGGTCCAAATATAATGATGGGTTATTATAAAGCGCCAGATTTGAGTGCTGCTGTAATGGCCGATGATTGGTTCCATACGGGGGATATAGGGGATTTGACTGACGGTTTTCTACGTATTACTGATCGGAAAAAGGAAATGTTCAAAACTTCTGGAGGTAAATACATTGCTCCTCAGCTGATGGAAAATAAGTTCAAGGAATCTCCTTTTATCGAACAGATTATGGTCCTGGGTGAAGGACGTAGGTTTCCAGCTGCTTTGATCGTGCCTAATCAGGAAGCTTTACATGAATGGGCCGAGCGACATGGCGTGAAGCATGCAAATTTTGATTCACTGCTAATGGATTCTGCCACGGAAAAACTATTTGCTACTGAAATCGAAAAGAGAAATCGTAGTTTCGGTAATTGGGAGCAAGTGAAAAAGTACAAATTGCTGACAGATTCCTGGGGTATAGATACGGGGGAGCTGACGCCTACGCTCAAGTTGAAGAGAAGAGTGATTCTAGAAAAGTATGCTGATCTGGTGGATGATTTTTATGCCTAGTCCTTAATGAAATGCATCTTCAAAGTGAGTGATTTTTAAATCTGAACTAACAGCCATGATATCGAATCTTATTTCCCCTTTCCAGTCTATTTGGTTTAAGTAGTGATCTGCGGCTTCCAATATTAATCGCTGTTGATTTTCACTAACAAACTCTTCGGGATAACCATAATTTTCATTTTTACGATATTTTACCTCTACGAAAAGTATTAAAGCATCCTGCTTTGCAATCAGGTCTATTTCTGCTCTTTTATACCTAAAGTTTTTTTCCAGGATTTCGAATTTATTTTGCCTTAGTGCGTCTTCAGCCAGCCTTTCGGCTTTGTCTCCAGTGATTTTATTTGTGTTCATGTCATGATAGATGGTCGCTTACTTAACAAATATACGTAAGTAGACTTGTTCTTAGCTTGGGTCTGCGGTGATTACGTATTAATAATTTAAGTAAAAAACCTGTTAAAACGCAGTAATTAAAATGTAATAACCCTGTGTAATGCTGTTTCTAGATAAAAAAATAACCCTTTTATTGAGAATAATTCATGTAATGCTACATTATGGTAGTTGAATTTGAAAATAATTAAAGAAATAACTAGAAAATTGTAAAAACTATAAATATTGCCGAAATCAGGATAATTTATGCAGGTCAACTAAGTAGTTCTACGTGGTTTTGTTACTTTAGCAGCTGAGAAAATTATTAATCTCTGAAAGTCACCTCCGGTTTAGCAGGTTTTTAACTGGTCTATGGTGATGTCAAAAAGTGAATTTTTCAGCGGTTTCGACTTTGCAGCAGTCGGAATCTAAAGGCTGATTAAGACTATAAATTTATTTTAAACTTAAAATTATTGCTATGACAATTTTGACTAATGTAATGAGCGAGATGTCTACGGAGGTAGTTGCTGAGGCTACCGAAGGAGCTGTAGCGCTTTTTACTGCAAACAACATCTGGATGATGTTGGCTACTGCTTTAGTGTTTATCATGCACTTAGGCTTTGCGGGTGTTGAGGCAGGTTTTGGACAATCCAAAAACACAGTTAACATCCTTTTCAAAAACACGATCACGCCGATCATAGGTCTTTTGACTTATTATATCTGCGGGTTCAACCTGATGTATCCAGGATTTGCTGAAGGTGACGCTGGAATCTTCGGATTTGCAGGTCCATTTTTAGATGCCGGTGACGGTGCTTCTATCGATTACGCTGGAGGTGGATACACTTACTGGACTGACTTCTTGTTCCAGGGTATGTTCGCAGCTACTGCAGCTACAATCGTATCTGGAGCTATCGCTGAGCGTGTGAAAGTTTCTGCTTACATGATCTTCACAGTAATCTACGTAGGTCTTGTTTACCCATGGTTAGGTTCATGGAAATGGGGTGCTGGATGGTTAGATATGATGGGATTCTATGATTTCGCTGGTTCTACTTTGGTTCACTCTGTAGGTGGATGGGGTGCACTAGCTGGTATCATCATCATCGGACCACGTCTTGGAAAATACGTAGACGGAAAAGTAATCGACAAGCCAGGTGCTTCTGTTCCTTTGGCAGTAATCGGTGTTTTCCTACTTTGGTTAGGGTGGTTCGGATTCAACGGTGGATCTGTACTTTCTGCTGATCCAGATTTGACTTCTTATGTATTGGTGACTACTTGTCTTGCTGCATGTACTGGAGGTCTTTTCGGATTCTTCACTGCTAAAATCGTGTTCAAAAGAATGGACCTGGGTATGGTGTTGAACGGTATCCTTGCTGGTCTAGTAGGTATCACTGCCGGTGCTGACGTAGTATCTGTTCCTTCTGCATTGATTATCGGAGCTGTTGCTGGTGTATTGGTAGTATTGTCTGCTATCACTTTGGACAAATTCAAATTGGATGATGTTGTAGGAGCTGTTTCTGTTCACTTGACTTGTGGTATCTGGGGTACACTTGCTGTTGGTATCTTCGGTATCGGTGAGTTCTCATTCATGACTCAATTGATCGGTGTATTGGCTTACGGTGCTGTTGCATTCCCAATCGCTTTCATCTTGTTCTACATCTTGAAACTGACTATCGGTGTGAGAGTATCTGAACAACACGAAACTGAAGGTTTGGATAGCCACGAGCACGGAATCAGAGGTTACACTATCATTTACGACGAATAAGATTTACATCTTAAGATATAAAAAAGAAGACCTGTTCGTACCGTGGTGCGAACACGGCTGAACAGGTCTTTTCTCAAAATTTTAATTTCAACTCTAAATAAAACTAATAATGAAAAATTTTACAAGAGTATTGTTAGCAGCTTTGCTAGTAGCATCTTTTGCAGCGACTGCACAGGATGAAGAATCACCAGCATTGTCTATCTCGGGTAGTGTAGATGCTTATTACAGAGTAAACTTGAATGGTACCAATGATGAAAGAACTGGAGGAACTATTGCGCCAGGAACTTCATTTGCAAATAAAACTGGTTTTGCCCTTGGTATGGCTAATCTTATTGTTGGTTTGGACGGCGAAAAAACTGGATTTGTTGCTGATTTAGCTTTCGGACCAAGAGGTACTGATGCAGTGTTTGGTTCTACTACTGCTTCTTCAAGCATTGTTAACCAATTGTACGCCTATTGGAATGTTAGTGACGCTGTGACGTTGACAGTAGGTAATTTCAATACTTTCTTGGGATACGAAGTTATTTCTCCAACAGCTAACTTCAACTACTCTACTTCTTACATGTTCTCATACGGACCGTTCTCTCACTCTGGTTTGAAAGCAGACATGGCATTTGGTGATTTCAGTGTTATGTTGGGTGTGTTTAACCCAACAGATTTAACTGACTTCAACCCAACTGGAAGATACCTTGGAGGTGTTCAGTTAGGATATGGTGGAGTTTATTTGAACTTCTTGTTTGATGATGATTTCTTCCAGGCTGACTTAACTGCAGGATGGGACTTGGGTGAGTCTTTCTATTTAGGAGTGAATGCAACTACTGCTTCTGATAGCTTCTATGGTGGTGCACTTTACTTACAGAATTCATTCTCTGATGATTTTTCTCTTGGCCTTAGAGGGGAATATTTCTCTGATCAAGGTGTTGGAGCAATTACATTTGAAGAAAATGTAATTGACCTAACTTTATCTGCAAACTATTCAATTGGAAATTTGACTATTATCCCAGAAATCAGAACTGATATCTATTCAGCTGATGAGGTGATCGAAGATGCTGATGGTATCGATGTATCAGGTGACCCAATCAACCCAACATATGGTAGCAACTTGTCTTCATTCACAATTGCTGCTGTATACGCATTCTAATAAGAACTTTTATTAAGTGTTTAAGCAATTTTAAGTATTTGGGGTGGTGCATGCATCGCTCCAAATACTTTTTGAGTTGCTCCCTGAATTGACTGGCACTGGATAAGGCTGGTTTCAAAAAAGTTGCTAAATTTGAATTCCGTAGAAATACGTACGCTTTCAGTCGAAAGCATCGCCAGATAATACTCATCTGCTCTAACAACACAGACCCAATAATTGAAAAAAAGCTTAGAATTAGAAAATTATTAAATACTTATAGAAAATGGCAAAATCTAAATTGGAGTACATTTGGCTTGATGGTTATAAGCCTACACAATCTTTGAGAAGTAAAACGAAATTGGTAGATGATTTCAGCGGAAAGTTGGAAGACTTACCAGATTGGTCTTTTGACGGTAGCTCTACTGAGCAGGCAGAAGGCGGTTCGTCTGACTGTATCATGAAACCAGTCTTTGTATGCCCTGATCCGGCTGTTAAAGATGGTTGGTTAGTAATGACTGAAGTATTAAACGCTGATGGAACACCTCATGAATCTAATGGTCGTGCTTTGATCGATGATGAGGATGATGATTTCTGGTTTGGATTTGAGCAAGAATATTTCATCTGGGACAACACTACCAACAGACCTATCGGTTTCCCAGAAGGTGGTTTCCCAGCTCCACAAGGACCATACTACTGTGGTGTAGGTGGACAAAACGTATTCGGTAGAGATATTAAAGACGAGCACCTGGAACTTTGTATCGAGGCAGGTCTAGATATCGAAGGTACTAACGGTGAAGTAGCTGCTGGTCAGTGGGAATTCCAGATCATGGCTAAAGGCGCTGCATCTGCAGGTGACCAAATCTGGGTAGCAAGATACATGTTGGAAAGATTGACTGAAAAATATGGTGGTCTTTCTATCAACTATCACCCAAAACCATTAGGTCAACTAGACTGGAATGGTTCAGGTATGCACGCTAACTTCTCTAACTCTTTGATCAGAACTGCTGCATCTGAAGCTAAGATCAAAGAAGTATGTGAAGCATTTAGAAGCGTAGTAGATGAGCACATCGCAGTATATGGAGCTTACAACGATCAGCGTTTGACTGGTAAGCACGAAACTGCTGCTATCACTGATTTCTCTTACGGAGTTTCTGATAGAGGTGCTTCTATCCGTATTCCATTGTACACTAAGAACAACGGATGGTCAGGATACTTGGAAGACAGAAGACCTGCTTCTAACGCAGATCCTTACAAAGTGGCTGCAAGAATTATCAAAACAGTTAAGACTGTTAAATAAGCAAAGCATAAGTTTAAATTTAAAAAGGGCATCTATTGGATGCCCTTTTTTTGTTTAGTTTAATCTGAAATGAATAGGTACAATCATTCTCACACGTACAGCCTTACCTCTTTGTTTACCTGGATTCCATTTAGGCGCTTTTGCTAAGACTCTGGCAGCTTCTTCGTCACATCCCCCGCCTATACCTTTGATTACTTCTATGTTGGACAATGAGCCATCCCTGTCTACGATGAATTGCACGAATACTCGGCCTTCAATGTCCATTCTTCTGGCCTGACTAGGGTATTTCATTTCTTTGCTGATAAACTTATAGAATGAGGCCATTCCGCCAGTAGGCTCAGGCATTTGTTCTACTATTCCAGTCCAAACCTCTGGTTCCTCTTCCTTGATCGGCTCATCAATTATAATGTCATTAAAATCAATCTCTTCTGCTTCCGGAATTGTTTCCAATACTTCTTCTATTTCCACGTTAGTTTCTACAAACACCGGAGCCTGGATGGACTTTCTTTCTATAGGTTTTGGTCGTTCGGGTGGATGGATAATAGTAGCCACCGGCTCCATAAATATCAATGCGTCTTTTTCCTCAAGTGTATAAGGTAAGTCATAGACAGTCACTTCAGTTTTCCACTGAAATGCGGTAATGACAAGTGACAAACTGACCAATAGGCCAATACTAAAAAACATTCCTCTTTTGCGTTCCAGATCGATATCTGGATTTTTTCTCAATTCCATAATTGTAAATTTTAAATGGTTAAATATTCAATCACAGAACTAAGACTGCTCCCGGGATGAGCCTTAATTATGTATTTCTTTTTATTTGAATTCGTCGAAAATCATTTGATCGACGTTTTCTTTTTGTTCTTGTTTGGGTGGGTTTAGTATTCTGATGGTACCCACGACCATCATGCCCAATATCAACACAGCCGCTACCAGCAAGATCCATAACCTTCGAGTGGAAGTAGATCTTTTTTCTTGCTGCACGAGATCACTCAAGGTTCTAAAGTCCTTGTGCTTTTCTATTTGGCTCTTTTTTACAGCCTCTCGCCTCAATCTGATATCGTATTTTGTCATGATTCTTCTACTTATGACGAATGCGAAAATGTTGCTGTTTTTTTCACTTTTCTTAAATCAGTCATCTATTGATTACTAAATAATTAATAAGGCTAGGCCTTTCGTATCGAATCAAATTTCTCTTTCAATTTATCCAATGCGCGATACAATCGCATCTTTATCCCACTTTCCTTCTTGTCCAAAATGAAAGCGATTTCTTTAAAATTCTTATTCTCAAAAAATTTCAATTCCAGTATTTGAATCTCATCGTCCTCTAGTTCATCTACAAGCTGCATCAACACAGATAGCTTTTCTTCTGGGTCCTCTAGTTGATCGCAGGTCATGACCAAACTTACTTTTTCATCTTCCAGACTCAGATGCATCTGCTTCTTGGTCTCACGAAAATATTTATTGGTTTCGTTGGCGGCAATGCGATATAGCCATGCACCAAAACCTACTTCACGTATTTCGTATTTAGGTAGTGCCTTCATGGCGTTCATAAATACACGAGAAGTGATATCAGCCGTCGCTTGCTCCTCGTCCGTCCGACGATAGATGAAGCGAAATATCGATTCATAATACTTGTTGTACAAGGGCTCAAAGTGCTTGACGTCAGCCTTCGCTCTTTGTATAATATCTGCTTCTGAGTGATTCACTTTGGCCTGTTTTGTTATTCTTTACCCTTTCAATCCCTAACTTGTAATAAAGTCACAATAATTCTATCAAAAAATATTTTTTGATAGCGAATTCATTTGGAAAGCCTTTATTTTGAGCTCCAATGGCCACTATTGACAAGGAAAAACTAAGAACAGTTTTCTTAAGAAAACGAAAAATGTTGTCCGAATTTCAGGCGGATCAGTTATCAGTAGCCATCAGTCAGAGGTTTGATGCTTTTTTGTCTGAAAAGAAAATTCAAAATGTACACCTTTTCCTACCCATCACTAAGCAACGTGAAGTCAATACGTGGAGGATCTTAGAAAACCTAGGTGCAAAACAAGTAGAAGCTGTCATATCAAGGTCAGATTTGAACCAAAATACTTTGACCCATTATTTGTTCGAATCCAAAGATCAGCTTAGCGTGAACAAATGGGGGATCCCTGAACCTGTTTCTGGCAAACAGGTAGATGTGTCGGCTATCGATATGGTATTGGTGCCTATGGTGGTTTTTGATCGCAATGGGCATAGGATCGGGTATGGCAAAGGCTATTACGATCGGTTTTTGAGTGAGTGCAGGCCAGATTGTATAAAAGTAGGGTTGAGTATGATGCCACCGATAGATATCATTCCGTATACAGATCCGTATGATATTCCTTTAGACTATTGTGTGACACCCTTAAAGACATATGAATTTTGATCATGAGTGAAAAAAATAAATACGATATCATCATCATTGGAGGAGGGCCGATTGGTTTGGCTTGTGGAATTGAAGCGGAGAAGAAAGGGTTGACTTATCGAATCATCGAGAAAGGTTGTCTGGTCAATTCGCTCTACAACTATCCGATGAATATGACTTTTTTTTCTACCTCTGAAAAATTAGAAATAGGAGGAGTGCCTTTCATCTCCCACAATAGCAAACCAACCCGGTCAGAGGCATTGGAGTATTATCGAAGGGTCACTACCACTTGGGATTTGAAAGTGAATCTATATGAAAAGGTGGAATCGGTAAAAAATGACGAGGGGTTTATCATCAAAACAGACAAGGCTACTTATGAGTCTGAACACGTGATTTTGGCCACTGGATTTTATGACTTGCCCTTCTTGCTAAATGTGAAAGGTGAAGATCTACCAAAGGTGAAACACTACTATGATGAGCCGCATCCTTATTTTGGTCAGAAAGTGATTGTAATCGGAGCAGCCAATTCTGCAGTAGATGTTGCGTTGGAAACTTATAGAAAGGGCGCTGAAGTAACCATGGTTGTTCGTGAGCCAGAGATCAATCCTCGGGTGAAATATTGGGTGCGCCCGGATATTGACAATCGGATCAAGGAAGGGTCGATCAAGGCATACTTTAATTCCTCCATTACAGAAATTCGCGAACATGAGGTGGATATCCAAAGTCCTGAGGGACCGGTGACGATTGATAACGATTTTGTACTGGCCATGACGGGCTACCAGCCCAGCTTTCCATTTCTAGAAGGAATGGGTATTCAGATCGGGGATGATGATATGAAGACCCCAGTCCATAACCCTGAGAC
Source organism: Reichenbachiella ulvae (assembly GCF_025833875.1). NCBI lineage: Bacteria > Pseudomonadati > Bacteroidota > Cytophagia > Cytophagales > Reichenbachiellaceae > Reichenbachiella > Reichenbachiella ulvae. Next base: position 3,676,650 of record NZ_JAOYOD010000001.1, on the reverse strand, counting down.
CATGGAGACGAACGTATCTGGATTGTTTTTGGCAGGTGTGGTCTGCGGAGGCCTGCAAACCAACAAATGGTTCATTGAGAATTCGCGAATACATGCAGAAGTGATCATCGAGCAGATAGCCTCTAGAGAACTCAACCTTTCATGAATTTTCTGACTCTTGACTATCTGAGTAAGGGCAGCCCCAGGCAAGTCGAAGCTTTTCGGTTGCTTCAAGAGCAAAGGTGGATGGAGTGGTTACAGCCTTACCACCCCATTTTGGTTGGCACGATTCCAATCAATATCGATGTGGCAGGTAGCGACTTAGATATTATTTGCGAGGTTTCAGATCTTGAGCATTTCGGTCAATTTTTGAAATCAAAATTTCAGTTCGAATCGAGTTTTCAAGTTCATCTAAAAAGCATCAATCAAATTGCTTCGGTGGTGGCGAAATTCGAAAAGGAGGGGTATGATATCGAGATTTTTGGTCAGAATGTACCTACTCAAAAGCAAGATGCTTATCGACATATGTTAGTAGAGCATCGAATTCTTCAAGAAAGAGGCGATCGTTTTCGAAAACAAATCATCGATTTGAAAAAACAAGGAGTGAAAACCGAACCGGCATTTGCCCAACTCCTGGGCCTGAAAGGGAATCCCTATCAGGCATTGCTTGATTTGGAATAAATCAAACCCATTTCTTGCCAAAGTATTCTTTGGCGGCCTGCATCACCTTGGGCGAAAGGTAAAGTGCAGAGACCATCGTCGGGATAGACATCAGGCCATACATCACGAATATCAGGCTGACCACTCCATCCAGGCTCCATACCGATCCGATCAGAATAATCCCCACATACCAATAGTTGAAATAGCGGCCATATTTTGCTCCTATGAGATAGGAGAGGCATTTCTGCCCCAGGTATGAAAATCCAAAGACGGTAGTAAAAGCAAAGATCAATACACATACGAAAAGCACATAGTGTCCAAAGAATGGGATAGAATCGTCAAATGCCTTAGCGGTAAGGGAAATCCCATCCAGATCGGTTTCGGTCCAGACACCTGTGGATAGAATACAAAGGGCTGTCATGGTACAGATCACCAAAGTATCGATGAATGGCCCCAGCATGGCTGCCAGGCCTTCTCGTACGGGTTCATCCGTCTTAGCTGCTCCGTGCATCATCGGAGCAGTTCCTATTCCTGCTTCGTTGGAGAAGGCGGCACGTTTGGCTCCTTCTACGACGATCGCTCCCACTGCTCCACCCAGTACGGCCTGGGCTTGAAATGCGTCCTGAAAGATGAAGAAGAAACTGTCAACTACGCCAGACCAATTGACTACCATGATGAAAATTACGCTAAGGATATAAACCACTACCATGAAAGGAACCAGTCTTGAAGCTACCTCACCTATTCTTTTGATCCCTCCAAAAATCACGAGGACGGCAAAGAAGACAATGATCAGCCCTAGTGAAAGGTCCAACAAAAACTCATTTTCTGGCATATAACCCAATGGTTTAATCAGTACATCTTTGGTCACTTGCACGATTTGATTGGCCTGAAAAATCGGAGTAGCCCCGAAAAATCCCGCAATGGCGAAGAAGGCTGCTAGTGGTTTGAAAATCTTCGGCATTCCTTCACGGATCACGTACATCGGCCCACCTTGGAGTTGCCCTTCACTATCATAGCCTCGGTACATTACAGCCAAAGTACAAGTGAAGAATTTAGTAGCCATGCCTACAAAGGCACTGACCCACATCCAGAAGATAGCTCCAGGCCCTCCTGCTACGATGGCCAGCGCTACACCGCTGACATTGCCCATGCCGACTGTAGCCGCCAAGTGTCCTGACAGGGCCTGAAAGTGCGATATTTCTCCTTTTTCATCCGGGTTGTCATATTTGCCTCGGAGGATATCGATGGAGTGTTTGAGATAGCGAAAGGGAAGTAATCGAGAATAAAAAGTGAAAAACAAACCACCGCCTATTAACAGAAACAACAAGGGCTTTCCCCAAACTAATGATTCTGCTTCTTTAAAAAAATCTTCTAACAGGTATAAAAATTCCATGCAATAATATCTTGGTCGCCATCGGTTAGATGGCTGTTGTTAAATGCAAAAACGAATCAAAGTAATGGATTATAACAGTGGTTTCAAAACTTCCCAGATGTTGTCTGCGAGGATTTGATGACCTTCTGCTGTGGGGTGGATGCCATCTTCCAGGTTGAGTTCAGGAATACCTGCCACTCCTTTTAGAATGAAAGGGATCAAAGCCAAATCATACTCTTTAGCAATTTCGGGATAGATGGTTTGAAAATCTGCGGTGTATTCTGGTCCCATATTAGGCGGGATCATCATGCCTGCCAATACGATTTTACAATCAGGATAAGTCTTTTTTACCTTTTCGATAATAGCCTTTAGGTTTTTACGGGTTTCGTCTGTGCTTATGCCCCTTAGTCCATCATTGGCACCCAGCTCTAGTACAAAAATGTCGACCGGATTTTTTAGCACCCAATCCACACGAGACTTACCGCTGGCGGTGGTTTCACCACTTAGGCCGGCATTGACTGTTTGGTAGGGCAGTCCTAAGGAATCCAGTCTTTCCTGTATCAATGCTGGAAAGGCTTCCGTCAAATCCAATTGATACCCGGCAGTAATACTATTGCCGAAAAAGAGAATGGTTTGCTTCGTCTCTGTTTCAACTTTCTCACTTTCTTTGGTTTCTACTTTCGTGTTTTTTTTCTCTTTGGAATCAGAACAAGAAGTGAAAATGAGTAGAGATACCGAGGCGACAATTAGGGTAAAGCTTGAAAGTATGGAGGATTTGGGCATAGGAATTGCGCTTAATTGGATGATTAATCAAAATTAACTTTCTAATCCTAAATGGTTTGAAATAAATTAATAATTAATTTTGCGTTTTGTAAACAACATTACTTGGACCATAAACGTAAGTTCAGAACCTTTTTAACAAGACAGACTTGAGTATGAGATGGATGATGAGATCTAAGATTCACAAGGCGGTGGTCACCGAGGCGAATCTTAATTATGTAGGGAGCATAACCATCGATAAAGATTTTATCGAGATGGTTGGGTTGAGAAAAGGAGAGAAAGTCCAGATCGTAAGCAATACGTCAGGCGCTCGTCTCGAAACCTATGTGATCGAAGGGGAGCGTGGATCTAAACAAATCTGTATGAATGGCGCTGCTTCTCACTTAATCGGCGAGGGGGAAGAAATCATTATCATTGGATATGAATTGACAAATGAAGAAATCACACCTTCAGTGATTTTACTTGATGAGAATAACAATTTTGTAGAATATCTGGAGGAGTCAGTAGAACTCAACAAGTTGCTCTAATTGCATTCAGATAATAAGATATTCAAAGGTCGTCGGGTTTGACTCGACGACCTTTTTTGTTTCATTGTTTTTTATCAGGAACTAATTAATTCAAGCCTGGATGTATTTGGATTGGAAAACTTTCAGTCCAAACCAAAGCAAATAAGAGATTACAAAAATCAAAATGCCATAGATGCTAGTGATGGAAGAAACCTTTAGACCACCTGCCAATAGGGCTTGAGATATTTGCCCTGCTTGTTCTATCGCTTCAAATGCACCATATAGTCCAATGAATTGTCCCAATATGCCTATTACCATGGCAAATAAACCTATTGATTTGACTAGTCCTTGATCTACTGGTGCTGTTCCGTTTTTGATCAGAAGTATTAGTTGATAAATAAATACAGAAAAGGCACAGATGAAAACGATCGTAAGAATACTCATGAAAAGGGTGCCACCCATGTAAAATAGCTCTACCATAATTCTTTAAATTTAAGTGAAAATTATTTTAACAAAGGTGGGTTTGGGCACTATGGATAGCAATGTAGAATCCGAGTCTAAACTGGTCATTCGTCGACAAAGCTTCTTTTCCAGGCTGTTTATGTACATTTTAGCACCATGAAAATCATTCGGCATGTTTTGTTCTGGAGTACGGTTGTGCTCATGTTGACTTTGTTCTATGGGCCTTCATATGGTAGTATTTTCGAGTCTTTTTACTTCGTTTGTTTGCTACTTCCCGTGGTGCTAGCCACGGCTTATTTTTTTAATTACATATTGGTAGACCTATACCTCTTTAAGGGGCGCTATTGGAAGTTTGGCTTGTACACACTCTACTTACTGATCATTTCTTTGAATTTGGAAATGCTTGTAGTTACTGTCGCGTTCATCGTTTTGGCAGAGTATGATTATGCTAATATGAACCCGATAACCGCCGATGTTTCTGTATTGACCATTACCATGTACTTAGTGGTTTTGGGCTTGTCTTTTGTTCGACTATTTAGGTTTTATAGACAGAACCAGAGTTCCATATCTCATTTTCAGAAGGAAATAGAAAAGTCCAGCCAGGAAACCATTGTAGTCAAAGAAAATAGGAAAAACAGACCTTTGGTCATTGATGAAATTGCTTATATAGAAAGTTTGAGTGACTACATCACCATTCATTTGGCAGGAGAAAAGGTGATGACCAAAGAGAAAATCAGCAAAATGGAATCTAAACTGCCTAATCATTTTGTTAGAATTCACAGGTCATTTTTGGTGAACCAGCGGCTGATAGAAAGTTTTAATAAGGAGCAAGTAATGGTCCTTGGGCAGTCACTTCCTATTAGTCGTACCTACAAAAAGCAGGTGATGTCTGTTTTGGAATAACAAATTGAATTTATCGCCGTAAATTGGGACTTAGAGCAATTCCTTTATGTCGAAAATTTTAGAAGTCAATCAACTTTCCAAATCCTATCAGAGCGGTGATAGGCATCTCACAGTTTTAGAAGAAATTTCATTTAGTTTGGAGGCCGGTAGGTCTCTTTCGATTGTAGGTCCGTCGGGGAGTGGTAAGACTACTTTGCTAGGGCTATGTGCCGGATTGGACACGATCGATCAGGGCAGCGTCAGTATCAATGGGCATGATTTGAGCCAGCTCAGCGAGGACCAAAAGGCACAGGTGAGAAATGAGAATGTAGGTTTTGTCTTTCAAAATTTTCAGTTGATACCCACTTTGACAGCTCTGGAAAACGTCATGATTCCTCTTGAGTTGCTGGGGAAATCTTCAGCGCTAGAAGAAGCAGAGGCTTTACTAGACCAGGTTGGTCTTGCCAATCGAAAAGATCATTATCCCACTCAGTTATCTGGAGGGGAGCAGCAGCGTGTCGCATTGGCACGAGCATTCTCTAATGCGCCAAAGATTTTGTTTGCAGATGAACCGACAGGAAACCTCGATGAGGAGACAGGCAGTAAGATAGAAAAACTGCTTTTCGACTTGAATCAGGATAAAGGAACAGCTCTGGTATTGGTGACACATGATATAGAGCTGGCGCACAAAACGGATCATATGATTCGACTCAAAGGAGGAAAGATATTTGAATCCAATATGTTGAGTCAAACCACCGCCTGATTATGATTCGAAACAAACACAATCCATTTTCCTGGCTGGTCAAGATGGCCTGGCGAGACAGCCGAAAGAGTCGAGGCAAATTATTTCTTTTCACCCTTTCCATCACGATTGGTATAGGTGCACTGGTAGCCATCAATTCCTTCAAGGAAAACCTAAATGATGAGATCAATGCACAGGCTAAATCTCTTTTGGGAGCTGATTTGGAGGTGTCGTCACAGCAGCCATTTACTGAGGAGCAAATGGGGTTTATCGACTCACTTGGTATCACGGAGCGATCGTTTCAAACCCGATTTTCTTCCATGATCTACTTTCCGCAATCGGGAGGTACCCGATTGATCCAGGTCAGGAGTTTGGAAGGTGACTATCCCTATTATGGAGAGATCGAAACGCTACCTATAAAGGCTTCTAGAGATTTCTTGAAAGGACAGTATGCTCTGGTGGACGAAACCCTCATGCTTCAGTACAATGCCAATGTGGGCGATCAGATTCGGATAGGTTTGCTGGAGTTTGAGATATTGGGAAAGCTTCAGAATATCCCTGGTCAGAGCGGAGTAAGCACGGCCGTGGCTCCAGTGGTCTATATCCCTCATCAATATTTGGAGCAGACAGGTTTGGTCAAGAGAGGGAGTAGGATCTACTATTCTTATTTCTTCAAATCTGATGAAGAAATAGACGCGGAGGCTTTTGAGGAGAAATATGACGATCGAATGGAGGACTTGTCCCTCCGATATGATACCATAGAGGAACGAAAAAATGAGACCAGTGAGGCCTTCAACAATACGACTGTATTCCTCAATATGGCGGCCTTTATTGCTCTGTTGTTGGGTAGTATCGGGGTAGCAGGTGCTGTATATAGCTACCTGAAGGAAAAGAAAAGATCAGTGGCGATACTTCGCTGCATGGGGCTGAGTGGTCGAGACGCATTCAGTATTTATTTCATTCAGGTAGCGGTGATGGGGGCAATTGGATCCTTGATAGGAACTGCCCTTGGAACTTCCGTTCAGCTCTTTTTGCCAGATTTGGTTTCGGATATGCTGCCTCTTTCGATTGAGACTCATTTTTATATTTGGGTGGCACTGGAAGGGCTTTTGATTGGGATGGTAGTTACGGTACTGTTTTCACTTATGCCTTTGTTGTCTATTTTGAAAATTTCTCCTTTGAGCTCAATCAGAGCCGATTATGAAGGAGGCGATGCAGAAGGGAAAAATTGGATCTTGCGTGCAGTGCTGTATGGATTAATTACACTTTTTATATTCTTGTTTTCCTACCTTCAGATTCAGGAAATCAATCAAGCGAGTATATTTATCGGAGGGCTATTAGGTACATTTCTGGTGCTGTGGCTCTTGTCTAAAGGACTTGTGCTACTAGCCAAAAAATCTACTTCCCCGAAATGGAATTTTCTGGTTCGCCATGGGGTGTCCAATTTGCACCGGCCTCAAAATCAAACGGGGATACTGATCATCACCATAGGGATGTGTACGATGCTTATTTCTATCATGTACTTTTCTCGGCACGTACTGATTGATCAGATTACAATTGCGGGAAGTGAGGACCGGCCGAATATGGTATTGTTTGATATTCAGTCGAGTCAAAAAGAAGAGGTGAAAAAGGTAGTGGCAGATTTTGATCTTCCTATCGAGCAAGATGTGTCAGTAGTCACCATGCGATTGCTGGAGTACAATGGTATTAGCAAAAAGGAAGCAGAAGCGGATACAACCTTAGGGATTCCTGACTGGTTGTACAATAGGGAGTACCGAGTCACCTTTAGGGATAGCTTGATCGATTCGGAAACTCTGACTGAAGGTAAACTACAGGATTACCAACCTGGAGATTCGATATTTGTTTCCGTTTCGGAAGGTTTTGCAGAAAGAAGAGAATGGAAGCTGGGAGATGAAATCACATTCAATGTACAAGGTGCCCTGATGAAGACCTACATCGGTAGTTTTAGAAAAATCGATTGGAGAAGAATCCAAACCAATTTTATCGTGGTGTTTCCAGGAGGGGTATTAGAAGATGCCCCGCAGTTTCATGTACTGGTCACTAAGGTGAAAGACAATCAACAATCGGCGAAGTTTCAGCAGGCGATTGTCCGAGCATTTCCGAATATTTCTATCATCGATCTGGAATTGATTCTCAAAACGGTTGAAGAGGTTTTAGCTAAAATATCATTCGTCATTCAGTTCATGGCTTTGATTAGTGTCTTTACAGGCTTATTGGTTTTGATCAACTCCATCATCTTGAGCAAAGCGCAAAGGGTCAAAGAAAGTGTTCTGCTCCGAACCATTGGCGCTAAATCCAAACAAATCGTGGCGATCATAGCCATAGAATATTTAGTGCTAGGTGTGATTGCAGCCATTACGGGGTTGATTACTGCTCATGCGCTTACCTGGGTCCTGTCTGAAAATGTTTTCAGAGCCACCTACTCTATGGATGTAGATGCTACCTTTTATATTTTATTGGCAGTTGCTTTTTCTACCTTATTGATGGGGCTATTTAATATCCGTCCTGTTCTGAAAGAAATGCCTTTGACTATATTGAGGAGAGAATCGTAGCTGATAATCAGTGCTTTGAGGGTGTTTGGCATTTCATTTGTCTTATAAGTGAACTAGCCGTAAAACAAATGAAGCACTTTAGAATCATATTGATTATCACATTGATCAGCTGTTCGCTAATGGCGATGGTGGTTTGACCCATTTATCCTCAATATCTCCCTTTAGCATGCTGAAGGCTTGAATCTGCGCGATTTTTACTCGATTTTACATCAAAAAGCCATGAGGTATTTTCAAATAATATTTTGTATCGGAATTTCTTTGTTTCTGTTTCAATGCGAAAGTGAAAAAACGGAACAAGAGAAAATCTCACCAGAAGCTAAGGAGGTACGTCAAGTAGTTTTGGATGTTTTTCAGGCTATGTATGACAATGATAGTCTTGCAGTGAAGAAATGCTTTCAGCCTGGAGCTAAACTTTATACCATTTTTGAGCGGAATGACAGTACGCATTTTAGAGAAGGTGAGCTCAGTCAATTCGTTACAGCAGTCGGTTCACCCCATGAGGTAGAATGGATCGAACGGAGCTGGGATTATCAGGTCAGTATAGATCAGGGTTTTGCACAAGTCTGGTGCCAATATGCCTTTTTTGCCGGCGAGCGATTCAGTCACTGCGGAGTGGATGCCTTTCACTTGGTCAACACTCCTACAGGTTGGAAAATCTTTTCATTAGCAGATACCCGTAGAAAAGAAGATTGTATTTTTCCTACGGGCGAATTCTTTGAACCTCAATAAATCTTATTGAATGCTGAAGAAGTGTACGATACCAATTAGGATTTCTGATATGCTATCAGTGATTGGGTTATGAGCACTTCGTCCAATGATGTAAACGACAAACAGAATGTAAATCGTCAATAGTACAAAGGCTTTGAACTTTCCGATATACTTCCCTGTAGTGAAAATGATCACTGCAATGGATGTAAGAATCAGAAGTAAAAACCGAAGCTCAGTACTCAAGTCAACCAATTCGGCTGGCATATGAATTGGCCCGTAAATGATCGTGAATATGAAAAGAGGAAAGCCCAGCGCAAAACAGACATCAAAAATGTTGCTTCCCAGCGCATTAGAGATCGCATCGTCGTACTGACCTCTTTGAGCATCTTTGATAGATATGATGGTGTCAGGAAAACTAGAAGCAGCTGATGCTAAGATCAAGGCTACAAACATGAGTGGAATATTCAATCCATTGAAAGTGCCCAAATAAGGAACTTCGTATGTTTCTGCTCCCATCCACTCACAGGCAACTACCAACAAATAGCAAACCAGTGCAATTGCCACAGTAGAAAAGACAAGTAGTGGCCATGCATTAGCTCCAGTCACTTTAGATCTGATGAAGATGTTTTCCAGATCAAATGTTAACAAACTCTTGGTCATAGAAGGCTTTGGCTCATCATCTTCTTCCTCTTCTTCGACTTCAGCTTCGCCATCTGAAGCCAACTCTTCTAACACTCCTTTTTTGCCCATAGACAAGAACATATATGATATATACACGAGGTATACTCCCATCAGGATCATACCGTGGTACCAATCCAATTCGGAACCGCTGATCAGGATAAGGAAAATCAATTCTGTGATGATAAGAGCAATACCATCACGTAGCATTACTTTTCTTGAGACTTCAATTCTTTTGGCCAGACCTATTCCGATCACTGCTATGACAGATACCGCTGGTATCACCATGCCATTAAATATAGCACTACCTGCAGTAGTCCCTATACCTCCAGAAAATCCCGAGGCGTCTTTCAATACAAAAAGAAAGAAAATTGAAGTGAAAACTTCGGGCATTGAACTAGCGATCGCATTGATCGAAGCACCTCTAACCCCTTCTGATAAATTTCTGCCTATATATTCGGATGCTGTCATGAAACCATCTCCAGCTCTCCATATGACTACACAACTGATGGTAATAAGTAGTAGCGGTAATATTATGCCCATTATTCAAGTTTTAGCCTGTATACGTCTTGAAAACAGGCTTTTGGTTTAGTTGAATTGATTTATTTCTAAGCTGATCGGTGACTAAATTAAACTATTTTTTTAACACTATGAATGCTGATAATCAATTAAGCATAATTTCATTTGTTTATAGATTCTTTAAAGTGACAAAACAAAAAGATGGAAAGTATTCCGTTTATATATTTGGGGCGGTGAAAAAATAAATAGTTGCTTGTAAGATTAATTTGCTTTGAGCCACTATGTGCCAATTTTTTGTATCTTTAATTTTCATTTAATTAAAAACAGACCTATGGATTTTAAGACTCAAATGAGTGTGCTGGTACAGCTATCTCTGATTGATAACGAGCTTTCTAACATTGAGAAAAGATATATTTATGCTCTAGGCAAAGCCAATGGCGTAGCAGAGAAGGATATTGACGCAATTTTTAGCGATCATTTGAATGAGAAAAAAACTGCTTTGCCGGATTTGGGTCTTCTATCCGAAGATGAGATGTTTGAATACTTATACAGCATCGTTCAGTTAATGAAGGTGGACAATAAGGTATACTTGAGCGAAATTAGATTTTGTCAAAAATTAGCAGAGAAATTAGGGTATAAGAAATCCGTAATCGCAGAGCTGAGTTCCGGTATATTTAGTGATCCAGATATCACGGGCGATAGAGATCGGCTAAAACAGCTTATTATGAAGTATAAGGCCTAATTTTATTTAATTGATTAACTTGTAAGTAGACTCCCTAATAAAAACTTAGAATATGATGAATATCAAATCCCAGCTTAGTATGCTCATTGGTTTGGCCAACATCGATAATGATTTTGCAGACGATGAGAAGGACATGATTCTGATGGTCGGAAAAGCCAATGGAGTTAACGAAGAAGAGATAGAGGAATTGCTGAAGAATCCTGTTCCACTACCGGAATTGGGGACTATTTCTGACGATGAAAAATTTGAGTACCTATTTAATGTGGTGCAGCTGATGAAAATCGATAAAGAGGTGTTTTTAAGTGAAGTAAAGTATTGTGAAGATGTGGCTGTGAAGCTCGGTTTCAAAAAAGCGGTAATTGCAGAATTGTCTTCCAAGATATATTCTAATCCGGCGATAACTTCCAATAAAGAGTCTCTCAAAAAAGCAGTAATGAAATATCAAAATTGAATGCTTTTGTAAGCATTTGAAATACAAAAAATTAAGGGGCATGTCCCCTTTTTTTGTGCACTTTGTATCACTTCAATTGCCCTAGTATTTTTGACTTTATTACTAGGCAAAAATCCTTACCTTTGCACTTCGTTTTTCAGGCATGTGGAATAAGATCGCTGACATAATCATAAAGTTTCGTTTGTATTTGATCATCTTGCTGTTGGCCATTACGGCTTTCATGGCATATCAGGGGCAGTATGTCCGGTGGTCATATGTTTTGGCAAATGTCGTTCCGGACAATGATCCGGATATGGTTGATTTCAAAGAGTTTAAAAAGATTTTTGGTGAGGATGGTAATATCCTGGCCCTGGGGATATTGGATAGTGCGGTCTACAAGACCGACAACTTCCGGAAATTGGGCTATATGTCCAATGAGTTGCTCAATATCAAAGGTGTCAATGAAGTACTGAGTGTCCCCACCTTGAAAAAATTGGTCAAAGACCAGGAGGCTAAGCGATTCAAGCTGGAGCCAGTTTTTGATAGTTTTCCGAGTGATCAGAAAAAACTAGACAGTTTGATCAGGTATGCACTGGATATCAAATTCTACAGTGGCCAGCTGATCAATCCAAATAATGGAGCTAGTGTAGTTCTAGTGACTATTGACAAGGCTCTAATGGATTCGGATGATCGCAATCGAGTGGTTTCCGATATACTTTTTGTGACTGAGGCTTTTACAGAGGATACTGGGATTCAATTGAGGTATGCTGGTCTTCCTTATGTTAGATATATCAATACATCTAAGCTCAAGGACGAGCTAAGGATGTTTTTAGTCTTATCGGTGATAGTGACTGGCTTCATTTTGTTCCTATTCTTCCGCTCTTTCAAGGTACTCTTAGTCGCTCTTGGTATCATTGGAATGGTGGTGCTATGGGTAGTCGGGACTCTGGTACTCTTCGATTTTGAGATCACCTTACTTACCGGCTTGCTGCCTCCTATCATCGTAGTGATAGGGATACCGAATACGGTATACATGATCAACAAATATCATCAGGAGTATTTCGCCCATGGTGATCAAATGAGAGCCATAAGAACCATAATCCGAAAAATTGGTATTGTTACCTTCATTACGAATGTGACTACTGCGGTAGGGTTTTTGGTGTTGGCCCTGACAGATATAGTGATTCTCAAAGAATTCGGTATCGTAGCGGGGATCAATATCCTGGCCACTTTTGTGGTGAGTATGATCATGATCCCTTCGGTGTTTTCTTATCTGAAACCGCCGGGACAAAGGCATTTGAAGCATTTGGAGTTCAAAATGCTCAATTCAGTTCTTTCCGTGTTGGACCTTTTGGTGCACAGGTATAAGGAATATGTATTCGTCATAACTATCATAATAGCTGCAATTTGTATTTATGGGATCAGCCAGATTCAGGCAGTATCTTATATGGTAGATGATTTGCCAGACGAGAGCCAAACCAAGAAAGATCTGGCTTTTTTCGAAGAGCATTTCGCCGGGGTTATGCCGCTGGAAATTGTGATTGATACCAAAAGAAAGAAAGGGGTTCAGAATCTATCTAATTTGAGAAAGATCGATGAGTTTGAGACTTTCCTTGATTCTATCGATTTTGTTTCCAAGCCGATTTCAGTGGTGAGTTTTATCAAAGCAACCAGACAGGCATTTTACAATGACAAGTCGGCCTACTATTCCTTGCCGAATAATCGGGATAAGAATTTCATTTTAAGATATCTGAAAGAAGAAACCGACAACATCAATCTGGCAACCAAGTTTGTCGATTCTACAGGTCAAAAGATCAGAGTGTCATTGAAAATGGCCGACATTGGCTCTGTGAAAATGGACTCTTTGGTCAATCAGGTAATTGAGCCTCGAATCGATGATATTTTTGGAACGACTGAATTTGATGTGGCGATTACTGGTACGACCTTGCTCTTTATCAAAGGAAATAAGTTCCTGATTGACAATCTGATCACAAGTATGATCATTGCATTTGTGATCATAGCATTTATCATGGGGCTGCTGTTTAGGAACTTCAAAATGATCATTATTTGTTTGATTCCTAATATTATCCCGCTGTTGATCACCGGAGGAATGATGGGATTAGCAGGCATACCGTTGAAGCCAAGTACGGCTTTGATTTTCAGTATTGCTTTTGGTATTTCAGTAGATGACTCCATTCATTTTCTGGCCAAATACAGACAAGAGCTTTTTGCCAATAATTTCTTCGTGCCAGTAGCAGTGAGTAAGAGTATTCGCGAAACAGGTGCGAGTATGATTTATACCTCCATTATTTTATTCTTTGGCTTTGTGATTTTTGCAGCCTCTGAATTTGGCGGAACAGTAGCGCTTGGAACCTTGACATCCACTACACTGTTGATGGCTATGTTAACGAACCTGACCTTGTTGCCAGCTTTGTTGCTAAGATTTGATAGTGGAAAGAGAAACAAAGAAGATCACCCATTGATTGAACAATATCCAGAGTTCTATGATGAGAACGAAGACGAAGAAATAGATCTTGATCTGCTGGATAAAGAAGAAAAGAATAAAGATTAATCACTCGAGAATATTATTGAACGGTGAAATACAGAGAATACAAAAACATTAATTACGCTGAAGTAGCGGATGAGATACTTGATTTTTGGAAGAAGAATGACATCTTCAAAAAGTCAGTCGATGAGAAAGAGGGTGCGGAATCTTTTGTGTTCTACGAAGGACCTCCATCTGCCAATGGAACCCCGGGTATTCACCATGTGATGGCACGTGCCGTCAAGGATATTTTCTGTCGATACAAAACGCTGAAAGGCTACCAGGTCAACCGAAAAGGTGGATGGGATACACACGGTCTACCTGTTGAGCTTCAAGTAGAAAAAGAACTTGGGATCACCAAAGAGGATATTGGTACTAAAATCTCAGTGGAGGAATACAATCAGAAGTGTCGTGAGGCGGTGATGAAGTTCAAAGACCAGTGGGATGACCTGACGGAAAAGATGGGTTACTGGGTGGATTTGGACGACCCCTATATCACCTTTGATAAGAACTATATGGAGACACTTTGGCATCTGCTAAAGAAGTTCTACGACAAAGGGCTCCTGTATAAAGGCTATACGATTCAGCCTTATTCTCCTGCTGCCGGAACAGGTTTGAGCTCTCACGAGTTGAACCAGCCAGGGACTTATCGTGATGTAAAGGATACGTCTATCGTAGCACAGTTCAAGGCAAAGAAAACTGCGGACAGCGAAAAATTATTTGAAGGAGACGAAGAGGTATTCTTCCTGGCTTGGACGACCACTCCATGGACCTTGCCATCCAATGCGGCACTTGCAGTAGGAAAGAAGATCACTTACGTAAAGGTAAAGACCTTCAACCCCTATACCTTCAAGCCAGTTTCTGTCATAGTGGCTAAAGATTTGATGGGCAAATTCTTTTCGGAAAAAGCCAAAGAGGTAGCCTTTGACGACTACAAAGAAGGAGATAAGTTGATTCCATGGGAGGTGAAAGCTGAGTTTAGCGGTGAAGATTTGGTTGGGATGCCCTATGAGCAACTGATGCCTTATGTGACCAATGCTGAATTAGAAGAGAAAGCTTTCAGAGTTATACCTGGAGATTTTGTATCAACTGAGGATGGTACGGGGATCGTACACATTGCACCAACTTTTGGTGCGGATGACTTTTTTGCTGCCAAGCAAGCAGGTGTACCTGCAGTGTTAGTAACTGACGATAGTGGAAAAGAAGTGCCGCTTGTAGACAAGCAAGGACGCTTCGTTAATGAAGTAACCGATTTCGCTGGTAAATACGTGAAGGCGGAATATTATGATGATTCGGTAACTTCTGACAAAGATTTTAAACCAACGGATGTGCTGATCGCCATCCAGTTGAAAGAAGAAAATAAAGCCTTCAAAGTAGAGAAGTATGAGCACAGCTACCCACACTGCTGGAGAACTGACAAACCTGTACTTTACTACCCGTTGGATTCCTGGTTTATCAAGACTACAGCTTTTAAAGATCGATTGGTAGAGCTGAACAATACCATTAACTGGAAGCCAGCTTCAACAGGCACAGGTCGATTTGGCAACTGGTTGGAGAATTTGGTTGACTGGAACCTGTCTCGTTCGAGATATTGGGGTACGCCATTACCGATTTGGATCTCGGAAGATAAGTCTGAAGAAAAATGCATCGGCTCCATAGCAGAGCTTAAGGCGGAAGTAGAAAAATCCATTGCTGCAGGGTTTATGACTGAGCAGATTGGTGATGATTTTGATCTCCATAGACCTTATGTAGATGAGGTTGTGTTGGTGAGTGAGAGTGGGCAGAAAATGCTGCGCGAACCGGACTTGATCGATGTATGGTTCGATTCTGGGGCTATGCCATATGCTCAATTCCACTTCATGGGAGATGACCCTAAAGCAGATGAAAGAGCCAATGGAGGTCTCAAGGATGTATATCCAGCGGATTTTATTGCAGAGGGCGTGGATCAAACCAGAGGTTGGTTCTTTACGCTTCATGCGATCGCAGGGATGCTTTTCGATCAGGTATCCTTCAAAAATGTAATTGCCAACGGTCTGGTATTGGATAAGAACGGTAACAAAATGTCTAAGAGATTGGGCAATGCCGTAGATCCATTTGAGACCTTGAAAAAATATGGCCCGGATGCTACGAGATGGTACATGATCTCTAATGCCAATCCCTGGGACAACTTGAAATTTGATATCGAAGGAGTAGCAGAGTCTCAGCGTAGATTCTTTGGTACCCTTCAGAATACTTATTCCTTCTTCGCGCTCTATGCCAATCTGGATGGTTTTACCTTCAGTGAGGAGGCGATCCCAATGGACCAGCGTACAGAGAGTGATCGATGGATCATTTCTAAACTTAATACTTTGATCAAGAAGGTAGATGAGGCTTTTAATGAATACGAGCCAACACGTGCTGCCCGTCTGATTCAGGATTTTGTAATCGATGATTTGAGCAACTGGTATGTTCGTCTGAACAGGAAGCGTTTCTGGAAAGGGGAGTACAATGAGGACAAAAGGGCTGCTTATCAGTCGCTTTATACTTGTTTGAAGACCGTTGCGAAACTGGGTGCGCCGATTGCTCCATTCTATTTGGATAGATTGTACTCTGATTTGAATGCGGTGTCTTCAAGTGAAAGCCATGAGTCTGTTCACCTATCGGATTTTCCAGTGGCAGATGATTCGTGTATAGATGCAGAGTTGGAGGCACGCATGGATATGGCTCAGAAGATTTCTTCTTTGGTGCATTCCTTGCGCAAAAAGGAACGATTGAAAGTACGTCAGCCTTTGGCTAAGATCATGATCCCGGTACTTAACGAAAGTACTGAATCACGTGTCAATGCAGTAAAGGATTTGATCCTGAATGAGGTGAATATCAAGGATATTGAGTTTTTGGACGACACTTCAGGTGTTTTAGTGAAGTCTATTAAACCAAACTTCCGTAAGTTAGGTAAGGAATATGGTCCGCGCATGAAGGACGTGTCTCAATTGATCAATGGTTTTGGTCAGGAAGAGATTGCTACCATCGAGAAGAGTGGATCGATTCAGGTGGATTTGGCCGGTGATACTATCACCTTGACGTTAGAGGATGTAGAGATCGCTTCACAGGATATCCCTGGATGGTTGGTAGCCAGCGAAAATGGTTTGACTGTTGCTCTAGATATCAACTTGACTGATGAACTGAAGCAGGAAGGCGTAGCGAGAGATTTGGTCAACCGTATTCAAAACTTACGTAAGGATAAAGGCCTGGAGGTTCAGGATAAGATTAAAATCCAGTTGAGCAGTAGCGAAGAAATAGTGAAATCTGCAGTGGCTGCCTTCAACGATTATATATGTGTCGAGACACAAGCAAAAAATCTGGCTATGGCAGATAGCCTGGATGCTGGAGAGGAGTTGGACATAGATGAATTGAAAATCAAAGCGCACATCGAGGTGAGTGCTTAAATATAGAATGTAGATTGATGAAATATTATAAGTACTTTTTGATCAGTATCGGGATTATCGTGCTGGATCAGGTGGTAAAGATGCTGGTTCACTTTAATATGGATATGGGTGTCAATGGTCAGATTCAGATCCTGGGTGATTTTTTCAAACTGCACTATTTGACCAATCCGGGTATGGCCTTCGGTATGAAATTAGGAACAGCTTATGGTAAGTTGTTTTTGACTTTGTTTCGATTGGTCGCTATGGTGGGTATTAGTTATTATCTCTTCACTTTGATCAAAAAGGAAGCGCCAGTAGGTTTATTGATCTGCATTGCGTTGATCCTTGGAGGTGCGATAGGCAATGTGATCGATAGTACATTTTACGGCATTTGGTTGGACAATGCACCATATGACGCGCCGACTCCATGGTTTTATGGTCAGGTAGTGGATATGTTCTACATTGATATCTGGGAAGGTAGGTTGCCAGATTGGATTCCTCTGATGGGAGGGAAGTACATGTCGCTTTGGCCTGTATTCAATGTGGCGGATGCCTCGATATTTGTAGGGGTGGCTATTATTCTCGTTTTCCAAAAGCGGTTTTTCCTTTCAGAAAATAAAAGTGAAGAATCTACAGAAGAAGTAGGGGTGACTGAGTAATTTATTTCTCAAGACAAAATATTGTAAGCGCAGAGAGATCTGCGCTTTTTTTGTGCCACATCAAAAATACGTCTTTCGTGGAATGTCAGAAATACGTGTGCCTTTCGAAGCATTTACCTTCTTAGCACTTGACATCTTTAAGTTTATTTTGGTCTGAAAAATTGAAATAATCGATCTATGAAAACAAATAGTTTATTGTTACTCTCCGTTTTATTGGTTAGTTGTGCAATTGAAAAAACAAATGAACAGCCTTCGACCTTAGAACAAGATCTCCAAGGTACATGGCAATTGATTTCTCAAAGCATTATTACTGAGGACTCCGTGATTAGGGATTTTACTGGGGATTTGGAAGGAATTAAAATAATTAATAATAGCCACTTCACTTTTTTTCAGCATGACAAAGATAGTCTGAATCGATATTCCTCTGGGGCTGGTCAATATGTGCTTGAAGGCAATCGATACGTAGAATTTTTGGAGTACTGCAGTGCTAGAGAATGGGAGATGCACAAGTTTGAATTTGAAGTGGAGATAAGAAATGATACTTTAATTCAATCAGGAGTAGAGAAATTACCTGAGGTTGGGGTGGATAGAACCTTAGTGGAAGTATATGTGCGAAGTAAAGCTGAAAACCGAAGAGTCCCGATCTTAGGAGAAATTGAAGCAAAAAACTTGCTCTGGTTTGATGAAAAGGGGACTGCCAGTATTGAGGGAGTAGCCAAGTTCAAAGGTAGAGATGGTGAGATCCACTTTGGAGAACAATTTGCGATCGAACTCATGCCATACAGTCGATATACTGAAGAACGTTTAGATCGTATTTATGGTAACAGTCAGGCAGGTTCGGTTTATGTTCAAGATGGAATCCCTAGTTTTATTCCTGATCCAGCCATCTATCACAAAACGATCAAGACCTATTGCAAGGATGATGGTAGTTTTGAGTTAAATGATTTGCCTAAAGGAGAGTATTTTGTGATTGCTTTTATGTTATGGGAAGATGAAGGGCTAAAAGGTGGTGGAGTGATGAAGAGAATAGAGCTGATTAGGGATCAAAAGCAGAAAATTAAAATGTTTAATTATTGAAAAAGAACATTATATCAAGAATTGATAGAGTGTTTCTTCTTAAACTCTATAGATATTCTCGATATTGTTTTTGGTTTTGATCGATATAGTTAAATATGTTGTATCTGTTTTTTCGCAGAAAACATGCCTATCTCTCTCCATAGGCAGATTGTAAAAATCCTTTCAAATCGCACAATACGTTTGAAAATCTAATAACCGCATATACGGTTTTCAAATAAAAACTATTGCTTCTATATTTGTCGTCTCATAAATTAAAATTGATGTGATGGACAAATTTTCCTATATCGCCAATGCCCACACCAACGTCATTGACGATATGTACCAATCCTACAAACAGGATCCCGACTCTGTAGATGTTAGCTGGCAGAGGTTCTTCGAAGGATACGACTTTTCACTTACCAAGTATGGAGAAAATGGAGTGGCTCAAGCTCCGGTATCTAATAAGGAGATAGCTGTGCGTGATTTGATCCATGCCTATCGTTCGCGAGGGCACCTCAAATCGACCACTAACCCCGTAAGAGACAGAAAAGACAGAGAGGCAAGACTTGAAATCGAAGATTTTGGTCTGACCAAAGCGGACTTGGATACTGAGTTCGAATGTGGCAACCTAATCGGTATAGGTAAAGCCAGCTTGAAGAAAATTGTCGAATCCTTAAAGAACATTTACACCGGCAGTGTGGGATTCGAGTACCTGTACATCCGTAAACCAGAAATCGTAGACTGGTTCAAGGAAAAGGTAGAAAAAGATGCATTGAATTATGCACCATCCATCGAAGAGAAGAAGCAGATTCTCTCAAAGTTGAACGAAGCTGTAGTTTTCGAAAACTTTCTGCACACCAAATATTTGGGTCAGAAACGTTTCTCTCTTGAAGGAGGAGAAACTACCATTCCGGCACTGGATGCTTTGATCAATAGATCGGCAGATCTAGGTGTAGAAGAAGTGGTAGTAGGTATGGCTCACCGTGGACGTCTCAACGTACTGGTGAACATCATGGGTAAAACCTATGAGCAGGTTTTCAACGAGTTCGAAGGTTCATTTGCTCCAGACCAGACCATGGGAGATGGTGATGTGAAATATCACATGGGCTTCTCTTCTCAGGTAACCACTCCATCAGGCAAACAAGTCAACTTGAAATTGGCTCCTAACCCTTCTCACCTGGAAGCAGTAAATCCGGTGGTAGAAGGATTCGTTAGAGCTAAAATTGACAACTTATATAAGGACAGCAATAAGGCACTTCCGATTTTGATTCACGGGGATGCTGCATTGGCTGGACAGGGCATAGGATACGAACTGATCCAGATGTCTAAGCTAGATGCTTATTCGACTGGTGGTACCATCCACTTTATCATCAACAACCAGGTTGGATTTACCACTGATTTTGATGAAGCGAGATCTAGTATCTATTGTACGGATTTAGCGAAAACAGTCGATGCGCCTGTTCTTCACGTGAATGGGGATCATCCTGAATCTGTGGTATTCTGTATGAATGTTGCAGCAGAATACAGACAAAAATTCCAGGGCGATATCTTCATCGATATGGTTTGCTACAGACGTCATGGACACAACGAGTCTGACGAACCGAAATTCACTCAGCCTTCACTTTATAACATCATCTCTAAACATCCGAACCCACGTGAGATCTACAACAAACGATTGATCGACCGTGGAGATGTAGACGCTAACCTGGCGACTTCTATGGATAAGGAGTTCAAGGCTCAGCTACAGGATCGCCTGAACATGGTGAAGCAGGAAAAATTGCCTTATGTGTTGCAGCAGAGTGAGAAGGAATTCTCAGAAATGAGATTGTCAAGACCTGAGGATTTTGATGAGTCGCCGGATACGTCTATCGATATGTCTTTCATCGAGAAAGTAGGAAAGGCAATCACCTCTGTCCCTAAAGGGTTCAAACCTATCAAGCAGATC
Organism: Reichenbachiella ulvae; assembly: GCF_025833875.1. NCBI lineage: Bacteria > Pseudomonadati > Bacteroidota > Cytophagia > Cytophagales > Reichenbachiellaceae > Reichenbachiella > Reichenbachiella ulvae. The sequence goes on along the minus strand of NZ_JAOYOD010000001.1, from coordinate 3,656,008 downwards.
GATAAGGTGCTGAAGCAGCGTAAAGAGATGTTCTTTGAGAAAAAAGAATTGAACTGGGCATCGGCAGAGCTTTTGGCTTATGGCTCATTATTATTAGAAGACAAAGTAGTAAGAATGTCTGGTCAGGATGTGAAGAGAGGGACTTTCTCTCACCGTCACGCAGTGGTCAGAGACTCTAATACGAACGAACAATACAACTTCCTTAATCACCTGGAAGGTGGTGAGCACAATGATTTTAAAATCTACAACTCGCTTCTTTCTGAGTTTGGTGTACTTGGATTCGAATTTGGATATGCCATGGCTGATCCGAATGCGGTAGTGATTTGGGAAGCACAGTTTGGTGATTTCGCTAATGGTGCACAAGTAATGGTCGATCAGTTCATCTCGTGTTCTTATACCAAATGGAGAAGAATGAATGGGTTGGTTCTCCTTCTACCTCATGGATACGAAGGTCAGGGACCGGAGCACTCCAACGCACGTCCAGAGAGATACTTGCAGTTGGCATCAGGTAACAACATGTATATCTGTAACCTGACAAAGCCATCCAATTATTTCCACATGATCAGACGTCAGCTGGCTATGCCATTCCGTATGCCGTGTATTTTGATGTCGCCAAAGTCATTGTTTAGACATCCTTTGGTAGTATCTAAGCTGGAAGAATTTACAGATGGTAAATTCCAGGAGGTAATCGGCGATGACTATGTAGATTCTAAGAAAGTGAAGAAAGTCTTGTTGTGTACTGGTAAGGTTTATTTCGATCTGCTAGAAAAGCAGCAAAAAGACAAGCGCAAGGATGTTGCAATCATTCGCGTCGAGCAGCTACACCCATTCCCTAAGAAGCAGGTAATGGCTGAGCTGGATAAATATGACGTGAAGACTGTTCACTGGGTACAGGAAGAGCCCGAAAATATGGGGGCCTGGTCATTTATCTTGAGATCATTCAGAGAAGTGAAGAAAGATGTGATTTCCAGAAAGGCAGCTGCATCTCCAGCGACCGGATTTGCGAAAGTCCACAAACAAGAGCAAGAAGCCATCATTACGGAGGCTTTCTCTTAATTAATCATCGAAACAAAATATTGAATACATAGAAATATGATTGAGGTAAAAATACCAACGGTTGGCGAGTCGATCACGGAAGTGACGATCTCCCAATGGACCAAACAAGACGGGGACTACGTCGAAATGGACGAAGTGATCTGTGAATTAGAATCTGATAAAGCAACTTTCGAACTGAACGCTGAGGCTGCTGGTGTGCTAAGCATCAAAGTAGAAGAAGGTGAAACCATCGAGATCGGAACCATCGTGTGTACCATTGATGATTCTGCTGTAGAAGGTGCCGGATCATCTGCTCCAGCTGAAAAAGAAAGTGCGCCTGCCGCGGCTCCAGCTTCATCTGGAGGAGGGAAAACAGGTGAAATATATGAAATGATTGTGCCTACCGTCGGCGAGTCGATCACTGAAGTGACCGTAGGTTCTTGGGTGAAAGAAGATGGCGATATGGTAGAGCTGGACGAAATCATCGCTGAAATCGAGTCAGACAAAGCAACTTTCGAACTCACTGCTGAGGCTCGAGGTATTCTAAATATCGTAGCGCAAGAGGGAGATACTATCGAAATTGGTGGTATGATCTGTAAGATCGAAGTGGTAGAGGGAGATGCTCCAGCTGCGGCTTCATCGTCTAGTGCCCCTGCTGCATCTGCTTCATCAGAGAGTGAAGACAACTATGCTGCGGGCCATCCATCACCTGCTGCAGCCAAGATTTTGGCAGAGAAGGGAATCGATGCTTCTCAGGTAAAAGGAACTGGAAAAGACGGTCGCATCACCAAAGAAGATGCGATGGCAGCTGAGAAATCAGCTCCTAAGAAAGAGGCTCCAAAAGCTGCACCAGCTAAAGAAGCAGCTCCTGCTGCTCCAGCAGTGGGCGGTACGCGTGAGCAAACCAGAAAGAAACTGACTCCATTGAGAAAGACAGTTTCGAGAAGACTGGTGTCTGTGAAGAACGAAACGGCGATGTTGACTACCTTCAATGAGGTAGACATGAAGCCAATCATGGACTTGAGAAAGAAATACAAAGATGCATTCAAAGACAAGTACGAAGTAGGTCTTGGATTCATGTCTTTCTTCATCAAGGCTTCTTGCATGGCGCTCCAGGAGTGGCCAGCAGTCAATGCCCAGATCGATGGAGATGAGATCGTGTACAACGATTATTGTGACGTATCGATTGCTGTTTCTGCTCCTAAAGGATTGGTTGTTCCAGTGATTAGAAATGCCGAATCTCTTTCTTTCAATCAGATTGAAAGCGAAGTAGTTCGCCTGGCGAAAAAAGCAAGAGATAACAAGCTCAGTATCGACGAGATGCAGGGTGGTACCTTCACTGTGACCAACGGTGGTATCTTTGGTTCTATGCTTTCTACTCCGATCATCAACGCGCCACAGTCGGCTATCCTCGGTATGCACAATATCGTAGAGCGCCCGGTAGCGATCAACGGACAGGTAGAAATCAGACCGATCATGTACTTGGCTCTATCATACGACCACAGAATCATCGACGGCCGTGAGTCAGTTAGCTTCCTGGTCAGAGTAAAGCAACTGCTTGAAGATCCAGCGCGTCTAATGTTAGGCATATAAATAGATATTAGAACCTAGATTCTAGACGCTAGATTTCTAAAATCTAGTATCTAGAGTCTAACTACTAAACAAACATGAAATACGACATAACAGTAATCGGATCTGGCCCTGGTGGGTATGTTGCAGCTATCAGATGTGCTCAGCTGGGGATGAAGGTCGCGATCATCGAAAAATATAATACACTGGGTGGTACTTGTCTCAATGTAGGCTGTATTCCATCCAAAGCTTTGTTGGACTCTTCGGAGCACTTCCACAATGCAGAGCATACCTTCAAGGAGCATGGAATCGATATCCCTGCCCCAAAGGTGAACTTCAAACAAATGATTGCTCGCAAGGGCGATGTGGTGAAGCAGAACGTAGAGGGGATTGCTTATCTGATGAAGAAAAACAAAATCGATGTTTTCAACGGTCACGGATCTTTCGTGGACAAAAACACGATCAAAGTAGCAGGCGAGAAGGAAGAAACCATTTCTACTGACAAAGTGATCATTGCGACGGGGTCTAAGCCTTCTTCATTGCCCTTTATAGAGATCGACAAGAAACGTGTGATCACCAGTACAGAAGCATTGGAGCTGAAGGAAGTGCCTAAGCACATGATCATCATCGGTGGTGGTGTCATTGGGTTGGAATTAGGTTCTGTCTATGCGCGATTGGGATCAGAGGTGTCTGTGGTAGAATACTTCGATCGCATTATTCCAGGTATGGATAGCACTATGTCTAAGGAGCTGACTAAGTCACTCAAGAAGCTGGGTATGAAGATCTATACTAAGCACAAGGTGACAGAGGTGAAAGGAACAGCTAAAACTGTAACGGTAAAAGCCGATACACCAAAAGGTGAAGTGCTGGAGCTAAAAGGAGATTATTGTTTGGTGTCTGTAGGTCGAAGAGCGTATACAGATAAACTAGGCCTGGAAAACGTAGGAATCACTACTGACAAGGCTGGTAGAATCGAAACAGATGCTCATCTGAAAACTAATGTTGACAATATCTACGCCATCGGTGATGTGGTGAAAGGAGCGATGCTCGCACACAAAGCAGAGGAAGAAGGCGTATATGTAGCAGAAGCCATCGCGGGTCAGAAGCCACATATCAACTACAATCTAATCCCAGGTGTAGTATATACCTGGCCGGAAGTAGCAGGTGTAGGTCAGACCGAGGAGCAGTTGAAGGAAGAGGGACGTGCATACAAAGTAGGTTCTTTCCCATACAAGGCACTTGGTCGTGCCAGAGCAAGTATGGATACCGATGGTTTGGTGAAAATCCTGGCAGACAAGTCTACAGATGAAATTTTAGGTGTTCACATCATAGGTGCGAGAGCAGCTGATATGATTGCTGCAGGCGTTACTGCGATGGAGTTCAGAGCTTCTGCAGAAGACGTGTCACGTATGTCACATGCTCACCCGACCTATATGGAAGCAGTGAAAGAGGCATGTCTGGCAGCTACAGACAGCCGTCCATTGCACATGTAAGACTTTAGAGTTGAAAATGTGAAATTCACAGAGAGCCCCACGACCCGACAGTCTGGGGCTTTTGTTTTTAACATCTAGAATCTAGTGTCTATTATTACTTGCCAATCGACCCCATCACTCGGCCCATGAATTCATTGAGTGCTTCTTTTTCGGGCTTACCATTTTTAATTTCTTTGTTGACCTCTAAGGCACCGTACATATTGGATAGCAATTCGCCGATTACTTCCAGCTCTTCGTCTTTGATACCTTTGGCGTCAGCCATGTGCTCTAAAAATTCGATGGTTTCGTTGACCCAGTCCTCATCGTTTTCTTTGATAAATTCTAGTGAGTGTTTTATGATAGGTAATCTCATTTGTTCTTTCTTTTAATATTATGGCGCAATATTAAGCAGAGCATACTATCAAGCCCTATAAGAATTATCGATATTTATGATGATTCGATAAGTTTTGAAGATGAGGTTTTTAATCATCGCTTACAAGATAATCAAGCGCCTCCTCCTTGGTGTTGAAAGGCTTTAATCCACGGCTTCCGCCTATCGCATTGTATCCTTGCAATAGTACTTTTTTGATGCCACTGATTCCGATACATGCACTTTTGGTAGACTTTGCTTTATAGATTTTGTCTCTGCTTTCCTGCGCGAGTTTCATGTAATCTCGACTACCAAAAGCATGGGTGTAATCAAAGAGCATGAGTACATGAGGGTCAGGGAGGCTCAACACATACTCAGTCGTTTGACGAACCATATCGAGCATGTCATCTTTGTTGCTGCAGCCTTCATAGTCTATGAATACAACTTTTTTGGATTGGTGTGAGAGGGTAGTAATTGGCATAGTCTTTCGGTCTTTTCTTTCTAAAATTTAAGCTTAAATCATGAAACAAAAGACTTTTTTGACAGCAGATGTCCAATAATAGGCTCTGTAATTCTGAATTAATTAGGGCTGATGAGATATTCAAGCGCCTCTTCTCGAGAGCTGAAGGGAGCTAGCCCTCTGGTATTGGTGATGGCATTATATACATGCAGCAAAACTTTTTTCGCCGCATTGAGGCCAAAACAGGCGCTTTTGAGGTTTTTTACCTTGTACACTCTTTCCCTGCCCTCTTGAGCGAGTTTCATATATTCCTTACTGCCAAAGGCCAGAGAGAAATCAAAAAGTACGCGAATATCTTTGTCCGGGAATGCCAATAAATAATCAGTTGTTTCCTTGACCACATTGAGCATGTCCTCTTTCTTGTTGCATCCCTCAAAATGAATGAAAACGATCTTTTTTTCTTTGTAAGTAATGGTGGTGACAGGCATTCATGATGTATTTGACATGAAATTAGGGAAAAAACTTTCAAAATCATGAGTTCTACTAGTCGCCTTTTTAACTCATTGGTGATAATCAGAGATTTAGCTCCCTTAAAGTCCTGACAATTATTTATCTAAGAAAAAGATTTAAGCTATATTTGCGGACTTTTTAAATAATGCGGACGTGATCCGCGCACATTTAACATTATAAAATAATGGCAGTAAAAATTAGATTGGCCCGAAGAGGTCGAAAAAAACAACCGATCTACGACGTAGTTGTAGCGGACGCTCGAGCGCCACGTGATGGTAAATTTATCGAGAAGTTAGGTTCATTCAATCCAAATCACCACCCTCCATTGGTAGACATTGATAGAGATGGCGCATTGAAGTGGTTGTTGGATGGAGCTGTACCTACAGAGACAGCCAAAAAAATCCTTTCTGAGCAAGGCGTAATGTACAAAAAACACTTGCAGGTAGGAGTAAACAAAGGTGCGATCACTCAGGAAGATGCAGACAAGAAATTCGATGCATGGTGGAGTGAAAAAGAAGCTAAAGTACAAGGTGCTGCTGACTCATTGGCTAAAACACAAGCTGCTGAGAAGAAAGCAAAACTAGAAGCGGAAGCTAAAATTTCTGCAGCTAGAGCTGAAGAAATCGCTAAGAAAAACATCGTTGTTGAAGAAGCAGAGGCAGTAGAAGCTGCTGAAGCAGAAGGTGGCGAAGAGGCGGCTGAAGAAGCGCCAGCAGCAGAGGCAACTGAAGAGGCGCCAGCTGCAGAAGCGGAAGCACCTGCTGAAGAAGAAAAGAAAGCAGAGTAATCAGTCAATGAAAGTCGAAGATTGCTACCAATTGGGTTATGTGATCAAGACGCATGGATTGAAAGGGGAGATTCAGGTCTTTTTGGACGTGGACAACCCACTCGACTATCAAGATTTGGAATCAGTGTTTGTCAAACAAGGCAACGCACTGGTTCCATTTTTTTTGGAGTATATTCAGGTCAATCCTAAGAAGTCTATCACCAAATTCGAAGAAGTAGATACCATAGAAGATGCGGAACGACTGGTGGGTCAGGAGCTGTATCTGCCGCTCAATGCCCTGCCTGAATTGCCGGAAGGAGAATACTACTATCATCAGCTAGTGGGCCTCATGATGGTCGAAGATGGTAAGGAACTGGGAGTGGTAGATCAGGTTTATGAAATTGCTCCACAAAACCTGCTGTCTATCATTCATCAAGGCAAAGAAGTCATGATTCCGATCAATGATGAGATCATTCGTTCGGTGGATTTTGAAAAGCAATGCATAGAGGCGAAATTGCCTGAGGGCTTACTAGACGTATATCTGGAAGAAGATGAGGATTGATATCATTACATGCATACCGGAGATGTTTACGGGTACCGTAGACCAGAGCATATTGAAGCGTGCGGCTGACAAAGGGTTGGCGCATATCCATGTGCACAATCTGCGAGACTATGCCATTAATAAGCACAATCAGATCGATGATTATGCCTTTGGTGGGGGAGCCGGTATGGTGTTGATGATCGAGCCGATAGACAAATGTATCTCCGAATTGAAGGCCCAGCGCGACTATGACGAGGTGATCTACATGAGTCCTGATGGTGAACTGCTGTCGCAGAATATATCTAATGAGCTGAGTCTTCACAATAATATCATCCTGCTGTGTGGACACTACAAAGGTGTGGACGAGAGGGTGCGAGAGTATCTCGTAACCCGTGAGATCAGCATCGGTGACTATGTCTTGACAGGAGGGGAATTAGCTGCCGCAGTGGTAGCGGATTCAGTGATTCGATTGATTCCTGGTGTGATGAATGACGAGACATCTGCACTGACGGATTCTTTTCAGGACAATCTGGTGGCGCCCCCTGTGTATACAAGGCCAGCCGAATACAAAGGTTGGAAGGTGCCGGAGGTACTTACCTCAGGACACACGGCCAAGATAGAAGACTGGCGCTTTGATCAGGCAGTGGAGCGAACTCGAATGAAAAGACCCGATTTACTGGGCAAGGATAGCGAAGTATAGATCTTGAGGCGGTTTCTGCCTCGATGGATTTAAATTAACGGATGAATGAAGCCCTGTAGGTAAAAAGTTCAGAATTTCAGTAATTTATATCCCAAAGCTTCTTTATTCTTTCAATAATATTTTCCTATATTTGCAGTCCGATTTTTGAGACGGCATAAAAAGCTAATACAATGAGCGAGTTAATAAAACTTATCGAAGAAGAATATAAAGGGAGAAGAGATGCATTTCCTTCTTTCGGACCTGGCGATACTGTAAATATCCACGTAAGAATTACTGAGGGTAACAAGGAGAGAATCCAGCAGTTTCAAGGAACAGTAATGCAGAGAAAAAACTCTAGCAGTAACGGTGAGACTTTCACTGTAAGAAAAATCTCTAGTGGTATTGCTGTAGAAAGAATTTTCCCAATCTTGTCTCCAAACATCGATAAAATCGAAGTATTGAGAAAAGGTAAAGTGAGAAGAGCGAGACTTTACTACTTGAGAGGTAGAAAAGGTAAGGCTGCAAGAATCAAAGAGAAACTTTAATTCTAGGGCTTTCAAGAAATTTGAAGCCATTCGTCTCGAACGAATGGCTTTTTTTTTAGCCAACCGGGCTCCCGGTTTTTCGTATCTAACCTGAAGTTTTCTTAGTACTATGTCTGTTGATTTCTACAAATATCAGGGCACGGGCAATGATTTTATCATGATTGATAACCGTGACAAAGCACTCAGCCATGAGGTGGAGTGGATTGCTCAGCTATGTAACCGCCGAACTGGCATAGGAGCCGATGGCTTGATTCTGATAGAGAATCATGACAGTCTGGACTTTGACATGGTCTACTTCAATGCTGATGGGTCGCAGAGCCTCTGTGGCAATGGCAGCCGCTGTGCCGTTAACTTTGCCCGCTTTCTGGATATCATCGGAGACGAAACTCGCTTCAATACGATAGATGGAGAATATGCCGCTACGATCGAAGATGGGATCGTGCACCTATGCATGAAAGATCAGGTAGCTCCAGAAAGATTCGAAGATCATTATTTCCTCAACAATGGATCGCCGCATCACATCCTATTCGTAGAGCGTGCTGCTGATGCACCTGTCAAAAAGCAAGGTGCGACCATTCGCTACTCTGAGCAATACAAGCCTGCAGGTACCAACGTCAACTTTGTGGAGATCATCAATCAGCACGAGGTGTTCGTGCGCACCTATGAGCGAGGAGTGGAGGACGAGACGCTTTCCTGCGGAACAGGGATCACCGCTTCGTGCCTGGCCTCTGCAGACAAGGGCCTGATGAGTCCCATCAAGGTGCAATCCAAGGGTGGAGAGCTACAAGTCCAATTCAAAAAGAACAACGGCGGCTTTACCGATATCAAATTGATTGGGCCCGCTGTGCAGGTGTTCAAAGGATCGGTGGAGGTTTAGATGCCATGGTTTCAAGTTTGCAACTTGTCTACTGGATCAGCTCATAGTCTAATAGGCTCTTAAGCCCTGCATATTGCCTAGCCAAGGCTGTTCCTGATTTGCAATCAGGAACCATCTATCGTAGGATTTGTAATCCGATATTCATAATCTCATTATTTCAAGGACGACTCAAATTGAGAGGCCCTTTTCTGATTCCATAAAAGTCTCCCGCACTGCTCATGAGGTATTCTTCTTCTTTGGCTACTATGCCAGCTACTACAGGGTTGGCATGAATGTAATCTACTTTGGATTCAAAAAACTGCTTGCTCAATACTTCCTCTCCATGATAACCTTCATTCCAAAACCATATACGGCCCTCGGTGCTTAGGCTCATTAGCAGCCATTCGCGTCGGCTTTCTTTGCTATTCTCCTGTATAGATTTGTATATTTTCTTAGAGGTAAATTTTTTGAAATCCCGAATGATGTCGCTGAGGTTTTCATCTTGTGCACGTAGCATCAGATGACAATGGTTGCTCATGATTACCCAAGCATAAATCTCCAGCCCCTTATAGGTCTGGCAGTGACGCAGGCTCTCCAGTAAAATCTCTCGATAATGTGGCCGAGTAAATACGTCCACCCATTGATGTACAGTGAAGGTGACAAAGTGCATGGCACCCTGGTCCCTGATAACATATGCATGTCCCATATCTTTGATAAAAGCGGATTACAAATCCTACGATCTTTCTTTCGACATTGCAAATGTCGAAAAGCACTATGATAGATGGTTCCTGATTGCAATTAGGAACCATCTATCAAACCTTAATCTATCCCAACTAATTCCTCCACGGCTTTGCCCTGGCGGCTGGTGAGGAGGCGCTTGTATTTGTCGATCAGGGCGTTGAGCTGCTTCACAACGGTGTGGTAGGGCTCTGCTCCATTCTCGATGGTGTGATAGCTGGCGATCACATCTCGTAGGCGGTAGTAGAGTGGGCGCATTTTGTTGCGCTGCTCGCGTACGCTTACGACCTCTCCTGCGCTATTCTCCTCGGTGCGGTTCAGGAAGAGGTCCGAAAAATCGTCATTCGCCTCCTGCAGCTTAGTCTTCCATCCCTCGAGGTTTAGCTCGGTGATGGCCGCAGACAGGGCGGATTCACTTTCCCAATCGAGCAGCATGCTGTTGATGCCTGCCGTTTCGCTCTGGTAGTTTTCGCGTGCCAGACCACTCCCGCCGAACTGATCCAGATGCTTGAGCAGCACCTCTGCATGCCTGCGCAGTTCCTCCTCGTAGTGATAGGTGAAGCCGGTCACGATCGAATTGATCCCTACCAACAGCTGATCGCGCAGGTCGTCGGCTGCCTCCATCTGGGCCGTCAGTTTGCTGCCCTTTATAGGATTGAGCAATTGGGTTAGCTGGTCGTTTTCGGTTTTGAGGTTGGTGTAGGCTGTGTCGACCTTCATGGCCACAGGGTCCTTGCGCTCGACCAGGGTCAGTACATCGCTCATAAATTGTGCGAACTCAGGGTTGCGCAGATTACTAAGTGTTATTCCATCTAGCATAGTTTAAGTTTATTTGGTGAAAAAATATGTTTACATAACTGGGTTCATGCAAATCAGAAAAGGACTGCTCCGTGATCTGCATGAATGTCGAATCAGCTCCTACAGCTTGCAGGGGCTTTGCATGAACATCGGATGAGTCGCTGCAACTTGTTTGGTGTTTGCATGAGCTCATGCATCCTTCCTGCAACTTGCAGGAGCCTTGCATGAAGCCATGATTTGTCCCTGCAGGTTGCAAGGACCTTGCATGAAAGAGGATCTTATGCCAGATAATGGCATGATAGAAATCTATACTGTCGAAAAAAATGCTGCTGAAAAAATGAGAGTAAAGGGGAACTGAATAACAGTCCTGAAAGGGATAGCCGGTTGGTTTCATAGTTTCTAAGATATAAAAACCGACGGAAACATACAAGTGTAGATGAGGGCAGCGGAGATTCCCTGTCACCCTGAGTTAATCGCCCGCCTGCCGGATCGGGTAGGAAGGGCTGAACAGGAAGTGCCGTTGGTTTCCGCGTCATTCCGACAGAGCGCAGCGACGAGGAATCCGGTTCGAAGAGCAGAGCAGATGGCTAATCTTGCTGCCATCAGAACACAAGCGGCACAAGCGGACGCCTGTCTGCCGACAAAGGCAGGCTTGCGCCATTACCTAATCGTCCTCGTCTCCAGACGAGGATGCCATGTTTCTAAGTTTGTAACTTGATATTACTGCTCGCTGATCTGACTATCTGTTTTGTCGTAACATTCGGAATATCCCTTCATAAAAGCCGTTTTCGCATCTGGCCAGTTCATGGCAGTATCGATGATTATTACGGTTAATAATCCTAGTAAGAAAATATCACGTCTCTTTTGGTCAACTTCTTTTTCATGTTGGTATATGTTTTTTGGTTGCTAATCAATCAAAACTGCTGTACGAGTATCACTACAGCCAGCCCACCAAAGATAAAAGCCCAGTACTGCATCTTGATCCAAAACAAGCTGTGGTTAGGCTCCAGGAGCAATTCTTGTCCGGTGGCCTTGTCGATCAGTACCTGTGGTTCTTTGCTGTTCCACTTTTTGCCCATGATCCAGCTAAAAGCTGCAGTGATTAAAAATGCCGCGACCAATGCGAAATCAAACTGCTCCTTGGGTAAAATGCCAGAGAGGATTAATACCGAAGCAATCAAAACTAAAATGGAAAGGACACCCCTTCCAGACCATACTATCATAGTAATTCATTCTTAATGGTTGGCCTACTTCGCTTTTAGGTCTCTTTTCGGCTTGTTCGGACCGTGTTTCTTTAACTCAACAAATACCAAATGAGCCCCAGGAGTACTAGACTTAATAAGATGCCTAAGAAGATTTGTTTTTTAATAGCCTTATGTTTTTGTTCTCGAAGTTTGACTCTTCGAGCCTCCAGCTCTTCAGGACTAGCCTCTTTAAAGGTCAATTTGGTTCTGCTGCTACCTGGTCCTTTTTGCGAGAAGTTGGATCGGTTTTTTAGATAATCTCTGTTCTGATTGGCACTTTGTTGTCCAGATTTTACGAATCCAATACCAGCTCCCATATTTTATTAATTTAGGCTTACAACTATTCTTTTAGCACACTCATTTAGGATGTGCAATTCCTCTCAAAACAAATGCGTGCTGGAAACAGGCTGCTGACACCTGTTTGGTGCTCCCAAACTAATTTATCGGAGCGAGACTTCCTAATATGGGCTGTATCGGATTACAAATCCTACGATAGATGATACGACATTACAAATGTCGAAGAGCGCTAAAAGTACAACCAAATCGTCCTCGTCGCAGGTCAGTGCTATCGCACTAATCTACTCTGTCGGAGTGACGCTGTTAGCACTTTTCACCTACCTCCGGTAAGCAGGCTTTCAAACTTTGAACTTTCCACTTTCCGCTAGCGAGCAGCGCTCGCCTCTGCCAATTTGTCTAGAAAGCAGCTTTGGCAAGGTTTTGACTGAGGCAGGGAGGCAGGTCTGAATTTCTTTCCGTTTGCCCCGGATTAAAAGATGATTAGATAGGCCAGAAGTAAAAAGAAATTAAATTTACGACTTCATCGTAGAGGAGTGTATTTTTGCCTCTCGAAATGAAGCAAATAGCCCCGCGGGGTGTAACCATTTAGATTGTATGTTGAATTTATTGACCAAAGGCATAGCGAAAGTATTCGGAACGAAAGCAGACAGGGATTTGAAAGAGCTGTTGCCTTATGTAGATCTGATCAATGCAGAATATAAAAAGCTCGCTAGCCTGTCGGACGACGAGCTCAGAGGAAAGACACAGGAGCTGAAAAGCCGAATCGCTGCTTACCTCAAGGATATAGATGACAAAATCGCTGCGCATCACGCCGAAGTAGAAGCCAATCCAGACATGGACCTTCACGAGAAGGAAGCGGTATTTGCCAAAATAGATAAGCTGACCAAGGACAGAGACCAGGAGCTCGAAAAAGTGCTCATGGACATCCTACCAGAGGCCTTTGCAGTAGTGAAGGACACAGCGCGTCGTTTGACTGAAAACGAAAAGCTAGTCGTGAAGGCCACTATGGAAGACAAAGCCATGGCCGCCAAGAAGCCACACGTCGAGATCGACGGAGATACTGCCATCTGGCACAACAAGTGGAACGCCTCGGGTGTTGAGGTCGTCTGGAAGATGGTACACTACGACGTGCAGCTGATCGGGGGTGTGGTACTGCACCAGGGTAAGATCGCCGAGATGATGACTGGTGAAGGTAAAACCCTTGTGGCGACTCTACCTGCCTTCCTCAACGGTCTGTCGGGACAGGGTGTACACGTGATTACGGTCAACGACTACCTGGCTAAAAGGGATAGTGAGTGGAATGCACCACTTTTCGAATTCCACGGCTTGACAGTAGACTGTATCGATAAGTATCAGGCCAACTCTCCAGAGAGAAGAAGAGCCTACGGTTGCGATATCGTATATGGTACGAATAACGAGTTTGGTTTTGACTACCTGCGTGACAATATGGCGCGTCACCCAGACGAGCTGGTACAGCGCAAGCACCACTTTGCCATGGTCGATGAGGTCGATTCCGTATTGATCGATGATGCCCGTACCCCGTTGATTATTTCTGGTCCGATCCCTAAAGGTGACGAGCACGAATTCTACGAACTGAAACCAAGAGTGGCCAAGCTGGTAGAGGCACAGCGCAAGGAGGTATCTAACTTCCTGAATGAAGCCAAAAAGAAAATAGCTGCAGGAGACGAAAACGAAGGTGGACTGGCACTGTTCAGAGCCTTTAGAGGTTTGCCTAAATACAAGCCTTTGATCAAATACCTATCCGAAACGGGTATTCGTCAGATCCTGCAAAAGACAGAAAATATATACCTGGCCGACAACCAAAAGTTGATGCCAGAGGCCGACGAGCCACTATACTTTACCATCGACGAAAAGACCAATGGTATCGAGTTGACTGATAAGGGGATCGACCTGATCACGGGTTCGGGTGAGGATCCGGATTTCTTTATCCTCCCGGATATCGGAACAGAGATCGCACGCCTCGAAAACGATAGCAGCTTGTCAGAGAGTGATATGCTGCATCAGAAAGAGTCATTGGTGAGAGACTACTCAGCCAAAGCCCAGCGCATCCACTCTGTCAACCAATTGTTGAAGGCCTACTCACTGTTCGAGAAAGATACGGAATACATCGTAGTAGATGGCAAGGTGCAGATCGTAGATGAGCAGACGGGTCGTGTGATGGAAGGTCGCCGATACAGCGACGGACTACACCAGGCGATAGAGGCCAAAGAAAATGTGAAAGTAGAGGATGCGACGCAGACTTATGCGACTGTGACTCTGCAGAACTACTTCCGTATGTATCACAAGCTGGCGGGTATGACCGGTACAGCGGAGACCGAAGCGGGCGAATTTTTCGAGATCTACAAGCTCGATGTGATCGTGATCCCGACTAACCGTCCGATCCAACGTGACGACAAGGAAGACATGGTTTTCAAAACCATGAGAGAGAAATTCAATGCAGTAGCTGATGAGATTGTGAACCTGACCAAACAGGGTAGACCTGTGCTGGTAGGTACTACCTCGGTAGAGATCTCTGAGCTGGTGAGTAGGATGCTGAAAATGAAAGGCATCGAGCATCAGGTACTGAACGCCAAGCAGCATGCGCGCGAGGCAGACGTGGTAGCCAAGGCAGGACAGCCAGGTACGGTGACCATCGCTACCAACATGGCGGGTCGTGGTACGGATATTAAGCTGACCAAAGAATCGATGGAAGCGGGTGGTCTCGCCATCATCGGTACGGAGCGTCACGAATCCAGACGTGTCGACAGACAGTTGAGAGGTCGATCAGGTCGTCAGGGTGATGTGGGTTCTTCGCAGTTCTTCGTGTCATTGGAGGATAACCTGATGCGTCTATTTGGATCGGAAAGAATCGCCAAGATCATGGACCGTCTGGGACTGGAAGAAGGCGAGGTGATCCAGCACAGCATGATTACCAAATCCATCGAGAGAGCACAGCGCAAGGTAGAGGAAAACAACTTTGCGACTCGTAAGCACCTGCTGGAGTACGATGATGTGATGAACTCGCAACGTGAGGTGATCTACTCGAGAAGAAAGAATGCCCTATTCGGTGAGCGTCTCGGTCTGGATATACTCAACATGATGTATGATACTACGGAGGAGCTCGTGTCTGGCGCCAAGGGTATGAATGATTATGAAAGTTTCAAGCTGAACTGTATCAGTACGCTTGGCCTGGATACTAAGATTTCTGAAGAAGATTTCTTAGGCAAGGCAGAGGGGCAGTTGGTAGAGGATGTATTTGCTGAGACGATCGAATCTTACAGAACGAAAAACAAATCATTGGCTGAGCGAACCATGCCGGTGATGAAGAATATACTCACCACGCGTGGAGCTACTTTCAAGGATATTCAGGTGCCATTTACCGATGGTCAGAAGCAGATCAATGTAGTAGCCAACCTGGAGAAGACAGTAGAGACAGAAGGCAAGGAGCTGATCAAGCAAATGGAGAAATTGATTGCACTGGCGATCATCGACCAGAGCTGGAAAGAGCACCTGCGCGAAATGGATGACTTGAAGCAGTCCGTTCGAATGGCGGTTCACGAGCAGAAGGATCCATTGTTGGTCTACAAGTTCGAGTCTTTCAACATGTTCAAGCAGTTCTTGTCTAGAGTCAATGAGGATACCGTTTCCTTCCTGACTAAAGCAGAGATCCCCGTTCAGGATCCTGAAGAAGTACAAGAGGCGAGACGTCAGCGTGCCGCTCAGAACTACAAAGAGAGTAAAGAGGAAACAGGTTCTGCTCTAGGTGGAGGTGGTCAGGCCAATGCCAACCGAACTGCTCCGGTAGAAAAGACCGCTCCTATCAAGTCGGACAAAGTATATGGTCGAAACGATCGCGTGAGCGTACAGTATGCAGACGGTACAGTCAAGAAAGACGTGAAATACAAGAGTGTCGAGGCAGATGTGGCTAGTAACAATTGCGTGATCATAGAGAATTAATTTTTTAAATTATCTTTAGTGTTTTGAAAAACTATTCATTTAATCCCCTTACAGTGTTCCCTATCATTACCGTAGCAGCTTTGCTTCAGTTTTGTGCACCTACTGCATCCACATCTACCAGCAGTAGCAGCTATAGCGAAGACCTGTCTGTCTACAGAAAGTCTTATGATGAGGAACCAGAAGAGGAAAGCACAGAGGAGGAGTCAGCAGTAGTGGTGCCCAAGGTAGATGTGGAGCCCACTCACGACATCAGCGCAGAGCTGGATAGCGTGACCAACCTTCTTTTGGAATCCAAAAAGGATGTGCATTATGTGGATGGTTTTTCAATTCAGATCTACAGCGGCAATGACAGAGACAAAGCCAATGACTACAAAAGTAAGGCTTACGAGCTGTTGGAAACCCAAAGCCCTCGTGTGATCTACGAACAGCCCAACTACAAAGTACGAGTGGGCGAGTACTACACCAAGCTAGAGGCCAATAAAGATTTCAACCTTCTCAAGAACAACTTCTCCCGAGCCGTACTCATCCCTTCAAAAATTAGAATTAGTGACTGAGGCTCTTCTGTTTTTTGAGTTGGAGCCTTGACTTCTTTGCTTACTTTCTTTGTCAAGAAATAAAGTAAGGGTAATTGGATTGTACAAAAGTGGATATTCAGTTTTTGACTTGGATGAAGGTCTTGAAAGGCTAGTTATTTAGGCCTACATCACTCATCTAATAAATTCTAAAATGTAAGCTGTCTTTGATTTGATAAGATTGTGAGTCGTTCAATAATCCTGTCGTTTTATTGTCATACGTTTAATTATTCGTACAATTATTAAATCCAATCAAGGCTAAAGGCTTAAATTGCTTAACTTGCCGAAAATTACCTATGGATTTAATCAATAAGATAAAATCGCTCTCCAAAGCATATCATGAAGACACGATTGCCAATCGTAGACACCTTCATGCCCACCCGGAGCTTTCTTTTGAAGAAACCGAAACAGCCAAATATGTGGTTGACTATTTGGAGAAGTTAGGAGTGAAATACAAATCAGGTATTGCAGGCAATGGCATAGAGGCCATCGTGGAAGGCAAAAATCCTGAAAAGAAAATAACTGCACTAAGAGGTGACATGGATGCGCTGCCTATCAAGGAGCAAAGCCTGAAGCCCTATAAGTCAAAAAATGATGGCGTGATGCACGCCTGTGGTCACGATGTTCATACCTCTTCTTTGATGACCTGTCTGCGTATTTTGCATGAATTGCGCGACGAGTTTGAGGGGACTGTCAAGTTTATTTTTCAGCCTGGCGAGGAGGTGTTCCCCGGTGGAGCTTCCTTGATGATTAAGGAAGGGATACTCAAGAATCCTAAGCCTACTTCCATTTTTGGGCAGCACGTGATGCCATTGATTCCAGTGGGTAAGGTGGGTTTTCGCTCTGGCATGTACATGGCCAGTGCAGACGAAATCTATGTGACGGTACGAGGAAAGGGAGGTCATGGTGCTTTGCCAGAGCTTTGCGTAGACACTGTGTTGATAGCTTCACATATCATCGTCGCATTGCAGCAAGTAGTGAGCCGTATGGCCAGCCCAAAAGTACCTAGCGTACTGACCTTTGGAAAGGTAGAGGCCAAAGGAGCTACCAATGTGATTCCTGATGTAGTGAAGATCGAAGGGACCTTCCGCACACTAGACGAAAAGTGGAGAAAAGAAGCGCATGTCAAAATGAAGAAGTTGGCAGAAGGCCTGGCAGATTCTATGGGTGCGCAGTGCGACTTCAATATTCAGGTAGGTTATCCATTCTTAAAAAATGAACCTGAGCTAACAGCCAGAGCCAGATCTGCAGCTGAAGATTATCTGGGAGCTGAAAACGTAGTAGACCTAGATGTATGGATGGGTGCAGAAGACTTTTCCTACTATTCTCAAAAAGCAGATGCCTGTTTCTACCGCTTGGGTACTCGAAACGAAGAAAAAAACATTGTTTCGGCGGTACATACCCCTACTTTTGACATAGATGAGGACGCATTAGAGCTAGGTCCGGGATTGATGGCTTATATTGCCCTCAACGAACTCTCACAATGAAATGATCGGGTCATTTCATGTGAGAATTGATATTCAACGATACGCATGAAACCAAAGAAAGCCATCAGTCTGTTGCTAGGACCCCTGCTGTTTTTAGTGGTCTTGTTCGCATTGGATCTGAAGGGGTTATCTGATGAGGGGCGAGCCGTTCTGGCTGTGACCTGCTGGATGGGAGTCTGGTGGATGACAGAGGCCATTGCCATAGAAGCCACCTCGCTGCTTCCGATTGTTTTGTTCCCTATGACGGGGGCTGTAGAGATGAAAGCAGCTACCTTTCCTTATGCACATCCTTTGATATTCCTGTTTCTTGGAGGTTTTTTGATTGCTTTGGCGATAGAGAAGCATCACTTGCATACCCGTATAGCGCTCAATATTATTCACAAGATAGGGACCAATCCTGCTCGGATTATTCTGGGTTTTATGATTGCGACAGGTTTTCTGTCCATGTGGATTTCTAATACCGCTTCCACGCTGATGATGGTGCCTATTGCACTGTCAGTTATTAGCAATTTGCAATCTGAAAAAAGCTTTTCGAAGGCGCTGCTGCTTTCTGTCGCCTATTCCGCTTCTATCGGAGGTATGGCAACTTTGGTGGGCACTCCGCCTAATATTGTTTTCGCTGGAATGGTCAAGGATACTTTCGGAGTAGAGATCAGTTTCTTCGAATGGATGATGTTTGGTTTGCCATTTTCGGTTTGCATGATATGGCTGACCTGGTGGTTGCTGACTCGATTTCTTTTTAGACTAGATCAGTCAGCCTCAGAGGATCTAGGTATCAAAGAGAAGAAGGAAGCCTTAGGCGCTCTGTCTACCAATGAGAAGCGTGTCTTGGCTATCTTTTGTTTCACAGCTTTTTGCTGGATCAGCAGGACCTATTTGCTCAATTTTTTCATTCCCCGTCTCAACGACACGATGATTGCCATTGCAGGAGGTCTGTTGCTTTTCATTGTTCCTGATTCGGATGGTAAAAAGCTATTGAGCTGGTCTGAAACAAAGAAGTTGCCCTGGGGTGTATTATTGTTGTTTGGTGGAGGATTGACGATCGCCAGCGCTTTTGTGAAAACGGATTTGGCCCAATGGATTGGTGATGGCATGAACAGTTTGGAAGGCATGTCTTTGGTGCTTTTGATTTTTGTAGTCGCTGCTCTGGTCAATTTCCTGACCGAGTTTACTTCCAATGTTGCCACTGCCAGTATGGTCTTACCCATTTTGGCTGCTTTGGCTCTTGCTGTAGGGATTCACCCCTATTACTTGATGGTAGCTGCTATATTGGCAGCCAGTTGCGCCTTTATGTTGCCAGTAGCCACTCCGCCCAATGCGATAGTTTTCGGCAGTAAAAAGCTCTTGATGAGAGATATGATTAAAACTGGCGTTTGGCTCAATTTCATTTCTATCCTTTTGATCGGTCTTTTCGTTTACTTTATTATGCCTATGATCTGGGATTTGGATATGAAAGATTTTACATCTAGTATAGGGATGTAATTTCGGTTCTATCCTTTTCTTTTATCTTTATCATTAAATACTAAATAAACCCACTGTGATCGATATTCTAAAAATCACCAAGTTGAAAGAAGCACTTTCTGATTATGTGAAAGTGAAATTGGAGCTATTCAAAATAGACATGACTGAGCAAATCTCTCATGTTTTGGCTCAGGTGATCGCTTATATTGTGATTTTACTCATTGCCACTTTGGTCATCTTATTTGTGAGTATGGGCATGGCTTTTTTAATCAACGAACAGCTCGAAAGCGAATATTTGGGCTTCTTGGTGGTGGCGGCTACCTATCTAATAGTGCTTCTATTCGTGTTTTATTTATTACGGTCTGGAAAGATGAAATTGTTTTTTGAGGATAAGATGTTAGAGTCGATCCAGAAGAATAAAAAGGAAAAGTCAGATGAAGAGTAGAAGCGAAGATGCCATACGATTAAGAGAACGACTAAAAAGGGATGAGGATCGCCTTTGGCAAAGGATCAATCATGAGACAGAAGATCTGGAACATCAGTTGTCCAAGACACTGAAGGTTGCAGGAATAGCAGCTGCGGGTCTGGTGACGGCCTATACTATTTATCGTTTGATGGCGCCTAAACCAGCTGTTCCCAAGAAGGCGGTTAAGTCTAAAACGATGAGCAGAGTGGGACAGTCCTTGTTGACTATGGCTATTTCGAATATACTCCCATTGGCTATTAAGCAGATTAATAAAGCAAATCAACGTGACAATGAACCTATTGAGTCAGCTAGAGGAAAGGAAGAATAAAAACAGGAAGTCTCTGGCTGTTTTGATCGATCCGGATAAGGTTGAGGATGCTTCTGAACTTCTCCAGTTTGTACGTCTTTGTACTGAAAACAAGGTCGATTATATCTTCGTGGGAGGGAGTTTGATTACTACGGATAATTTTTCCAAGGTGATTGCCCTGATCAAGACCAATACCACCATCCCAGTTCTGATTTTTCCGGGTAACAACATTCAGATTGATTCCAACGCAGATGCGATATTACTATTGTCTCTGATCTCAGGCAGAAATCCAGATTTTCTGATTGGACAGCATGTACTGGCGGCTCCTATTCTGAAAAAGAGTAATCTGGAAATCATTCCCATGGGCTATATGTTGGTTAATTCTGGAGCCCCCACATCGGCAAGCTATATGAGTAATACCACACCCATTCCTTCAGATAAACCGACAATTGCGGCATGCACGGCCATGGCAGGCGAGATGCTGGGGTTGAGGACGCTCTATATGGATGCGGGCAGTGGTGCAGAGCAGCCGATCCCACAAAAAATCATCCGAAAGGTAGCGCGGTCTGTCTCCTTACCTTTGGTTATTGGTGGAGGATTGAATTCTATTAGCCGCATCAATATGGCCCTGGAGGCAGGAGCAGACTTGATCGTAATAGGGAATGCATTAGAAAAAGACCAGAGCCTTCTGATCGAGGCAACTGAGAAGATTCATAGCTTAAACGCCTCTCTAGACGTTCATCAGTGATTCTCTGCGTCTCATTTTTCCTGCAGGTATACCGAACATCATTTTGAATCTACGGCAGAAATACGCGGTGTCTTTGAAGCCTACCTCTTTGCCAATGTCACGAATACTTTTCTTGGTGGTACGCAGCATGTTTACAGCCATTTCCATTCTTTGGTATTCGATGTAGTCCTGAGGATTGATTCCAGTCAGCATTTTGAAATATTGACCTACATAATCCTCCGACACGTTGGCTACATTGGCCAGTGCCTTGTTCGAGAGGTCATTGTTCAAATTATCCTTGATATAAGAGAAAATATCTATCAATCTAGGATCTTTGAAATAGGTAGAATTGGTAGCCAACTGCTCTACGAATAGTCCTTGATCAAGGATGTGACGAATGATTTCGATCACTACATGCTCGGTCTGAAGCTTTACGATTCTGCCTTTGCCTGGTGAGTCAGAGTAGATTTCTCGAACGATCTCTTTGGCCAGAGTGATCAGTTTATTGTTGTTTCTGATCGTAAATGGAGGGATATCCAGAGAAGCAAAGAAGTTAACAGTGTCAAACACCTTCGCTTCGAAATTGATCATGGTCACGTTGTCTGTTTCGTGAACATTGCCAATCTTTTCGTTGTTTTGAAAGAACTTCTCTTTGTTATTGATGAAGTCATCGTTGGATAGACTCATCGGGTTACCAGTACCGTAAGTGAGCGATACCATTTTACCACCCGGAATGAAGAGAATCTCACCTTCAGAAATGAGTTCTTTCTCTTTTCCAACGGACATATGCCCCTTGTGTACGTAGATGAATACATTTTCTACATCATAGTAGTTTTCTATAGTGACTGGCTGTAAAATATTAATATTCTTAGCCGAAATAAATCTAACACCAAGCGACTCTATGATTTTATTGTAATCTTCCACTGTAATTTATTTAGGATTATCCGTCAAATTTTAGCAAATATTAAACTTTGTGTTGTATAAATCTAATAAATAACCGGAAAATCTGACAGGATAATCTTAAAATAGTGCAAAATGGGTTTTATACTATTTCAATAATTCCCGTGCTATTACGATGTTTTGAATCTCAGAGGTGCCCTCATAGATCTGTGTGATTTTGGCATCTCGCATCAATCTTTCGACGTGAAATTCTTTCACATAGCCATAGCCTCCGTGGATTTGAACTGCCTCTACAGTGGCGTCCATGGCCACCTGTGATGCAAATAATTTGGCCATGGCAGCCTCCTTCACAAAATCCTGTTTACTGTCTTTCTTTAGGGCGGCCTGAATTACTAAAAGCCTTGCTGCTTCTATCTCAGTGGCCATTTTGGAGAGTTTGAATTGTATGGCCTGGTGATCAGCTATCGGTTTGCCAAAGGCTTTTCTTTCTTTCGCATAGGCTAATGAAAGTTCTAATGCTCCAGAAGCGATACCCAAAGCTTGAGAGGCAATTCCGATTCTACCACCATTCAATACTTGCATGGCAAACTTGAAACCAAAGCCATCTTCTCCTATTCGGTTTTCTTTGGGAACCTTTACATCAGAAAACATCAATGAATGGGTATCGGACCCTCTAATGCCTAATTTATTTTCTTTTGGCCCGATGGTAAAGCCTTCCTGGCCTTTTTCAACGATTATGGCATTGATCCCTCTGTGTTTTTTTTCAGGGTCAGTTTGTGCAATCACGATATAAACAGAAGCACTGTTGCCATTGGTGATCCAGTTTTTGGTCCCGTTTAGTAGATAGTAGTCGCCTTTGTCTTCTGCTGTAGTACGCTGGGAAGTTGCATCCGAACCTGCCTCTGGTTCTGATAGGGCAAACGCACCTATGATCTCACCAGCAGCTAGGGGCTTCAGGTATTTTTCTTTTTGTTCTTCTGTACCATATTTTTCTAACCCCCAACAAACGAGGGAGTTGTTGACTGACATGGAGACCGAACAGGAAGCATCTACTTTGGATATCTCCTCCATGGCCAGGACATATGATACGGTATCCATTCCTCCACCATTGTATTTGGGGTCTACCATCATACCCATAAAACCGAGTTCTCCCATTTTTTTGATTTGCTCTTTTGGGAATTCCTGTTTTTCGTCTCTTTCAATTACACCTGGGAGTAGGTCGGTCTGAGCCAGTTCACGAGCGGCTTCCTTTACTGCTATTTGCTCTTCTGTAAATTCGAAATTCATGTCTGTCGTTTAATGTTGAGCAGTGAAAATAATGCAATCACACAAATTAAAAGGTATGCATGCATACAAAAATTATCCTAAGACATAAAAAAAGACCTGAATTTCAGGTCTTTCGTATATTCTGTCATTTGAAAATGATGCTTAGTCGCGACTTCCTCCTAAGAACATCATCACAAAATATAGCAATTGTGTGATGGCTGATATAGCAGCCACTACATAGGTCATGGCAGCCCATTTTAGAGCATCTTTGGCCATGGCGTGCTCCTGGCTCGTTACCACTCCTCTTTCGTCTATCCACGCCAATGCTCTTTTGCTGGCATCAAATTCTACAGGTAGCGTTACCAGAGCAAATAGGGTGATCACTGCCTGAGCGGCTACCACCACCAAAAAGATGGTTTGCATATTCATGGCATAAACCATACTACCAAAGAAGAACATTCCAATCATCAGGAAGTTTAGCACTTTGGCACTGATGTTTTGTAAAGGTACCATTGCCGATCTGAACTGCAAGAAGCTGTAGGCTGTAGCATGTTGCACAGCATGACCACATTCGTGGGCGGCAACTGCAGCAGCTGCGGCGCTACGTCCCCCGTACACCTCGGGACTTAAGTTTACCGTCTTGTTCCCAGGGTTGTAGTGATCTGTAAGTTGTCCCTGCACGGATACTACTTGTACGTCATGTATTCCATTGTCTCGAAGCATTAACTCCGCTATTTCTCTTCCTGATAGGCCAGATTGCAAGCCCACCTGAGAGTATTTTTTGAATTTGCTTTTTAAACGACCACTGACAATAAATCCAATGATCATGAATGCGATTAAAATCACTAACATAGCTATAAACTAATTATATATTTACTTGTTACAATTACGTATTAGCTGGCACGACAGTTTCTTTCTTTTTGGATACAAAAAGACTTATTAGCAAACTTGCTCCACCGACTAGCACTACCAGTATGACTTGCGAGGTGTGGAGTAAGGTAGCCAAAAATAATCCAGTGGTTGCCCCCACTCCATAGATCACAAGAACCCCACTCACGAATGCATGATAAGCACCAATTCCACCTTGAACTGGCAATGCCATGGATACGCCAGCAGCAGCTAAGATGGATAATCCAGCACCCAGGGTAAGTATTGAAGTTTCTTCCATCGAGAAAAAGATTACATAGCTCATCAGGAAGTATAATACCCAAATCAAGATGGTAGAGATGATGTATCCTACTGGGCTTTTTACATTTTTGATTGAAAGCAGGCCTGAAACAATTTCTGCTAATTTCAATTTGATTTTATTGACCGTAGGATGTTTGAATTCTTTACTTAGGATATATCTCAATATCAAAATACCTACTATTCCACTTACGATCAAGAGCCCGCCGATCGCAAAAATCACCCAGCGTTGATCTGCCCAATCATCCCATCTGACAGAAGTCATGAAGTAATCCAGAATTTTGTCCATTTCAACGATCAGGTCCAGCACAATCAGACTCAATAGGATTAAGAAATCCAGCGCGCGTTCTGTTATCACCGAGCCAATGCCAACACTCATTGGTACGGCATCATTTTTCTTCAATACGCCACATCGAGTTACTTCTCCCAGTCGCGGGAATGCCAAATTGGCCAGGTACCCTGACATTAGGGCCAGAAAGGTTCTGCCCGTACTAAGTTGGTGACCTAGGGGTTCCAGCATGAGGTTCCAGCGGTAAGCTCTTAACCAATGGCTGATAATAGAAATCGCCATCGAAAGCAATACCCACCAATAGTTAACCAGGCTGAGTTTGTCACTAAAATCTTCGAAGGATACACTCCTGAAAACAAAATAAAAAATGACCCCAGCAAGAATGAGGGATATACTGAATTTGATAACGGTGGATACTTTCAAAATTTCTTAATGAATATATAGGTTGTCAATAATTCTAACACCACTAATATAAGCTGCTGCGCAGATCGATAGGGCGTTTTTACTTGTCGTATTTTCAAAAATCTCCATGGTGTCAGCGTCGACCAACTCCATATATTCCAAGTCTATGTTGTTATTTTTAGCCAGCATTTCAGTGGCTTTTTGTTTTGCTGTTTCTATTGAGCTTCCTTCATTCAATGCTGATTTCATCAAGAGCATGCTTTTATAGAGCACCGAGGCAGTTTCCCTTTCTTCTTCATTCAATCTTTGATTTCTTGAACTCATGGCTAGTCCATTGTCTTCCCTCATAATAGGAACCGCATGTACTTCGATTGGGAAATTTAAAGCTTTTACCATTTGCTTGATCACAGCAAGCTGTTGCAAATCCTTTTGACCAAAATAGGCCTTGTCTGGTTGCACGATGTTGAATAATTTGGAAACCACTACCCCCACGCCTGAGAAATGCCCTGGACGAAATTTGCCTTCTAAAACATTTTCAATCTCCCCAAAATTCATTTTAATAGCAGCACTGTCATCCTGATACATTTCGTGACTGCTAGGGACAAAAACCATATCACAACCTGCTTTTTCCAGGAGTTCGAAATCTTTTTTCTCATCTCTAGGATATTTTTTCAGGTCCTCGGGATTGTTGAACTGTATCGGGTTAACGAATATACTACATACAGTCACCTGATTGTTTTGCAAAGATTGGCTGAGAAGCGATAAATGGCCTTCGTGTAGGGCTCCCATAGTAGGGACGAGTCCTATGGATGACGAATCTGTGCGATACGACTGAAGGGCCTGACGCATCTCTAAAATACTACGCAAAACTTTCATAAATGGGGGGTGCGCCGACATCTATACAGATGTAAAAAGGCATTATAGTTGAAAATGATCCAAAAATAGTGTAATTTTGTGGTCATTTTGAAATAATAACATACTAAAAATAAAGGTTTATGTCACAGTATAAGATACTCTATGTTGCAAATGAAATAAACCCTTTTTTACAGACCACAGAAGTGGCTGATTTTGTGAGAGCCTTGCCCCAGGCCATGCAGGAAAGAGGAATGGAGATACGAATCTTAGTCCCAAGATTCGGCTTAATCAACGAAAGAAAGAACAGACTACATGAGGTAGTACGCTTGTCAGGTATCAACATCTCTGTGGGTGATGAAGAAAAACCTTTGATTATTAAAGTGGCATCAATTCCAAATGCGAAGCTTCAAGTTTACTTTATTGATAACGAAGACTACTTCCACAGAAAGTCGGTTTTCTTTGATAAAGAAGAGAAATTCCATGAGGACAATGACGAAAGAGCCATATTCTTCTGTAAAGGAGTATTAGAAACTGTGAAGAAACTAGGGTGGGCCCCAGATATCGTACACTGTAATGACTGGATGACTAGCTTCATTCCGTTATATCTGAAAACTACCTACAAGAATGATCCGATCTTTAAAGATGCCAAGTCTATCTACAATATTTATGGCAATTCTTTTGATCACAAATTCGATGATACTTTGATCAATAAAGCCATGATGATGGACATTGATGAGAGCATGTTGGATCATTTAAGATCAGCTGATTTCGAAGGATTCGTAAAACTAGGAATGGAGTATGCGGATGCTGTGATTAAGTCTAAGGAGGAAACCGGAGATATCATTGATAACTTGATCAGCTCTGCTCCTAAGGACAAGAAAGTCGAAACCATTCAAAAAGACGATAACTACTTAGATTCTTATTTTAATTTATATAATGAACTTGTTGGATAAAAATTGGTCTGGGTTGTTGATCTTCACAGCCCTAGCCATTTTTTCTTGTGAAGACCCGAGTGAAGTTGGTTTAGGATTAGATCCGGACGGTGTAAATTCAGGAGTTTATTATGAAGAGATTCCCCTGTCTGCCCAAAATGTATTTATTGATAGTTTAAGAACGAGTGGAAGCAGTCGTTTTCTTGTTGGTAGTACAGTAGATCCTGTTTTTGGAACTACTAGCTCCATGGGATTGACGAGATTGTCAATTTCTTCCGGAGTTCAGTCTTTGCCCTACCGACTTGATACAGTATCGACTGACCCATTGGTGGTAGATACGATCAGGGCTAGCTATGTGGTGGACTCTGCAGTTTTGAGGTTAGCCTATGACTATGTCAATACTAATGAGAAGCCTGTATTGGATCAAACCATACGTGTTCAGGAGGTGGATGATCAGCTTTTCTCTGGTGTGTATTATTTGCACAATTTTGAAACGCCAGTTTTGCCTGTTGAAGAAGGAAATGAATTTCCCTTTATTCCTAGATTGGATTCTTTGCATTGGGTTCCGTCATCTTTTGATACGGTAAAATTCTATTTGAATGATAGCTGGAAAGACAGACTTTTTGATATCGCCAGACAGCCCAATAGAAGTGCAATTCTAAGAGATGAATTCAAAGGACTTGCACTGAGTGGAGGAGTGGACAACAAGGCTATAGTTGGGTTTTTGGCTAGTCAGTCAGAACTGAAAATTCATTATCATATCATGGCAGATACGACTTATGCAGATAGCTTGAGCGTTTCTTATTCTCTATCGGCAGCATCTGCTAAATACAATAAAATATCTACTGACCGCACTGGATCAGTGATAGGCAATGTGATCGGAGAGAATTTGCAAAATTTCGATACGGGGGATGGATATGTTTATTTACAGGCAGCCTCAGGGATTTATCCTAAAATTGACATGCAACCATTTCTGGACTTTTTGGACAGACCGGGTAACGAGCTGATTCAAATCAATAATTTGGAATTTGAAATCTCAGCTGTATATCAGGACACTATTCTTAATCAAAGTATATCTTCTGCCAGAATGATGTTTATTGGTGAACAAGGACAAATCAACATAGCAGGTCTTCAATCTCAGGGCGTTTATAATACAGGGGTGTTGTCTGATGTGGGATATTTATCAGCTGCTCAGCAGTTCATGGAAATGAGCATAGACACAACAGCAACAAAAATGACTGGAGTGGCAACTTTATTTGGGCAATCCGTAGAGAATGAATATATCAAAGATTTGGAATATTTGGTTCTGATGCCGTCAAATTTGTCGAATGCCAACAGAACAGTGATTCCGGCTGATAGTATCAAAATGAAAATATTTTTCTCCAATCCAAACTAATCACCTATGTGTGGAATTGTAGCTTATCTTGGTCATCAAGAAGCTTGCCCTTTGATTATCAAGGGACTGAAGAGATTAGAATACCGGGGCTATGACAGCACCGGTATTTCTGTTTATAACGATGAGCAACTGCAGATCTATAAGAAAGCAGGCAAAGTAGCCGAACTGGAAAAGACGCTCAAAGGAAAGAAAATCCATAGTACTATCGGGATAGGACATACGCGCTGGGCGACCCATGGTGAGCCTAATGATGTGAATGCCCATCCACACTACTCCAGTAACAAAAAGCTTTCGATCATCCATAATGGCATCATCGAGAACTATTCTTCGCTCAAAAAGGAGCTAGAAGTAAAGGGCTACTCATTCGTGAGTGATACGGATACCGAAGTGCTCATTACCTTCATCGAGGATATCAAATCGCATGGTATATCTCTGGAATCAGCTGTAAGGCAGGCTCTGGCAACTATCGAAGGCGCCTATGCGATTGTGATTATGGATGAGGAAAACCCTGATCAACTCATAGCTGCGCGTAAAGGCAGCCCCATGGTACTGGGAATCGGAGAGGGCGAATTTTTTATCGCCTCGGATGCTACGCCTATCGTGGAGTATACGGATGAAGTGGTTTACCTCAATGATGAAGAGATTGCCGTGATCAATAGAGATGAGTTTAAGATCATCGATATTGAAAACATAGAGCTAGATCCATACATTCAGAAGGTCGAGCTAGAACTGGACGAGATAGAAAAGGGAGGCTATGAGCATTTTATGCTGAAGGAAATCTTCGAGCAGCCTAACTCTATTGCTGACAGTATGCGTGGGCGTCTGGATGCCAAAAATGCTCGCTTGACCCTCGGGGGAATTCGCGAGCAGGCGGATGCATTGGCGGAGGCCAACCGGATTATCATCATAGCGTGTGGTACCAGTTGGCACTCGGGATTAGTGGCAGAGTATCTCTTTGAGGAGTTTTGTAGAATACCGGTAGAGGTCGAATATGCCTCAGAGTTTCGCTATAGAAACCCGGTGATCAACGAAGGAGATGTAGTGATCGCAATCTCTCAGTCGGGAGAGACAGCAGATACTTTGGCAGCTATAGAGCTAGCCAAGTCTAAGGGAGCTATCATACTCGGTGTGGTGAACGTGGTGGGATCTTCTATCTCGAGAGCCTCACATGAGGGAGCTTATCTACATACCGGACCAGAAATCGGTGTGGCGAGTACCAAAGCCTTTACGGGTCAGCTGTCGGTACTGACTATGATCGTACTATCTGTGGCACAGCGTAAGAAAACCATTACTGAGAGCAAGTTCAAAGAATTGCTGCAGGAGTTGGAATCAATTCCGGACAAGATCAAAAAAGTGCTAGATAGCAATGACAAGATCGAGTACATCTCTAGTCTCTTCAAAGATGCAGCGAACTTCCTGTATCTTGGTAGAGGGTATAACTTCCCAGTAGCGCTGGAGGGTGCACTGAAACTGAAGGAGATCTCCTATATACATGCAGAAGGATACCCTGCAGCAGAGATGAAGCACGGGCCGATTGCTTTGATAGATGAGGAAATGCCGGTGGTATTTATCGCTACCAGAGATAGTTCGTACGACAAGATCGTGTCTAACATCCAGGAAGTAAAAGCCCGCAAGGGAATGGTGATCGCGATCGTAACTGAGGGGGATGTGTTGATCCCTAAGATGGCTGATCACGTGATTGAAGTGCCAAGGTGCGATGAAGCACTGATGCCGTTGATCTCGGTCATACCGCTGCAGCTGCTGAGCTACCACATCGCCATCATGCGTGGTTGCAATGTCGATCAGCCTCGTAATCTAGCCAAATCAGTGACTGTTGAGTAAATGAAAATATCAAGAAAAGCCTCAAACTGGTTCATGAAAATAAAGTTTGTGCACTAAAAATAAAGTTTGTGCATTTTAAATAAAGTTTGTGCAAGTCTTAATCTGAAAGATCGTTTAGGAAAGGTATCATATGGGATGTTTTCAAAGCTCACATGATTTTAATGGAATGTACATTTTCCTCATACCATAATTCACATTATGGTTTTTCAAAACGTTAAGAATTAAAGCATTTCTAAGAATAGTCTTTCAGGGCCAATGCTAAGACATTTAGACAATTTGAATATTGTTGTTAGCTTAGGCTGCTTTTTACCTGTTTCAAGATGGGATATATAAGTTGGATGCAAGCCCGATTTAAGCACTAATTGCTCCTGAGTCATCTCAGCTCCAAGTCTCAATTTCTTGAGCGTCTTACCAAAAGCCATCCACATTCTTGCCAAAAAAATCGGCAAAGAATTCACCTATGATCTTTTAACATTTGAAACCAATAACAAGTTCAAAAGTATTGGCCTACTAGACAGAAAGTCCCTAGTCGTAAAATTCGATATAGGGCAACCCTTATATTTTGTTGAAATTGACAGTTCAGATAACAAATTCATTTCTACACTTGTCCTTTATAATATCAATACTCTCGATCATAATAAATTCATCCAAATCCTTTTGAATGATACCGCTAGGGATCAAGGTAAATGGCCTGAAAAATCCATTGCAAACCTGGCAGGGTTTATTACCATTAGGCACCCTAGAATATACAAAAAGCAAAAGGAAGAGCTAGGAAATGCCGCAATGGAAAATTATGAGGTTAAGATCGCCAATAAGTTTTTAAGGATATTTCAATCATGAACGGTTTCTTACAACCTAAATGGGAAACTAGCTTAAAAAAGGGCCTTTATATACCCGCATCTTAATTTTTTTTCAAAATCAACCCCCTATAAAAGTCAAATGCGTAGGCCATGTGTCACTCTTAGTAAAAGTTTATTTGTACTTAAAATTATTTAAATTAAAAAAGGAAAGTACAATGAAAACACTAAGACTATTTTACTATTGGCTAGTATTTGGCTGTGCGGCTGTGCTCTACAGTTGTGCGGATGAAGGCGGATTTACAGCATCGGGGGATTTAAGCCCTTTAATTGCTGTTAATGGTCCTGTTGGGACAAGCACCGTCTTTAGTTCAGATGGAGATCTAAATTTTAACATTTTGGTTTCTGATGATAACGGATTGACCCAGTTCACACTTTTTTCTGAAGACTTAGGGGTAGATATTGATTCTGTATTGGATGGAACAAAACTATATAATTTCAAATCTGCTGTAGCAGTTAGTTCTGATTTTGGTTCTTTTCCTGTTGTGGTTACTGCTACAGACAATGGAGGGAATACTTCTGTGGATACATTGCTTCTCACGAAAGAGCAAGGTGCCTCCCAATTTATTTATGCAGTAGGTGATGTTTCTTGGAACGATTGGGATCCAAGTAAGGCAATGTTAATGTCACCAGATGAAGAAGATGGATGGTATGCAATTACCTTGTATAGTGATGGTGATGATGATGGAGTCAAATTTATTGGACAATTGGATTGGGCACCAAACAACTGGGGACTTGTAGATACCAATGATCCCGGACTTGGAATGGTTAATGATGATAGCAGTGGTAAAATCCTTCTTGACCAAGGGTATAGCATTGTAAGGTTTAATCCTACTATTATGCAATATACCGTAGAGTTAATCACCGAGGAATTGCCAACCCCGAATGGACAGTTTCATGTCATGGGATGTGGTTTCCAAGATTTAAGTGGATCAGACATTGATTTGTGTTGGGATCCATCAAAAGCTTACCCTATGGATCAGGATGCCAAGAATCCTTATTTGTATAGAGCTACTATTGGCTTTTCTGATGCAGTTGATTTGAAGTTCAATGGAAACCAATCGTGGGATGATTTGGATTGGGGGTTTCCTGAAGTATTTGAGGACGATCCAAGTACTGGAGATGTAGAAGAAAATAAGTTAGCTCCCGAAGGGAATGTACTATGGACAGAGACAGCCAAAAAGTATGGTGCTGACTGGAAGTTCTTCAATAGACAGGGAACCTATGAGTTGATACTGGATGAATATCTTGGTAAAGCTCAGATCAGAAGGGTCAATTAGTTTCAATCTCAGAGAATTTAAAGCATTGATATTATGAATAGAAAATATACAAAACATGTACTGCTTCTTTTGTGCCTAGTTATGAGTGGTTTTGCCACCCTAGCACAAAGCATTACGGTAAGTGGAAAGATATTGGCGAGCGATTTACAAGATGCCTTGCCTGGTGTTACAGTACTTCAGAAGGGTACTACTAAGGGAACTGTTACTAATATGGATGGGGAGTTTAGCATTGAAGTTCCTTCTGATGCAACATTGAGTATTTCTTATGTTGGATATCTTTCTAAAGAGATTCCTGTAAATGGTCGAAGTACAATTGATATTGTGCTTGACGCAGATGTACAGGCGTTGGAGGAAGTGATTGTTGTTGGGTATGGTGAACAGGCGAAAGAGACTTTAGTTAGCTCTGTATCTTCTGTTCAAGGTAAGGAACTTCAGAAAAGTCCTCAGCCTAACCTTTCAAATTCATTTGCAGGTAGGATATCGGGAGTTATTGCAACTACAGCTTCCGGTGAGCCGGGGTTTGATGGGTCGCAACTTTTGATTAGAGGACAAGGTTCCAATGGAGATAATAGTCCTTTAATTGTAGTAGATGGTGTTGCCAGTCAGTTAGGTGGACTTGAGCGTTTGGATCCAAATAACATTCAGAGTATTTCAGTTTTGAAGGATGCATCTGCTGCTATATATGGTTCAAGAGCTGCCAATGGAGTTATATTAGTTACAACTAAGGGAGGAGTGAAAAGTGAACCAGTTTTTACCTTCACTTATAATCATGGTTTTGTTAGACCAACTCGAATTCCGGAAATGGCAAGTTCTGCTCAATATGGTGAGATATTGAACGAAATAGCTTACTATAACAACCCTGGGGGGGGACTGAATCAGACTTATACTGAAGAAGAACTCGAATTGTTTAGAAATGGTAGTGATCCCGTCAACTACGCAAATACAGATTGGCTGAATGAAGTGATTGCTCCAATCAGTTATCAAGACCAGCAAAGTCTGTCAATTGGAGGGGGAGGAGAAACTACCCAGTATTTTGTTTCATTAGGCAGGAGACATCAGGAAGGAATCTACAAAAATGGGATTACGGAATTTGAACAAATCAATTTAAGAACCAATGTTGATGTCAATGCTACTGATTATTTGAAAATTGGCGCCAAGCTTAATGTAAGACAGGAAAAGGGAACTTATTCAACTACATCTGCTGAAGGTGTATTCAGAGCCGCATATAGAGCTCAGCCTAGTTTGGTGCCTTACTATGATGGTGTTGGTTATGGTATTGGTTCAGAAAGAGCCAATAATCCTTTGGTATTGGTTACTGATACACCTGGTAAGGATACACAACCTAAGACTGTGCTCAATACCATACTAGATTTTGATTACAAGCTTCCGTTTGCTGAGTCATTTTCGGTCAAGGGTTTTGTGTCGGTTGATAAATCATTCAAGGAGCAGAAGAAGTTTGAATTGCCATATGTTGTATATCAACCAGTGCCTAATTCTGACCCCATGGAGTTCTCGGAGGTTCCTAATAACATTGCTTCCCCACAGCTTTACCAAAGACGTGATAATGAACAGCTGGTAACGGCACATGCGGCTTTACATTTTAATAAAGCCATTAATGATCATTATGTTTCTGCTTTTGTGGCTTACGAACAGAGTGAATACAAGTCTGATTACATGGAAGCATTTAGAAGAGGATTTAATTCTGATGCTGTCGATGAACTCAATCAAGGACCCGAAGGAGTTGATGAAAATGAGAATCCCTATGGTACCAATGGAGGTGATAGTTTTCAAGAAAGTCGAAGAAATTATTTTGGTAGAGTGTCCTATGACTATGCTGGTAAGTATTTGTTGGAAGGACAGTTGAGATATGATGGCTCTTCAAAATTCGCAGAAGGGAATCAGTATGGTTTCTTTTGGAGTGTATCTGGAGGTTGGAGAATATCTGAAGAAGCATTTTTCAATGTGGAAGCTATTAACAATCTCAAAATTCGTGCTTCCTATGGTGTAATTGGAAATGACAAGATACCAGATTTTCAGTTTTTGAATAGATACCAAAATATTGGTGCTGGATACGTGGTAGATGGTGTGCCAGTTACTCGTTACGTCATTAGTCAATTGGCAAACGAGAACATTACTTGGGAAGAATCCAAGAAACTAGACATCGGATTGGAAACGACTGTTTTTCAACATTTCACAATTGAGGCTGATTACTTTCATGAGACCAGAGATGGATTATTGATTGAGCCAAGAGATTTGCCATGGGTTTCGGGTATTATCAATGAATGGGATGCAACCAATGATGCTAATGATATAGTTCCTGCGATTGTTCCACAACAAAATATTGGTACCGTTGAAAATTCAGGGTTTGAAGGTCAGATATCTTATGATCAATCGATCAATAATTTGAATTTTTTTATAAGTGCCAATGCTACTTATGCAAAAAGTAAGGTGGTTGATATTAGAGATCCAGAAGTGATTGAATGGAAGAAAGCTGAAGGAAAACCACTTTTTGCAGGACTTTATTACGAAGCAGTGGGTATCTTTAGAACACCAGAAGATATAGAAAATAATCCTAGTCTACCCAATAATAAAGTAGGGGACTTAATGTACAAGGATGTGGATGGTAATGGTGAGATCACTGCCAATGATCAGGTGAGATCAGATTTGACAAATGTACCCCAATTGGTATATGGTGTTTCCGCTGGATTGGATTGGAAGAGTTTCGATTTCTCTTTCTTGTTACAAGGACAAGGTCTTTCAGAGCAGTATTTTCTTCCAGAGTCAGGGACTATTGGTAACTATACCAAGACATGGGCTGATAACCGTTATAGCCCTTCCAATATTGCAGGTAGTTACCCTCGGGTAGATACGAGAACCTCAAGTAGTGTAAATGGAGGTAATGAATTCAGAACGGATTTTTGGTTAGTAAATACTTCGTTTGTTCGACTCAAAAATATTGAGTTAGGTTATAGTCTACCTGTCGATTTGATTAGCAAAGTTAGACTGACTTCAGCCAGGATTTATGTCAATGCGCTAAACTTGGCCACTTTCACGGCGTCAGACGACTTTGATCCTGAAGTGACCAATATTCAGGGACATGCATATCCTCAGCACAAAATTTTTAATGTAGGAGCAACCATTAAATTCTAAGACGATGAAAAGACTTTATATAACATTACTAACAACAGTTTTCGCTATCGGACTGTGGTCATGCGAGGACGATTTCTTAAACAAGAAGTCAACAGATCTTTCTGATGATTTGATATGGTCTGATCCTGACTTGGCAGAAACGTATTTAATGAATCTTTATACAAGTGTTAGGTTAGCCAACAAAGAACCCAATAAATGGGAAGGCTCTGCTGGTCTGACAAGAGGACACCACTGGGCATTATTTTCATCAATTTCGGATGAGTCAATTTATTCTAATGATGACCAGACTTACTTGATACAAACGGGACAATTGAGTCCTAGTAACTATGGGTTTACAAGTACGTCATGGGGTCGGAATTATCTTGGGATAAGAGAATGCAATGATGCCTTGCAAAAGATTCCTACCCTAGAAATTGATGACTCTAAAATGAACGAATTACTAGCCGAAGTAAGGTTCATTCGGGCAGTTCGGTATTTCGAGTTGCTAAGAGGTTTCGGTGGAGTACCGTTAATTGGTGATCGTGTAGTTCAACTCGATGATAGTTTTGATGGCTTGTATGAGAGATCAACAATAGATGAGACGGTAGATTATATCATTAACGAACTAGAATTTGCTATTAACAATCTTCCAGAGCAAGGGGTGCAGCAAATGGGACGTGCCACTGCAGAAGCAGCCATGGGATTCAAAGCTAGAACTCTACTTTATGCAGCTAGTCCACTGTTTGGTACAGAGTCTAGTGCTAAGTGGCAAGCTGCAGCTGATGCTGCTGGTGAGATTATTGCATTGGGGAAATTTGACCTGGTAGATGATCTAGATGCTGATCCGGCGGAGAATTATAGGCTCTTGTTTCTTCAGGGAGAAACTTCAGAGGATATTTTCATGAGGCATTACACCCAAACCTCTCGTAGTTTTCCTATGGAGAAAATGAATGCACCAAACGGATATGGTGGATGGGGTGGAAACTGTCCAATGCAAAATTTGGTGGATGATTATGAAATGGATAATGGTTTAGCAATTGATGAGGCAGGGTCTGGTTACGATGATCAAAACCCGTATGTAAACAGAGATCCACGTTTTTATGCCACTGTGCTTTATAATGGAGTGGAATACAGAGGTAGAGAGCTAGAGACCTTTTTACCAGGAGGATTGGATAGTCCAGATGGTAATGAGCCATGGAATACTTCACCTACCGGATACTATCTTAGAAAGTTCATGGATGAAACTTCGGACTTGAATAACTATGATATCACTGGAGGAGTTACGCCTTGGAGGTATATGCGATATGCAGAGATTTTATTGTCATATGCCGAAGCACAAAACGAAGCTACCGGACCGAATACAGCTGGAATTGGAGGACTGACTGCAACAGAGGCTGTAAACCTTGTTAGAGAAAGAGCGGGCTTACCGCTATTGTCTGGGTTAAGCCAAGCTCAATTAAGGGATAAAATTAGAAATGAGAGAAGAGTAGAGCTGGCTTTCGAAGAGCATAGATATTATGATGTTAGGAGATGGATGATTGCCATGGATGTGGAAAATGAAGCGGCAGCAAAAGTGGCTATAACTAGAGCTGAGGATGGGACATTAAGTTTTGACTATTCACAAGAGGCACTTACAGGAAAGTCCTTTTCAGAGCAACACTATTGGTTTCCCATTCCTATTGACGAGATAACGAAATCTAATAGTCAATTAGAGCAGAACCCCAATTACAACTAATGTTATAAGTAAGGGGGAGAAGAATTCTCCCCCTTTTAATATAGGAAAAAATGAGAGATATGAGTAGATGGAGACAGGACATGGGAATTATTAGATGCATAATTATTATATGTTTGTTTATTGGAATGACATCATGTGAATCTCCTGAAGAAAGTATTGCATGTGTCGAAACTGATCCGTGTGATTGCCCACAAGCCTCCAAGGAAGATTGTCAAGAGAAAGAAGGCGAAGAACCAAACGAGGAAGTTGATAAAGAAGAGGTAGATTATTTGACTTTGAGTTTAGACTTGGATAAGACTTTTCAACAAATAAAAAGTTTTGGTGCTTCTGATGCATGGTCTATACAATTTGTTGGAAAGAACTGGAATGAAAATTCTCGCGAAAAAATAGCTGAGTTACTGTTTAGTACTGAGTTTGATGAATCAAATGATCCAAAAGGTATAGGTTTAAGTACGTGGCGATTCAATATAGGAGCCGGTAGTGCTGAGCAAGGTGCTAATAGTAATATCAATGATGAATGGAGAAGAGCCGAAGGATTTTTAAACGCCGATGGAAGTTATGATTGGAATAAACAGGAAGGGCAACAATGGTTTCTGGAAAGAGCGTTGAGTTATGGTGTTGATGACTTTACTGCATTTTTAAACAGTCCGCCAGTCTCATTGACTAGAAATGGTATGGCTTATTCAGAAGATGGAGTAAGTGCCAATTTAGATGAAGCTAATTTTGATAAGTATGCAGACTTCATAGTAGAAGTGTTGCAAAACATGCAATCCAAAGTAGGAGTCCATTTTGATCATGTGAGTCCATTTAATGAGCCGCAATGGGAATGGAAGTGCTGTAATCAAGAAGGTAGTCCATGGAACAATGAGGAAATGGCGGCAATGACGAGAGTTTTAGACGAGAAAATTTCAACGGCTCAAATCGATACCAAAATTGAAGTTACTGAAGCAGGAAGCTTAGATTTTCTTTATTCCAATGAAAGGGATAGCCGTAGAAATGATCAAATTTATAATTTCTTTAGCCCAACGAGAGATACATATATTGGAGATCTCGACAATGTAGCAATGAGTATTGCTGGCCATAGTTACTTTACTACATATGATCTCAGTACTTTATTGAATACACGCAAACTGGTCAATGATAAGATCAATGAAATTAATCCTGAGTTGGACTTTATTATGTCAGAATACTGTATTCTAGAAGATCACGAAGAGATAAAAGGAAGTGGTCGTGATTTAGGTATGGATCCTGCATTGTATTTGGCACGTGTAATTCATTCAGACTTGGTTTATGCGAATGCAGTTTCATGGCAGTGGTGGTTGGCTGTGAGCCCTTATGATTATAAAGACGGCTTGATATATATCGATCATAATACTGTGGCGGGTAATGTATATGAGTCCAAAATGCTTTGGTCTTTGGGTAATTATTCACGATTTATTAGACCAGGTATGACGCGAATTTCTTTAGAAAGGTCCGATAAACTAAGTGATATTGCCGCGATTGAGGAGATGCTTCCATCTGCCTATAAATCGGAAGATGAGGTGGTCATAGTATTAGTTAATCAAACTGAAGAGGCAGAAAAAGTTGTAATTGAAGGGCTGAGTGATGGCTATTCTAGTATTGACCTGTTTCAGACAAGTGAGACTAAAAGCTTGGATCATGTTAGGACGTATCAGGATGTGAATTCAGAAATTATCATCGCAGCGCGATCTATTGTTACTTTAGTCATCAAATAGTTTATACCAATGATGAAATGGTTTTCCGTTCTAATAGTATCCTTTCTTTTATCTCAGCCTTTTCTTTTAGCGAGTACTGGGGAAAAGGAAGAACTGTTTGTTCAGTATAAATTTCATCGTTTAAACGAAGACCAAGGCCTACTTAATAATGTAGTAATTGACATAGCCCAAGATACATTGGGACAAATATGGGTAGCTACAGAAAGAGGGTTGTTTAGATATCAAGGGTCTAAATTTCAGGTTTATTTGAGGGATGATTCACTTGATCACTCACTGCCAAATAATTACGTAAGTGATATTTTGGTTGATAATCAAAATAACATCTGGATTATGACAGGTTCTGGTGTTGGTAAGTATGATTATGTCAGTGATGAAATCATTCGGTTCAAACCGGATAAAGTAGATGGCCCCGTGACCTCTATGGTTATTGACAATAGAGGAAATCGATACTTTGGTTTATACAATGGTGGGATTATTAGATCTAATGGTGATATCGAGTGGCTTGATCTAAGAGATGAAGTTTCAGGGATCAATTTTTCTAATTACCCAACTCTTCATATGTCCATTCTTGATGCCCATTTATGGGCAGTAGTGGGGAACAAAGGTTTAGTTAGGAAGGGTTTAGAGAGTGGAAGATTGGATTATTTACCTCCTGAAATGTTTAATGAAAAAAGCAGCATTAATATCTACGGTATGTTTGCAGATCACCGTGGCGTTTTGTGGGTATTGGTCGAAGGAGGGCTCTACAAAATTTGGGAAAAAGAGGATACTGGAGCTTTTGTTGTTGAGCCTGTATTACAAGATATATTGCCCAAGGATGACTACCTCAGTTTGTATGAAGATGGTGATAAACAGATATGGACAGGTACTCGTCAAAATGGAATGTTTTCATTCAAAAACCTTGAAGATTTATCAAAGGCAGACGTTAAACATTTTGGAGTATCCAACAATGAAAGTGGTCTATCGTATCGAACAATTAGTAAAATCTTCCAAGATGACAACCAACTTTTTTGGTTGGGGACACACAATGGAGGGATTAATGTTTTCGATCCTAGAGGTGAGCAAGTGAGGCACCTTACTCATAAAGCAAACATGCCTTCGTCATTAAACTTTAATAATGTCTGGGGAATATCTTCTAGTGTTTCGGACGATGTGATGTGGGTAGGTACTGATGGTAAGGGACTAAATATCCTTAATACTAAGACAGAACAAATCAAATTGGCAGAGTGGAAAGAAATAGAAGATGTAGCTATTCTTTGCCTTAAGGAGGATGCCAGGAAGAGACTATGGGTGGGTACTTATCAAAACGGTCTATTTCTGGTGGATTTACAAACAGACCAAGTTACGCACTTTACCGCAGGAGGTATTAATGGAGATCTCAAAGTCAATGACATTAGAGCTATCTATGAATCTAGAGATGGGTCAATCTTTATAGGAACCAACCATGGTGGGGCATATCACTACAATGAAGACAGTAAAAAGCTAGATTGGATTCGAGTTACAGATGGCTATGATGTTAGAGCGATTACCATGGTGTCGGGAGATATGCTTTGGTTGGGAACATACAGAGGAGGTTTATTGTCCTATCACTTACCTACTGGGAGGTTAAATGAGTACCCATTGTCTCAAGGAGAAATTAAAGGTGCTGTAG
This sequence comes from Reichenbachiella ulvae, assembly GCF_025833875.1. Taxonomy (NCBI): domain Bacteria; kingdom Pseudomonadati; phylum Bacteroidota; class Cytophagia; order Cytophagales; family Reichenbachiellaceae; genus Reichenbachiella; species Reichenbachiella ulvae. Next base: position 3,615,696 of record NZ_JAOYOD010000001.1, on the reverse strand, counting down.
TGATCTTTGACTTAGTAGCGGATCAAGACACACTTTGGCTGGGTACAAGAGAAAAGGGATTGGTTTGTTTTGATATGCAAAGCAAGGAATATAAAGAAGGAATCCCAGGACTAACCAATCTTGCGATTTCAGCCTTAGAAATGGATAGCAACGGATATCTTTGGATGAGTAGTTCCATTGGAGTATTTGCTTTTGACAAAACTTCTGGAGGTATTTATACATTTGACAGTAATGATGGCTTCCAAAAAGGTCATTTTAATTATGGCTCGATATTGTATTCCAATGGATTTATGGCCATTGGGGGAATTAATGGTTTGAATCTTTTTTATCCAAACGAGTTAACAGCGGAAGAAACAACTGACCGAGTTGTACTTAATGAGTTTAGGGTTTTAGATCATAAAGCAACCCCACTAAATTCTGAGATTTTCCCAAAAGGAAAGAGTATTTTCTTAACTGATAAGGTAGAGTTGTCACATTCAGATAACGTTTTTTCCATCGGGTTCTCAATTCCTGGTTTCAATACAAAAAAGCAAAATGAATATACTTTCAAACTTGAAGGGTTCGAGTCGGAATGGCAGACCACAGGTTATCTCAATGAAGTAACATATAGAAATGTTCCACCAGGTGTATATAGCTTTAAAGTGAAAAGGCTGAGGGACGAGAATGTTTCAAAGGAGTTGGCCATAATAATTCACCCCCCTATATGGCGTACATGGCAAGCATATTTACTTTACGGAATAGTATTCATTCTCTTACTGTGGTGGTATATACGCTTCAATAATAGTCGACTTTTGCTTAAGCAGAATCTGGAGTTTGAACAAGCCCTAAGAGAACGTGAACACAGTTCTATGCAGGAGAAATTACGGTTTTACACTAATTTTTCTCATGAGTTAAAGACACCTCTTACTTTGATACAAGGGCCAGTAAATGATCTTATTAAAAAAGAGACTAATGAAGCTACCCTGTACTACCTCCATTTGATTAAAAAGAACACCTCTATCCTCCTCAAATTTATTGGTCGAATGCTTGAGTTTCGGAAGATAGAAATGAATAAAACGGTTCTCAATGTGGGCTACCATGATCTTAATGTTTTGGGTCAAGAAGAAGCAGAGAGTTTTACCCATTTAGCTAAAGAGAAAGGTGTAATATTAGGTTTTTATTGCGAACAGGACTTGTATGCTTGGGTAGATATTGAGAAAATTCAAATTGTGTTAAGTAACCTTTTGTCAAATGCAATTAAGTTTTCACCAGAAGGCAGGGTTATTAAGTTTGGTATGTTTCATAAGAGGGATGAAGTTGTCGTGGAGGTAAAGGATCAGGCGGGAGGAATAGACCAAAAGGAACTAGAACATATTTTTTCTCCTTTCTATCAGGCGAGTAATTCAATTGGTTCAGGTGGTACCGGTATAGGCCTGGCTCTTTGTAAGAGTTTTATTGAATTACACCATGGCGAAATTACAGTTGATAGTGAACAAGGACAGGGGACTGCTTTTACCGTTCGATTGAAGAAGGACAAAGAGCATTTCAAAACAAGTGATTACGTTCGTTTTATTGAGGTTAAAAATGACGAACATGATATTGAGCCAGAATTTGAAGTATTGCTAGAGAAGGGAGGGGTTACAGGGGTTAACACTTCAGATAAAGTTATCCTTATTGTTGATGACAATGTAGATATCACGACCTATGTACAGACCTTGTTTGAAGATAAGTATAGGGTAATTGCTTGCGATAATGCTAGAGATGCATTTGACATTGCAATGGAAAGCATTCCTGACTTGATTATCTCAGATTTAATGATGCCAGATATAGATGGTATGAAATTTTGTCACATGATAAAAGAGAATTCGGCTACTAGTCACATACCTTTTATCATGCTAACAGCTAAAAACTCAAACGTTTCTAAGATAGAGGGGTTTGAGTCTGGGGCTGATGATTATATTACCAAACCTTTTAGTTCAGACCTGTTAAAAGTACGAGTAAATAATTTACTCAGTAGCAGAAAACTGTTACAACTAAAATATACCAGCCATGATCTTTTCGACAATAGCCCCAATTCATCTTCCAAAGAAATGGAGTTCATCCTAAACGTAGAATCAACCATCCATTCTATGATGGAGTCTGCGGAGTTCAGTGTGCCTGATTTGTGTAAAGAGCTTGGAATGGGGCAGAATTCACTTTATCGAAAGATCAAGAATCTAACTGGTGATACCATACAGCTGTTTATTAGAAAAATTAAGATCAAAAGAGCTGCTCAGTTACTTGTTGCTGAGGATATGACAGTAACTGAAGTTGCATTTGCAGTGGATTTCAGTGATTTGAAATATTTTCGGAAGTGTTTTAAAGAACAATTCGGGATCGCTCCTTCTGAATACAAAAACAAGTTTTCTAAAGAAATGTCCAAGGAGGATATCAACAGAATGTTGAATAGCCGTTAGACAAAAAGCATAACTGTTAGTGCTTTTGTCCCTTTTTCATCAATCATTCCCCCCTTTTTTATAAATGCCTACCTCCCCTTAAGGAGGTGGCAATACTAATTTGCCAGTACGAAAATTAATTGAATTAGTGATTATGAAAAAGGGAGTTGTAATAGTTTGTTTTTTGCTTTTGGTATTGAATGTGATGGCTCAAATGCCAAAGGAATTGGAAGATCCCACAGTTCCATCTGTTAGCGCTTTGGATCCTCGAGCGACATTTTTTCAGTATCAGAGTGAGACTCTAGCTACTCACAGTAATAAAGAAGAAGATAAAAACTACTTAAGTTTAAATGGTGTCTGGAACTTTTACTGGGCAGAAAACCCTGATAAAATACCACAGGGCTTTTATTCTAAAGGATATAGCACTCAAGGATGGCAGAGTATCGAAGTGCCTTCCGATTGGCAAATGAAGGGGTTTGGTGTCCCTATCTACACGAATGTGAAGTACCCGTTTGAGAAAAATCCTCCATACATTCAAAAGCACTACAATCCTGTAGGATCCTACAAGAAGAAATTTGAGTTACCAAAGGAGTGGAAGAATAGAAAAGTGATACTCCATTTTGGAGCAGTCAACTCCGCATTCATTGTTTGGATTAATGGACATCAGGTAGGTATTGGCAAAGGATCAAAAACGCCAAGAGAGTTTGATGTAACTGAGTATTTGAAAAAGGGAAGCAATGATATTTCCGTTCAGGTGTATAGATGGAATGATGGTAGTTACCTGGAGGATCAGGATATGTGGAGGTTAAGTGGCATAGAGCGCGATGTGTACTTGAGAGCACTTCCTGAGACATACTTGAGCGATTGGTTTATTAAAACTGAGCTTTCGGACGATTATAAAAATGCAAAGTTAAGCTTGGAAACTACTTGGAGTGGAGAGTTGACAGGAGCCAAAGTTGAGCTAGCCTTGCTAAATCCAAAGGGAGAAGAAGTGCTAAAAAAACAGTACAATATTGAGAGAGAGTTAGTCATCGAAGAATCTATTATATCTCCACAGCTGTGGTCTGCTGAGAAACCTAACTTGTATCAACTACAACTACAGGTAACCAAAGGAAAAGCAGTAAGCTACCTAGGACAGTCTATAGGATTTAGAAAAGTAGAAATCAAGAACAAGCAGCTGATGGTAAATGGCCAGCCGATCCTAATAAAAGGAGTCAATAGGCATGAGCATGACGAGTATGAGGGACATGTCGTATCCAGAGACGATATGCTGGCCGATGTGTTATTGATGAAACAACACAATATCAATGCGGTACGGACGAGTCACTACCCTAATGATCCTTACTGGTATGAACTCTGTGATAAATATGGTTTATATGTTGTTGATGAAGCCAATATTGAAAGCCATGCCATGGGGAGCTTGTGGAATGATGGTTATTCCCTAGATAAAACTTTGGGAAACAACCCTAAATGGAAAGAAGCACATCTAAATCGGGTTAAGCGTATGGTAGAACGTGATAAAAACCATCCGTCTGTCATCATTTGGTCCTTGGGCAATGAAGCAGGATCTGGAAAGAACTTTGAGGATGCAGCCCAATGGATCAAATCCAGGGATAACTCAAGACCTGTACAATACGAGCAAGCTTGGACAGAGTCATATACAGATATTGTTGTGCCTATGTATTATAGGATTAATGACATGCAAGAATATTTGACCCTTGGTGATGACCGTCCTTTTATACTGTGTGAGTATATGCATGCCATGGGAAATAGTGTAGGTAACATCATCGATTACTGGGATTTAATAGAGAGTGAACCACAGCTACAAGGCGGTTTTATATGGGATTGGATGGATCAGGGCTTGAAAGGCAAAACTACAAATGGCGAAGATTACTTCTATGGGGGGGATTTTGGCCCAGCAGATGTGCCCAGTGATAAGGATTTTTGCTTGAATGGTTTGATTTTTCCGGACCGTAGTATCAAACCTGCTTTATTGGAAGTTGAACGAGTATATCAGAATGTAAAGTTCAAAAATTGGGAAATAGGGAAGGCTGAGGTGAGCTGTGACATTTTCAATTATTATGCCTTCACTGATGCTAACGAGTTAGATTTTGAATATCAGATATTAGCCGATGGCAAAGTAGTGAGTGAAGGGAAATGGGATATAGGCAATATTGTTCCCAATAAGCATAAAAATGCTGTCTTGGCTTTACCAAAAGCAAGTCAGCAAGATCAAGAACTTTTACTGAATATATTGGTGAGCCGTAAAGACTCCTTACCAGGCTTAAGTGCAGGGAAAGTGGTCGCCAGACATCAACAGGCTCTCTCAGGTTATAAGGCATATGCTCATGAAGTAACTAGTTCTGAGGATTTTCGAACCTATGAGAATGAGGAAAAGTTATGTGTATTTGGAGATAGGTTCTCTGCAGCTTTTTCGAAGAAATCAGGGTTACTTATCGAATACACTTATGATAGTGAATCTTTTTTAAAACAACCACTCTCTCCTAATTTTTGGAGGAATCCGACCAATAATGACCGAGGCTATCAAATGCAGAATAGTTATGCAATGTGGCGAGGTACTGACAGCCAATTGACGCGATTTACTTACAATCAGCTGTCAGATGGAATTCTGGAAGTAATGGCTTCATTAAGTTATATGGATGGTGCAGTACATACGGAGATCAAATATGTGATTGGAGGTGATGGTAGTGTGGCTGTAGATTTTACTATGGTTAAGTCCACTGACTTACCAGATATTCCTCGAGTAGGTATGCGTATGCAATTGCCCATCGAATATGCTAATGTAAATTGGTATGGAAGAGGCCCGGTTGAAAATTATATAGACAGAATGCAAGCAGCTGATATAGGCTTATATCATGCAAAGGTAAAGGATCTCGAGACACCCTATATCGTTCCTCAGGAGAATGGAAATCGAACGGATACCAGATGGTTACAAATACTGAATTCAAGCGGGAAGGGATTAAAGATCATTGGAAAGCAACCGCTGGAATTTAGTGCTCACAACTATACTTTGGAAGACCTCGATGATTTTCCTGAACATAGGTTTGAGCTGCCTCGAAGAGCTTTAGTTGAATTGAATATTGATTTAAAACAGCAAGGAGTAGGCGGTGATAATAGTTGGGGTTACAAGCCTCTGAAAAAGTATCGACTAAGTCAAGACACTTACAGCTATGGATTTATAATAATACCACAAGGCTAATGGAATATGATTGGAAGAGATATTCTAAAATGGGCATATCTATTCATAGCTTTTTTGTGGGGAATTGGAAGTGCACAAAGTGTTCAAGGACAATACACAGTTTGTAGTCTGTATTCGGATGTAGAATCGAATGAGATATCTTCTAGCTTACCAAAAGGAGTATCAGAGAAAGAACTTTCATACAGTTTCGATAAGGTATTTAGTCATGCTTTGTCAAAGTGGGAGAGCCTTTTAGGTTCTCCCATTCCATTGAATGTTGAATTTGTTTGGGATGAATTGGAAAATAATGCATTAGCTGTGACTACAGTCCAACAGCTATATGCTCTTGATGCAAAACCGGTATATTCCAGCGCTCTTTATCCAGTCTCTTTGGCAGAATCCCTTTTGGGACAATCACTAAATAGTCTTAGTCCGGATATGAAGATTGCTATCAATTCAAATGTCAATTGGTATTATGGACTAGATGCCAACACCCCCGATAATAGCTTTGATCTTCTGACTGTGTTGCTACATGAAATAGCACATGGTCTGGGAGTATTCTCTTCAGCTAGTATTCAAGGAAATAATACAGGGACATTGGGGATAGAGGAAGGCCTATTGATCTATGATTATTTACTTGAAGATGAATTAGGCAGCCCTTTGACCGACTACATAGGAGCTCCACAAGAATTGGCACATGTACTAACCAGTCAAAAGGTTTACCTCAATTTGGGAAATACTGTCAATAGATTAAAAGTATACACCCCTTCACCATTTGAGGAACAGTCTAGTATTAGTCATTTTGACACTGCAGGTATTCAAAATAGCGGTCTTGAATCTTTGATGATCCCAGTTGTTTCAGAAGGTTGGAATTTTCATGACATTGAAAAGGACCTCTCTTTAATTGCAGTTTTGAAAGCGATAGGTTGGTTGAGTGACCCTGAGAGTGCTGTTATTTGTTACCCTAATCCATCCTTTGATGGTTGGGTACAAATAAGCCCCAAAAGTTTGTCGATTGAAAAGGTTACTGTGCTTGATCTAAAAGGTAAGGTTACGAGTTGGAGTTGGGACTCTGAGAATAATCTCTTGAAACTATATGAGCCAGGGTACTATTTTGTCAAGTTGCAATTTCGAGATAGAATCACTTGTATTCCAGTTGTGATACTGAAATAAATCAATCACCCCCTCTGATACTCAGAATGTTTACCCCCTCACCTTACTGCCTATCATTGATTTTTGGTCTTTAACTAAAAATAATTATGATATGAACAGACTAAAAAAAGTGAAGGGAACCCTTCTTGGGTTTTGTATTGCAATTTTGATTTGCATGGGTTGTACTGATGACCTGGGTAATGAAAACATGTTGGAGCCTGTCGAGGCAGAACTTTCAAGTGCTGCAGTAGGTGCTGCACAAATTGCAGGTGTAAATTGGGCCGATGGCAGGGATAATTTTGTTGATGGATGGGTGATTCCATCAGGCTTAGATGCTTCGGACAATTATTCAACAGTGTCAGCTAAGGCTGATGCTATTCTTAGTGGTTTTCAAACCAACATGCCTGGAGTAAATACTGTAAGATTGCCGATTAATCCGCCTAGTGTACTAGAATCTTGGTGGGGGGCCTATTCAGCAGCCATTGATCAGGCAGTAGATAAGGATATGAAGGTAATAATAGCATATTGGGAAGGAGCTTCTTCTCGTGATGGCATCATTGATAATATGTCCGATTTTTGGGATATGTGGGATGTGGTAGTCGCTCAGTATGCTAATGAGTCTAACGTTTACTTTGAGGTATTTAATGAACCGCATGGATATTCCCTTTCGCAGCTAACTACAATCTATGACGACTGGCTTTCGGAGTACCCAAGTGTTCCTCGAGGAAGGATTTTACTAGGAGGAACTGGATATTCAGAGGATGTCAAAGGTGTTGGTGCCGATAGCCGATTTAGCAGTTGTCTTTTGGCTCTGCACAACTATGCCTTTTGGACTACACATTCTACGCCATCACAATGGGAACAAGACTGGAACAATCGAATTGGGTCTTATGCAAGTAGAACCGTTGTAACGGAATATGGAGCAGGTATGACTACTGGGAAAAATTACAATGGCTCTGCAAATGGAGATAATGAGGTAGCATATATACAAGGGTCAACTAACTTATTTCGAAATAGTAGTATTGGTAGTGTCTATTGGCCTGGTTTGAGAGATGGTGATTCGTATAGTATCCAGGAACGCAGTGGAAGTGGGACGAATATTACTTTGAGCACGACTAATCAGTCTGGTGTAGATAGAATCAGATATGGGTGGGGCGAAAACGTTTCAGGAGGTTCTGGGACTACGTATTATGTAATAGTCAATCGAAATAGTGGTAAAGCACTTGACGTGAATGGTGCCTCTACTAGCGATGGAGCTAACGTCATTCAGTGGACTAGCAATGGTGGACAAAACCAAGAGTGGGAGATTATAGATGTGGGTAGTGGATACTCTAGGATAGTCAATAGAAATAGCGGTCAGGATTTGGATGTTAATGGAGGTTCTACTGCGGATGGAGCTAGCGTAATTCAGTGGCCAGACAATGGAGGAACTAATCAACAATGGGAAGTCATTGATAATGGTGGAGGATATCATAGGATTATCAATCGAAACAGTGGGAAGGCTCTTGATGTAAATGGAGGTTCTTCAAGCGATGGAGCTGATGTGATCCAATGGCCTTGGAGTGGAGGAACTAATCAACAATGGGAGTTGATAGAACAGTAAGATAATTTTATAATCATTAGGTTGAGATACCTCAACCTAATGATTGAATTAGAATTTTTTAGATTTCAAGGAGGTGCATATGTGAAGTTTAAGAGAATAGACAGATTTTGAATGGAGATTATTAAAAGGCTATACTCAGGATTGTGAGCTTAGCTTTTCTGTATTTATACCCTGTAGGGTTGATTATTCCATTTGTGACGTTTCCTGGTACAACAGGACTTATCTCATAGGGGAAGCATGATTCATAAGATGAACTTGAATTTGGCTCTAACCTTGTGCTATAGATTATATTAAAAACCAACACATTAGAACATTGAGATACGAACTTGAAGTATTAAATACTTTGGTGTTTACCGACCTAAACCCTTCGCAATTCATAAACAATCAGACAACGATTGAAAAACTAGATGACCTGAAATCTATCGCTGAATCTGAAACGGATAGAATCAAGAAAGCCATTAGAAAAGTAGTATTTGGCACAAAAAAGGAACGACAGATAGAGACTTACATCCAACAGCATCAACAAGAATTGATCAGCCTTACAGATCAGCTCTTGAAATACTTTAGACCAGAAGAGGCACTAAGAATCTATGAACTGTCAGAGGAGCCTTCTCCCACCAATCTTTACAAGGTCGTATATGGTTCGCTTGAAGAGTTGCTGACTTACATAGAGAAGTATTTTTCCAAATACTTCAGCCTAAAAGCTAAGATTCCTGACTGTTATAGAATTATTGCCAATCGAGACTTTCAGGAATACTTACCAGACATCGAATATAGCTTGAAAAGGAAAGGTGTTAATATTCGCCTGCTTCAAATAGTACTTGTTCCTTTTGGGCAATTCAAAGAGATAAGAAATAGAGAGAAGACTTCTTTCAGAAAATTGATTTACCTGAAAGAGATGCTCAAAGAGCTACAGGAACTTGCAGAAAATGAACATGAAAATGAAGAATTGGATGGGGATATTCTTTCCAATATGATGTATCTCAATTACAACTCATTTCGCTTTTTTGGGTACTATACACGCTTTATCAAACTATGTTATCAAAAGGAAGATACCCTATATGGACAAATGGAGAATCTGGCTTGGTTTAACAAGTGTATCAGCCAGACTCAGATTAAACCGGGAGTAGCTTATAAGCCGAGGCAAAAGTCACTAAAGGAAAACCTTTTAGATTGGCTAGACGAAGAGGTTTTGTATTTAGAAAAGCAACAACAACTCTCTCTCAATCTTTCACCCAATAAGTATGAAGATTTTCCTATGGATTTTAAGCTCCATACAAACCTTTCAGTAGCACAGTTGGCTTATCTTATCAAAGTCTTTATTGATTCAGGCGTATTCAAAAATCGAAACCAGCGTGAGGTACTACGTTTCTTAGCTCGATTCATGAGAACCAAAAGGGCAGAGAATGTATCCGCAGAAAGCCTGAGAACGAAATTTTATAATGTAGAGCACAATACGAAGGAGGGAGTGAAAGATTTATTGATCAACATGATTAATCACATTCGAAAGAATTAGTTTTAAGTTCTACACGCTCTTAAGTCTAGTTTTCAATCATGTGGCCAAAGCCATTTTCTTCCATAAAAGAAATGTATTCTGCCATGATGCGATGATTAAATTGCTCCATTTTCCCCAATACCTCAATGGGTAACTCTATCATTTCAGACAAGGTTTGAAAATGATTGATTTGAGCCACCTCCTTAAACTCATCGCTCAATTTCAATACTTCAATGGGTTGGTCTAAGAAATCTTTAGCACTTCTAGTCGTGTAATTAGTCAAGAATTAACAAGTACCAGAATCGAGGTTTATCCGAACCCTAGTAATGGTAGAACGCTTAATATTTTGCTTAATGGAGATTCTTCTAATGGTACATTTGAGATGTATAACCTGTTAGGACGTAAAGTTCTAAATGGTAACTTAGAGAGTGGTATAAATAGAATTGATTTACCATCTAATACACTAATAGGTATTTATATCATAAGTATAAAAGCAGGTGTTCAAGAAACAAAAATTAGAGTAGTAATTAATTAGTAATTGTTAATAGGGCCACATTTTGTGGCTCTATTTTAACACAATATTCTGGATATTAATTTGTCGTAAAAATATAGCAGTGTCGACTATTCGCTGAAATTTGCACTTTCATAAGAGATGTAATGTATCCCTCCGGTCTTGAGTGCCTAGGAATAGTAAATTGTTTTGCATTCTGAGAGGCAGTAGCTTTTCGAGATGGCTGATTTTGGCATCAGGGAGTTTTCTCAGGGTTTCGGTGAGCCACCTTATAGGGGCTATGTTGTTGAGTTTAGTTTGCAGATACCAAAGAAAGAGAACATCATTGCGGCTTGGTGTGCGGCCTGATGTGATCTGGCGAATAAATAATTATTCTTGCCCAGTGCCAATGGTCCGATATTGTTTTCTAAAGCATTGTTGTCAATAGTCCATTTCCCATTTTAGGTGTAAACAGTCAACTGTGGCAATAACTTCAGGCTATAGGCGATGGCCTTGCCAATAGCAGTTTTGGGTAGTACTTGTGTGTATTGATCCTCAAGCCATTCTTTGAAGTCCTTTAATATGGGTACAGCGTCTTGCTCACGAAGTTCCTTGATTTTATCTGTTGGCACTTCGTTTTATTTCAAGTACCGCTCTATGATCATACCCCAAAAAATGGGACAGTGGGTTTAGTTCAGAAATGACGATTAAATTTACTGATATGACACGCAAGAAGTACACATCAAAATTCAAGACGAAGGTGGTATTAGAGGCCATCAAAGAGCAATCAAGTGTAGCAGAACTAGCACAGAAATATGAACTAGCCCCTCAGCAAATCAACCTCTGGAAAAGAGAGTTTTTGGCCAATGCAGAGGGTGTTTTTGAGAAAAAAGGCAAGAGCAAGAAGTCCCAAATTGAAGATGAACGTGATCAGCTGCTTAAGGTAATTGGGCAACTTAAAGTTGAGAATGATTTTTTAAACGACGCCTTGCGGTAAGACCTCTTGCTGAACGGCGATCATTGATAAGCAAGGGTCAATTGAGTATGGCAAAGCAGTGCAAACTACTTTCCCTACACCGTTCGGGAATATATTATAAGCCCAGAGGAGAATCTGAATTGAACTTAAAACTCATGCGTATGATGGACGAGCATTATCTCCACCATTCTTTTAAGGGGGCACGCAGCATGCATACCTGGCTGACCAAAGACAAGGGACTGCAGGTGAGCAAAAATCGGGTTGAACGACTCTACTATCGGGTGATGGGGCTTAGAGCTACCCAGCCTGGAAAACATACTTCCAGACGGCACAAGGCTCATAAAGTGTACCCTTATCTGCTTCGTAATCTGACCGTGAAACGTCCCAATCAGGTCTGGGCAATAGACATCACCTACATCCCAATGAAGAAGGGTTTTATGTATTTGATAGCCATTATTGACCTCTACAGCAGGTATGTAGTCAATTGGTCAGTATCTAACTCAATGGATGCGGACTGGTGCCTAAACTGCCTAGAAGAGGCTATAGAAACACATGGAAAGCCAGAGATCCTCAATACCGATCAAGGCTCACAGTTTACATCAGAAGTCTTCGCCAACTTCGTCTTGAGTCAAGACATCAAATTGAGTATGGACGGAAAAGGAAGGGCTATTGACAATGCCTTTATTGAGCGGTTGTGGAGAAGTGTAAAGTATGAAAAACTGTACCTCAATCCACCTAAGGACGGTATGGATCTGTACCTACTAGTGGCAGAGTACTTCAACTACTACAACATGGAAAGAAGGCATACAAGTATCGAGAATCAGAGACCGATTGATCTCTATCAAACCACCCAAAAACAGGCCGCCTAATGAGTAGATTATTTTTGGGTTTTATTGTTAATGAAAGGATTATTAAACACTATTGTAGAACTTAAAACCGAACAATCCCTGTCCTAACTATTGGGGTATGATCACTATGGCATACAGCTTCTGGATTTAAACTAGGGCATGGTTGGCACGTCTTAGTTGTTTTCAAATCAACATGCCTTGAGTAAATGCTGTAAGATTACCGATTAACCCGCCTAGTGTATTTGAATCTTGGTGGGGCTTATTCAGCAGTCATTGATCAGGTAGTGAATAAGGATATGAAGGTAATAATAGCTTATTAGATGGGGCTTCTTCTCGTGATAGCATAATTGATAATATGTCCAATTTTTGGGATATGGTAATGAGTCTAAAGTTTACTTTGAGGTATTAATGAGCCGCATGGATACTTCCTTTCGCAGCTAACTACAATCTATGACGATAGGCTTTCGGAGTGCCCAAGTATTCCTCGAGGAAGGATTTTACTAGGAGGAACTGGATATTCAGAGGATGTCAAAGGTGTTGGTGCCGATAGCCGATTTAGCAGTTGTCTTTTGGCTCTGCACAACTATGCCTTTTGGACTACACATTCTACGCCATCACAATGGGAACAAGACTGGAACAATCGAATTGGGTCTTATGCAAGTAGAACCGTTGTAACGGAATATGGAGCAGGTATGACTACTGGGAAAAATTACAATGGTTCTGCAAATGGAGATAATGAAGTGGCATATATACAAGGCTCAACTAACTTATTTCGAAATAGTAGTATCTATTGGTCTGGTTTGAGAGATGGTGATTCGTATAGTATCTAGGAACGCAGTGGAATTGGAACGAATATTACTTTAAGTACGACTAATCAATCTGGTTAGATAGAATCAGATATGGGTGGGCGAAAATGTTTCAGGAGGTGCTGGGACAACGTATTATGTAATAGTCAATCGAAATCGCGGTCAGGGTTTGGATGTTAATGGTGGTTCTACTGCGGATGGAGCTAGTCAGTGGCCAGATAATGGAGGAACTAATCAACAATGGGAAATTATCCAACAGTAAAATATATTGATTTGTGGTAACTTTACTGCCCCTCTAATTCAAGAGGCAGTTATTCTTTGAATATCTATATGGTTTAATTATGCACAAACTTTATTTACAAATGAAAACAAATTTTGCACAAACTTTATTTTCAAAATTGCACAAACTTTTTTTACACAAACCAAAAAATCCATATTTGAGGCTTTTTCTTTTGTGAAAATCTAGATAAACGCATTTGGCAGTTTTAGGAATATCGTCTTGCCAAAAAACCATTTCGGGAGGTTTTAGTTCTTAAGACCTTATCGTGTTGCAAACGCTGAACACCATCATCCTCGTTGCACTTCGTTAAACGAGGACTATTCGTAGGCTTCAATAAAAAAGGCACAACAATCAATCGCTGTGCCTTTCTAATTAAGTGCTTGAGGAATTATCTAGTCTTTTCCTCTATCTCCTTGTAGTACTTTTGTAGAACATAGAAGGCCTTTTTCTTGTTGCCTTCATTGTCGATCAAGCCTTTTCGGTTCCAGCCTTCCTGGTAGACTGGATTGTTTCTCTTGGGAGACCTGAAGTCTACCAGTATCCATGGCATCAAGCCCGTGTAGTTGTCTGGCATGCGTTTCATCATTTTTACTTGCTCTTCGTAGAGCCATTCCTGATACTCCTCGCTCCAGCGTGTCAGGGAGTCTGCATGAAAGCCGCCTTTCGCCCCCGCACCTGTTTCGCTAAATACCAATGGCTTGTCATAGATGGTTTCCCATTCGGCTGTCTCGCAGTAGGAGGGCAATCCAATGTACCAGCCCAGGTATTCATTGACAGATACGATGTCTGTGTACGCGCCCAAAGGATCGTCGATGGTGTTTTTGTCTTTGTTGTAGTGAACCTCTAGCGCGGCAGATACCAGTCGGCTATCGTCTAGCTCCCTGGTACGCATCACGAGCTCCTTCATGAATTCAGTTCGGGTTTCTGACACGGGCGTTTCGTTACCTACCGACCAGATGATGATACTCGGTCTGTTGCGATCGCGGGTGATCATTTCTTCGAGCTGGGTTTTCGCTTTTTTCAGTACCTCGGGATTGCCAAAATCAATGGTCCAGTACACCGGGATTTCGGACCAAAGCAAGATGCCTAAAGAGTCAGCCGCTCTTACGATGTGCTCGTTGTGTGGGTAGTGGGCGAGCCTTACAAAGTTGCAGTTGAGCTCCTTGGCCCATCCTAGTAGTTTTAGCGCATCCGCTTCTGAGTTGGCCCTGCGTACCTCTGTGGCTATTTCCTCGTGCATACAGATGCCTCTTAAGAATATCGGCTTACCATTCAACAAAATATCTTTGCCAGACACCTCGATCTGACGGAACCCGATCAGGTCGCTCAATTGATCATTGGCAGCTGAGATCACCACCTCGTACCTCTTTGGGTTTACATCAGACCAAAGCTCTACTTTGGGTAGGTCCAGGCTAAACGCTGTGGCTTCTCCCGTATATTTTATGCTTTGCTTGACTTTCAGCTCAGGGATCTCGACGGTTACGGTTTCACCTGCTTTGGCGCCATTCAGTTTGACCCAGCCTTTGGCTTTGGCCTTCTTGGTTTTGGATTTTAACGTGGCGGTAGGTGCATCCAGATCTATGAAGTAGTCTTCTACGAAAACGGCCGGTGTCTCCACCAGCATCACATCGCGTGTGATCCCGCCGTAGTTCCACCAGTCGGTGTTGACTGTTGGCACCTCATCTTTGTGTCTTTTGTTGTCCACTTTGACTACTACAAAGTTGTCTTTCTCCTTCAGGATTTCGCTACTGATTTCAAATTGGAAGGGTGTAAAGCCCCCTTTGTGCGAGCCGAGCTTCTTGCCGTTCAGATAGACCTCTGCCTGATAGTTGACCGCCCCGAAGTAAAGGAACAATCTGTTGGATTCTTTTTTCTTTTGATAATCAAAGGACTTTTTGTACCACACAGTACCCTCATAGTAGAGGAATAGGCGATCCTGCGAGTTCCAGTCGCCGGGTACATTCAGCGTGTTTTTGTCGCTATAGCTATGTTCGATCAGAGATGATTTGTCTTTAGGTATGCCGGGGTTCCAATAGGCCCCAGGGTCTTTTTCATGTTTCTCTTTGAAGCGGTAGTCGTAGAAGCCCGTTTCGTAGGGGTCTACGATATACTGCCATTCGCCGTTGAGGCTGTAGGTGTCCCTGCCATATGCATGGGTCAGTAGGTCTTGACCTATGGCTGATTGGGAACATAGTATAGATAGAAATACAAATAGTAAGTGTTTTGTAGTCTTCATGCTTCGTTGTTTGATTGAAGTCTTAAATATAAACTTTGCTGCTGAAAGGGTTGCTGACACAAGCAAGTTTGGGAGGCTGATTTAGTCATTTACGTTTCCCCTTTCGATCGTGCGATAGTGAGGAGAAATATCACTGCAGCTTCCTATTACCCCGCCACCAGAGCACCAGACTCACGCCCACCGGTGCGTAGGCCTCA